>JBCCTH010000011.1:0-25383 GCA_039198835.1 Pseudomonadota bacterium | reverse complement strand
TTGATCGACAAGATGCCAGGGATGAGCCGGGTCTATTTCTCGAACTCGGGATCAGAGGCCAACGAGAAAGCATATAAGATGGTGCGCCAGATCGCGCACAAGCGCTACGGCGGCAAGAAGCACAAGATCCTGTTCCGCGAGCGGGATTATCACGGCACGACCATCGCAACGATGGCCTCGGGCGGTCACCATCAGCGCAATGCGCAATACGGCCCCTTCCCCGATGGCTTCGTGCCGGTGCCGCATTGCCTTGAATATCGCGCCCATGAACAGGATTGGGCTGAAGGGCTGGCCGGCGTTGATTACGGGATCGCCGCCGCCAACGAGATCGAAAAAGTGATCCTGCGCGAAGGGCCGGATTCGGTCGGCGGGTTGATCCTTGAACCCGTGACAGCAGGCGGCGGCGTGATCACCCCGCCCGAGGGGTATTGGCCGCGCGTTCAGGAGATTTGCAAGAAATACAATGTTCTCCTGATCATCGATGAGGTTGTGTGCGGCATCGGTCGGACAGGCAAATGGTTTGGCTACCAGAACTTCGATGTTGAGCCTGATATCGTCACCATGGCGAAGGGGGTCGCGTCAGGCTATGCGGCGATCTCTTGCACGGTGACAACAGAAGCCGTTTTCGAGATGTTCCGCGACGATGCGAGCGACCCGCTCAACTACTTCCGCGATATCTCGACATTCGGCGGCTGCACGGCGGGCCCGGCGGCGGCCATAGAGAACATGAAGATCATCGAGGAAGAAGATCTCATGGCCAACACGCGCGCCATGGGAAACCGCGTGTTGGAAAACCTCAATGCGCTTGCCGAAAAGCACCGCGTCATCGGCGACGTGCGCGGCAAGGGGCTCTTTTGCGGAGCCGAGCTTGTGAAAAGCAAAGAGAGCAGAGAGCCCGCAGACGAAGCCAAGGTGCAAGCTGTGGTCAAAGATTGCATGGACCAGGGGATCGTGATCGGGGCGACCAACCGCAGCTTCCAAGGTTATAACAACACGCTTTGCCTCTCACCCGCACTCATTTCGACATCAGATGATATTGATGCCGTCACAGATGGCATTGACCAGGCGCTCACCCGCGTTTTCGGGTGAGGGGCCCTGAGCGTACGGTCTTACGCGTGATGTAAATCCGCGCACCAGCCAGTGAAAAACAGGGTCATTTTTTCACTGGCGGGAAAGCCCGCACCCTCCTAGAGAGAAACACAGTGACAAGATATCGGCCGCCGCCGAATTGATCGTGGAGAGCCCCATGAAGATGACGACCGAAGAAGCCTTCGTTAAAGTTCTGCAACGCCATGGGATAGAACATGCCTTTGGCATTATCGGCTCGGCGATGATGCCGATCTCCGATCTTTTTCCGCAAGCAGGCATAACCTTCTGGGATTGCGCCCATGAGGGATCGGCCGGTTTCATGGCAGATGGGTTTACCCGCGCAACCGGGCAGATGTCGATGATGATCGCGCAAAACGGGCCGGGCATCACCAACTTCGTGACCGCTGTCAAAACCGCCTACTGGAACCACACGCCTCTCCTTCTTGTGACACCGCAAGCCGCCAACAAGACAATCGGGCAAGGCGGATTTCAGGAAGTCGAACAGATGGCGCTCTTTCAAGACATGGTCGCCTATCAGGAAGAGGTGCGCGATCCGTCTCGTGTCGCTGAGGTCCTGACCCGCGTGATCGCTCAGGCAAAACGGCTCAGCGGCCCGGCACAGCTCAACATACCGCGCGATATGTGGACCCAGATCATCGATATCGACCTGCCCGAGCCCATCGAGTTCGAGCGCAGCCCGGGCGGCGAAAAATCGATTGCCAAGGCAGCGGAGCTTCTGTCGTCGGCCGAAAACCCGGTCATCCTGAACGGGGCGGGTGTCGTTCTGTCAGAAGGCGGGATCGCGGCGTCCATCGCTTTGGCAGAGCGGCTCGATGCCGCCGTTTGCGTGGGCTACCAACACAATGATGCGTTTCCGGGCTCGCATCCGCTTTTCGCGGGGCCGCTGGGCTATAATGGCTCGAAGGCCGCGATGGAGCTGATCAAAGAGGCCGATGTCGTGCTCGCGCTCGGCACGAGGCTCAACCCGTTTTCGACGCTTCCAGGCTATGGCATGGAATACTGGCCCAAGGACGCCAAGGTCATACAGGTCGATATCAACCCTGATCGCATCGGCCTGACGAAGAAAGTCAGCGTCGGCATCGTGGGCGATGCGGCAAAAGTTGCCCAAGGGATCGTGGGCGATCTCACCGCGCAGGCAGGCGATCATGGTCGCGACACCCGGCGTCAGAGAATCGCTGAAACAAAGAGCCGCTGGAAGCAGCAGCTCACGGAAATGACCCATGAAGACGACGATCCAGGCACCACCTGGAACCAGCGCGCCCGCGCCGCCAAGCCCGATTGGATGAGCCCGCGCATGGCCTGGCGCGCAATCCAACAAGCCCTGCCGCGCGAGGCGATTATTTCGTCCGACATCGGCAATAACTGCGCCATCGGCAACGCGTATCCCGACTTTGACCAAGGCCGCAAATATCTCGCGCCCGGCCTTTTCGGGCCTTGCGGCTATGGGCTGCCATCGATTGTAGGCGCCAAGATCGGCCGCCCTGATGTGCCTGTTGTGGGCTTCGCGGGCGATGGCGCCTTCGGCATTTCAGTGACCGAACTCACAGCCATTGGTCGAGGCGAATGGCCCGGCATCACTCAGATCGTGTTCCGCAATTATCAATGGGGCGCGGAGAAGCGAAACTCAACGCTCTGGTTCGACGACAATTTCGTCGGCACCGAACTCGATGAAGAGGTGAGTTACGCCGCGATCGCGCGAGCTTGCGGGCTGAAAGGCGTTGTCGCGCGCACGATGGACGAACTGACAAGCGCCCTCAACCAGGCGATCAAGGACCAGATGGAGCAGGGCAGGACGACGCTCATTGAAGCCATGATCAACCAGGAACTTGGCGAACCGTTCCGCCGCGATGCGATGAAAAAGCCTGTCGCCGTCGCGGGGATTGACCGGGCTGACATGCGCTCGCAAGTCACAGCGCAGGCGGCGGAGTAAGGGCCATGCAAGTGGCGCGGGCGGCTCAAGTGGGTTGGCCCGCCGCGCCCAGAGGCATCTGCGCGATGCTCAAGACAGTGGCGGCGACGATGTCCTCTGGCCGCGCGCCGCGCGACAGATCGCAGACCGGCTTGGCAAAGCCCTGTAGGATCGGCCCGATTGCCTGCGCGCCCGCGAGCTCTTGCGCGAGCTTATACGCGATATTGCCTGCATCCAGGTTGGGAAAGACGAGCACATTGGCATCTCGGCTGGCCACACCCTTGATCTCGGCGATGGCCGCATTGAGCGCCGCGTCAGCCTGGAGCGGCCCCGTAAAGCCGGTTCTTTCGGCGACCTCGCGCACAAGATCGACGCTCGCGCCCGCGCCGGAGCGCCCGGTGGAAAACGACAAAAGCGCCAGGCGCGCTTCACCAAGAAGCTGTGTGGCAGATGCCGCTGAGGCGCGCGCAACCGCTTCGAGTGTGTCCGCGTCGGGATACGGATTAACGGCGCAATCCGCCCAGATCATCTCTCTCCCATCCGGGAACACCATCAGAAAGAAGCTTGAGGGCGCATGGATGCCAGGGGCTTTGCCGATGATGAGCGCTGCCGCCTCGATGACCCGCCGGGTCGGGCTTTGGGCCCCGGCCACCATGACATCGGCTTCGCCCAGGGCGACACAGGCCGCAGCGGCAAGGAGAGGCTTGGTTTGGGCGCGTCGCGCAATCGTGGCGCTCACGCCCCGCGCGACAAGTGCCTCAATGCGCGCGTCAGAGGGCTCGGGGCAACGGATCGGCTCGCAAAGCTCTTCGCTCTTGAGCCGCGCCATGGCCTCTGCCACGCGCGGCTCGCCCGCTTCGGGAAACACGACCCGCATGTGCCGCTCACGCGCAATCTCAAAGGCACTTTCTAAGGCAGCCACAGCGTTCTCCTCTCCTGCGCAAGGAGGCAGCGTTGGATAAGACCGTCAACATGAATTGGGCGATGCGCGACGGAAATCTTCATGGATCGGTCGCAGCTTCTGCCATAGTCTCTCAGCCAAGGATCATCGTGCGGCACGCACGGGCGCGACACGCGCACGCAAATAGCGGCCCTGAGGCGCGCCGTGATCATGAGGAAAAGGCCCGACAATGAAAGCCGAAAGCGCGCCCTTCACTTCCATGGAAAGGCTCCGTGGCGCGGCGCAGCGTCTGGGCCCGGGCGTTGCCGTTTCGCTTCTGGCCGCGATCGCCGCGCAATTTCTCGCGCAGCATTATGCAACGCCCGCCATGCTTCTGGCGCTGCTCATCGGCATGGCCCTCGGCTTTCTCGGCGAAGAAGACCGGACAGCACCCGGCATCGATTTCGCGGCGCGCACCCTCCTGCGCATGGGCGTTGCGTTCCTCGGGGTGCGCATTTCTGCTCAGCTCATGGCCGGGCTTGGGCTCGAGCTTATCGCGCTCGTCGTGTTCGCTGTCATCGCGACGATCTGCTTTGGTCTCCTCATCGGGCCGCTTCTCGGGCATCGTTGGCGCTTCTCGCTGCTCACCGCGGGGTCGGTGGCGATTTGCGGCGCATCAGCGGCCATGGCCATCGCCGCCATTCTGCCCAAGGACGAGAAATCAGAAGAAAACCTCATCTTCACGGTCATGGGCGTGACAGTCCTCTCGACGCTGGCGATGATCCTCTACCCGATCTTGATGGGCCTCAAAGGGTTTGGCGCGTTCGAGGCGGGGATATTCATCGGTGCATCGATCCATGACGTCGCGCAGGTCGTGGGCGCGGGTTATTCCGTCTCGCAAGAGGCCGGCGATATGGCGACCCTCGTCAAACTCTTCCGCGTGGCCATGCTCGCCCCCGTGGTGCTCGTTGCTTCTCTTTTGATCCGTCGCTTCGCGGTGGCCGCTGCGGGCGAAGGCCGCCCGCCGCTTCTGCCCGGCTTCGTGCTCGGGTTTCTGGCTCTTGCGACGCTTTCGAGCACGGGGCTCATGCCCGCAGCCACCATCGAGACGCTCTCTTCGGCCTCCCGCTGGCTGTTGCTCACGGCCATCGCGGCGGTTGGAATGAAATCGAACCTGCGCAAGATCCTCTCGGTGGGGGGCGCGGCTGTCGCTTTGATCGTGCTTGAAACGCTCTTTATCGCGGGCGTTGTTTACGGCGGGATGCGCATTCTTTTGTGACCCGGCGCACCCGGGATTGCGGAGCGCCCCTAGCCGCTCTGGCGCGCCACGAGCCTGACCGGGAGAGGGGCAGCGGGCCCATCCACGCGCCCGAGGAGAAGCGCGAGCGTTCGTTCGGTCAAAAGCGCGGTATCCTGCCGGACCGTCGTGAGCCCATAGGCGGGCCAAGCGGCCGCCGGGACATCATCAAACCCGATTACCGCGACATCCCCCGGCACGCTCAGCCCAAGCTCATAGCGCAGTGTATCCATCGCGATGAGCGCCATGAAATCATTGGCGACAAAGAGCGCATCGGGCCGCCGCGCGCCGGAAAAGAGCGCGCGCGTGGCCTCCCGCGCGCCATCGGCGCTGAAATTGCCCGCCTCCCGCGCAAAGAGCGCGTGGCCATGGGCCTCAAGCCCAGCGCGCAGCCCTGCTTCGCGCTCCTGCTGTGTGCTCGCGCCCGACCATCCCGCAAGATGCCCAATGCGCCGCGCGCCCCTGCCGATCAGCCGCTCCGCGGCGATCTTGCCGCCCGCGAAATTATCGGAATGCGCTGCAAGCTCATCGTCATCGCCCTGACGCCTGTTGAGCAAAACAACCGGCACGCCCAGCGCGCGACACCGCTCCGCAAGATCCGATGTCAGCGTCACAGAGGCGAGAACGAGGCCGTTGACCTGATAATCAAGAATATCCTCGACAACTTCGACGGCGTCGTGCCCATCGGGCGCGGCCATGAACATCAAGATATGATACCCTTCCGCCTGGAGCGCATGCGAGAGCGCTTGAATGAGGCCCGGGTAGAAATGGTTGTCGAGATAACTCACGACCAGTCCGATGATCCGGCTCTTGCCGGTCAAAAGCGAGCGGGCAATGGCATTGGGCCGGTATCCGAGCTCAGCGGCAGCTTGGCGCACCTTGGCCACCGTCGCCGGTGAGGCCGACGCACCCGGCGTGAACACACGGCTCACGGCCGACCGGCTCACGCCCGCGCGTTCAGCAACTTCAGCAGAGGTGACCTTGCCAACCATCGGGCCAGGTCAGGGTGCAGGCGGGCGTTTCTCACCGCGGTCAAAGCTCTCCCACCCTTCTCCGTTAAAGGCGTCATGGCCAAGCTGAGCGAGCACATGCGGGAAATCGACCATCACGTAATTATCGACGATCTTGCCATCCACGACCTTCCAGAAATCCATGTATCTGATCGTGATCCGCTTGCCCGTCGCCGGGATGCCCATGAACTCGCCGCCATGGGTTGCTTCCTGGCGGCCAAAAGCTGCCGCCCATTCCCCCATATACATCCGCGCTTCATCCACGCAGACCTTATCGTGAAAGGCCGCCTGAAACGGCTGTTGCCAGTTGGTCTGAAACTCTTCGAGCCCGTTCTTGGTGCCGCAGCCGGTATTGCCGAACCAACGAAAGCCGTCGGCGAAAAACTCGCCGATATCGCCGATGCGATGGTCGTTAAGGCCGTCCACCATGCCTTCGATGACGGCGCGGGTTTCTTCGGTCTTGCTCATGTCTGTGTCGCGCGTGAGCATAGCTTGCTGGGGTCTTGAGCCTTTCATATGTCCTCCTTACGGGCATTGCGCGAAACGGCGCGCTGCTTGTTTTGCAATCGCTAAGGCGCGGCTTCACGCGCCCATGTGGCGGGCGATCATCTGCGCCCCTTTCCAACCAATCATCATCGATGGCGCGTTCGTGTTGGCCGATGTCACGCGCGGCATCACCGAGGCATCGACCACCCAAGCGCCTTCGACCCCGCGCACGGCAAGCTCGGGCGTCACGACCGAGCCGTCATCCTCGCCCATCCGGCAGGTTCCCACCGGGTGATAAGCTGTGCCCGCGCCTTGTCGGATGCGCTCCTTAAGAGCCTCCCCGCTCACTTTTGCGCCGGGAGAGACCTCCTTGCCGCGCCGTCCGCCGAAATCAGCCTCTGCGAGCAGCGATCTGAGGCGCTCCACACCCGCGGTGAGCGTGTCGAGATCGTCTTCCTCGCGGAAGAGACCGAGATCAAACGCAGGCGGGGCGGCGGGGTCGCTTGAGGCGAGCTTGAGAAGGCCCCTGCTCTTTGGTCGGCAGACGCAAACATCAGCAAGATACCCCGATTTCAACGCGTATTTCTTGCCGCGATGATCGAGATGGAAAGGGATGAAATGGCTTTGCACATCGGGCTCGGCCGCCTCGCCGCGCGCGTTGAAAAACGCACCGCCTTCGACCGTGGGCGAGGCGAGCGGCCCACGGCCCAGCATCAGATCAATCGGCGCCTTGGCCCAGTTCCACCACTGCGCGGGCTCCAGGCCGTAACCTGTCCCTGCCCCTTCGAAATGCAGCGGGAAGGCCGGATGATCATGGAGGTTGCGCCCGACCTCGGGCGCGTCCATGCGCACCTTTATCCCCAATTTCTCAAGCTCGGCGCGCGGCCCGATCCCCGAGCGCATCAGGATCGCCGGCGACATCAGCGAGCCCGCGCAAAGCACAACACCCTTCGCCGCGTCGATCTGGCTCCCGTCAACGAGCCTGACGCCCGCCACGCGCCCTGCACGCCAGGTCAACCGATCGATCTGGGCGCCGGTCGTGACCGGAATATCATGTTGCCTCAGATAGGCGCGCGCGGCCGAGTTGCGGCGGCCATTCTTCATGTTGAATTCAAAGACGCCCGCGCTTTCCCGGTCCGGGCTGACACGGCCTGAATTTGTCGGCAGCATCGCCCCAAGCCCCTCTGTAAGCGGGTGAGGGTTGGGCAGGCGATGGGGCGTGAGATGGGTTTCGACTTCCTCGAAAATCGGTTCGACATCGCCATAGCCCCAGCCGGGGACCTCCCAGGCATCAAAGTCCTGCCCGCGCCCGCGAAACCAAACCATCGAATTGATCGAGCCTGAGCCGCCCACCATCTTGCCGCGCGGTGCTTTGATCGAACGCATGCCCGCCTCAGGCATCGGGAGCGATGTGAGGTTCCAATCGCGCGAAGAGCCCATCAACCAGGTGAGGCCCATGGGCATCGCAACGAGCGGGTGAAAATCGTTTGCGCCGGCTTCCAGAACGAGCACCCGGCCCACACCACGGCGATAGAGTTCGGCCGCTGCAATGCTCCCCGCCGATCCGGCGCCAACGACGATAACATCATAAGGCATCCCGCTTCTCCTCAGTGTAATGACGCGAGACGCGAGGAAGGAGAGACGCGCGCCTGCCCGCGCGTCCAAACGGCCCCGGTCCCGTTTGCTCTTACCCCTTCACTGCGCCGGCTGTCAGGCCAGAAACGATCTGACGCTGAAAGAACATGACCAGGACAAAGAGAGGGGCCGTCGCGCTGACCACGGCTGCCACTGCAAACATCACATTGCCCTCGGTATAGGTCGTTCCCAAAAAGGCGGCGATCTGCGGAACCATTGTCCGGTTGCCTTCGTTGAGAATCAGCGCCGTCACGACGAAATCGTTATAGGCCAGCAGAAACGAGAAGAGCCCGGTTGTGATCACGCCCGGCCACATCACGGGGATGATCACATGGCGGAACGCTTGAAACTGCGTGCAGCCATCGACCTTCGCCGCCTCATCGAGATCCTTGGGGATCGATTCAAAGAAGGAGTGGAGCATCCACAGGGTGAACGGCTGATTGATCGCCACGAGCACGATGATCGCCGTGGGCAGGTAGCCCCAGACATTCAAATCAAAAAAGAGCGGCAGATAGCCGGATACGAGCGTGATCTGCGGCAAGGCGCGAAACATCAGCGCGATGATCAGCAGCCAGAAGACATATTTGTAGCCTGACCGCGAAAGCGCATATCCGCCGAGCGTCCCGATGGTGAGCGAGATCGTCACCACGCAAAGGCACACGAGGAACGTGTTGATCGTGTTGCGCCAAAAGCCCTCTTGAACGAAAGCGCCTTCATAGCCTGCCGAGGTGAATGCGCTGCCATGGGTGGCTTGGGTGTTGCGCCCCACGAGTGCGTTCGTCCAATCAGCAATCGAGAAGAAATCGAGCTCGACTTTGAAACTGCCCCAAAGGGTCCAGAAAAACGGGAAGGCCGCGGCAACAAACCAGAGCGAGACAAAAAGCCAAAGGCCGATTTTGAGCGGAAGCGGGCGACGTTGGGCAAGCGTGGACATCTCAATGGCTCTTCTGGTTGAAGTCGCGATAGGTGCGCACGAGGACCGGCGACAAAAGGATCGCGATCCCGATGATCGTGAGAACAGATGTCGTGGCCGCCGAAGAAAGCTGGCGTGTCTCGCCGCTCAGATCGCTGAGAATGAACGTGCTCAGTGATTGCGCATGGGCTTGGGCCTGAAAGCCCAGGATCGGCTCAAGCACACGGAAGTTATCCATGAGCTGAATGAGCGCCACGAAGGTCACCAGCGGCGCCAGATGCGGGATGATCACATAACGAATTTGCTGCCAGCGGGTCGCCCCGTCGATCTGAGCGGATTCGATGGTGTCTTGCGGAACGGTCTGAAGCCCCGCGTAAAAGACGACGAACGCAAAGGGCGCGGACGACCAGATCCCGTAGACGATGAGACAGATCCACATCAGCGGCGTCGATGCCTTCACCGAAAGGTCCGGATCATTGGCCAGCCAACTCAGGAAGTTGCCCAAAACCCCGCGACTATCGACCATCCAAAAGAGGATCAGCGATCCGATGAGCGGCGTCACGATCATCGGCAGGAGTGAAAAGAAGATCATCAGGCCCTTGAGCCGTTTGTGCAGCGAGTTCACTGCCACCGCGATTGCAAAGCCCAGAGCGATCAAAAGAGGCGTGCAGATGAAGGTGTAGGTGAGCGTAAAGGCGAGCGCGTCATAAAACGGCAAGTTCCACAGGCTGTCGAAGAACGCGCCAAGGCTCGGGGATGTCCGCCAGGCCTCGCTCACCTCGCCAAACGCCAGATGCGCCCGATCTGTATAGATCTCGAGCCCCACAAACCGCCCGAGCGGCGCTTCATCGCGCAAGACCTGCGTGGCCTCCTGATCGATGGCTGTTTCGGTGGTGCAGCCGAACGGGCCGCAATTTTCTGTTTCGATGAGCACCGCTTCATGGGGTGTGAAAAGCGACTGCGTGATGACCGACACGATCGGGAACGCGATGAAAAGCAGCATCGCAGCCGCCGTGGGCGCAAAGAACCAAATGAATGTGCGGTGTTTCATGAATGTGCCTCACCGTAGGGTGCGCAGCGCGCACCAGTGCGAGAGGTGCGCCCGGCGCACCCTACGGAGGAGCGGGCCAACCCGAAGGCCGGCCCGCAGCTTGTCTTAGAGGAAGCCCTGTTCACGGGCCGCGGCGATATATGCCGCCTCGACATCCGCGAGCGCCTGTTCTGCGCTTTCGTTGCCCTGCATGAAATCCGCAAGCTCATTGCCGAGCGCGGTATGCATCAGGCCCATGAAAGGCAGCATGGGATAAGGCACCGAGCCCGCGTTGGCGGCCGCGAAAACGCCCACGGCTGCCTCTGTGGGCTGATATCCGTCAATGAGCCAAACGGCCTGCGTTGGCACCTCGGGATCCTCGAGGATCGACGGATCAATGGCGTTTTTCATCGCCAGGAACGTCGCCTCGGCATCCGCATCGGAGATATTTTTCGCGACAGTCCAGCCGTCCCACCAGAGCGTCGTGGCGGGCGTATCGCCGCCGCCCACGGTCATCGGACCGGCGATAGCGAAGCCGTCAACGACCTCCTGAGGCACGCCGTCGACTGTCACAAGCGTCGCCGCGCGCGAGCCCCACATGTTCATGATGGCGGTATTGCCCGCGCGGAACTCCGCATTGGTGGCGTTCGAATCATGGGTCAGGAAATCAGAATTCATGTATTCCGAAAGCGCCTTCATCATTTCCAGCGCCTGAACACCGGCTTCCGAATTCACATTCGGCTCCGCCGACCCCGGCTTGAAATGCGCGCCACCGAAGCCGATGAACATGTTGTTGAATTCCTGCGCGAGGTTCCAGCCCGCCGCATAGGCACCGCCGACCGGGTTTTCCATGATCCCCGCGGCGCGGATCGCCTCCGCCGTCTCAAGCATCTCTTCATAGGTGCTTGGCGGCGCTTTCCCCACCGCCTCAAGCACATCAGCGCGATAGACGAGATGCTGCGCATTGGCCATGAACGCCACCGCCATCACCTGACCATTGATCGTGATAAGCTGGTTGGGCTTGATCCCCTCGCCATGCATCGCGACAAGATCGTCAAGCGGCCTGATGACGTCTTCGTTCATCAGCGCCACGATGGATGAGTTGGCGATGATCGCTGAGGTATATTCCGCCGGATCGCCCTGCATGCCCGGCACGTTGATCGTCTGGTGATCAGCGGTCAGATTGGTCGAAACGTCGACCGCGTCGCTGCCACAGGCCATCGCGCCCGCGCCAACCGTCTGGATCGCGGGGAACTCATTGCCCACGATCGAAACCCGCCCTTCCGATGGGCAAGCCCCATGGCCGCCAGCAAGAGCCGTAGAGCCCAAAAGAGAGACAGCGCCCACAAGCGCTATTTTCTTCAGAAACATGTTTTCCTCCCAGTTTCTTTTTGAAACAGGCGGCGCTTTTGCGCTCGCCATATGGCGCGAGGGCCGCGATCTGACCTGACCCCAGCCCCGCGCCGATGCGGCCGTTCAGGCCGTAAGTCTTGCGCCATCCTTTCCAGCAAAGATGTGGCAGATCGCGGCTGGAATGGAGATCGAGACATCCTTCCCGATCTCGGTGCGATAGTCTTTGGGGGCCTTGACGCTTAAAAGCGCGCCCGCTGTGCGCACGCTCACCATCGTGGCGTCGCCCAAAAGCTCCATCGAATAGACATTGCTGTTGAGGTGGCCCTTCCCCGCATCGGTAACGGCGGCATCCTCGGCGCGGAAGCCCAGCGTCACCGGCCCGTCCGGGCCTTTGAGCCCCGGCACCGTCAGCCCGTCAGCGGAGAAAACACCGCCCTTCAACTCGCCTTCGACGAGGTTCATGGCAGGATTGCCGATGAAGCTGGCCACAAAGGTATTGGCGGGGTTGTCATAGATGTCGGTGGGGGTGCCGACCTGCTGGACGACACCCTTGTTCATCACCACGACGCGATCCGCCAGCGTCATCGCTTCGATCTGGTCATGGGTGACATAAATCGTCGTGACCTTGAGCTCATGGCTCAGGTTCTTGATCTGCGCGCGGGTAGAGACGCGAAGCTTCGCATCGAGGTTCGAAAGCGGCTCGTCCATCAAAAAGACGTTCGGTTCGCGCACAATGGCCCGGGCAAGGGCGACACGCTGGCGCTGGCCGCCTGAAAGGGCGGCGGGTTTGCGATGCAAAAACGGCTCAAGCTCGACCATCCCCGCCGCTTTCATCACCCGATCATCATGCTCCGAGGCAGGCACCTTCCGCACACGCAGGGGGAAACGGATATTCTCGTAGACATTCATATTCGGGTAAAGCCCGTAAGACTGGAACACCATCGAGATGTCACGGTCTTTCGGCTCGAGATCATTGACGCGTTTCCCATCAATCACGATGTCGCCGCCTGACGGATCTTCGAGACCCGCAATCATGCGCATCGTCGTCGTTTTCCCACAGCCCGACGGCCCTAGAAGAACCAGGAATTCCTGGTCAGCGATGGTCAAATCAAAGCCTTCGACCCCGATGAAAGAGCCCCATCTCTTCGACACATTTTCGAGCCTGATTTCAGCCATGGGCCAATGACCCTCCCCCGGTTGCTCCGATAATTAGGCAACACTTTGAGCGTCTCGCGCCACGCATTGCACTGGTATGCAAAAAGGCTAGACGTCTGCGGCGGGTTTTGCCAACCCTTTTCGTGACACAACGGGATGAATCCAATGTTAGACGCTAAAACAACGGCAACCTCCGAAGACTTTCGGTCAAAAACACGCCTCATCCTGGATGAGATCCTCGCCGATCCGTCAAAAGCCAGCGCGCGGCTGACACCTGACAGCTCCTGGCACATCGCGCATCCTGTGAATCACCTCGTCGGGCCCGATGCTATCGCGGAGGGGTTTCTCAAACCCCTGGCGGCGGCTCTGACGCAGATCGAACGCCGCGATATTCTCTTCATGGGCGGAACGAACCGGCTCCATGAAAACGGGCGCTGGGTCGCGGCGATCACCCATTATGTCGGCAACTTCACAGCGCCGCTTTTTGGGCTCAAGCCGTCGGGTTCCATGATCTTCCTGCGCTCGGGCGAGTTCTATCGCCTCGATGAAGACGGCCGCATCGCGGAAGCTCGCATCATTTTCGACATGGTCGATGTGATGTACCAGATCCGGCGCATGCCGATCCCCTCTCTGGGAGACGAGATCACCTGGCCCGCCCCGGCGACGCAAGACGGCCTTTGCCCCACCGCGCCCTATGAAGGCGATGCGTTCGACGTGGTCGAGCGGATGACAAAGACACTGGGCCAATACACGCCCGGAACCTTCCACTCCGAAGGCCAGATCGGCGAGGGGGGCGTCTGGACAGACAACATGCTCTGGTACGGCCCCGGCGGGATCGGCTCCAACTACAGGTGGGACGGCTTCGTTCAGGATCACCGCGCGCCGTTTCTGATCGCGTTTCCCGATCGCAAGGGCGGGCACCATTATTGCCGGTTCGGCGATAGCCATTACGCGGCCATGGGCGGCTGGCCGTCGATCCATGCGACATTCGCCGAGGATTATCTCGGCCTCAAGGCGACGGGCGGCCCGATCACGATGCGGGTGATGGATTTCTACCGGATCGATCCGCAGGCCGATGGCGGCGCGCAAGGCGGCAGGCTGGCGGAAAACTGGGTTTTCATCGACCTGGCCGAGCTTTTTGCGCAATGCGGGCGTGATCTCATCGCCGAAGCCAACGCGCTCGCCTAGCAGCAGTCCGCGATCTGGCGGGATAAAGCTGTCGCAGCCCCGGCCCTCACGCCGGGGCCTCGCTAAAGCCATAGGCAGGTAAACGCCCCGCCCCTGCCCCTCAAAAGCGCAGCGCGCGGCCCCGGGTCAAGTCCGGGGCCGCGACGGGCCTTTAACGGATGCGTTTCTCTGTTTTTGCATCAAACAGCCGGGATTGGCCCGGATCGAAGGTAATACCCACCGTCTCGCCCGCTCTCACCCGGTCATCGCCGCGCTCTTCGACGATGAGCCGCTCACCGTTTTCGGCCATCAGATAAGCATAGGACACCCCGCCCAACGCCTCGGTGAGATCAACGCGATGGGTGTCGCCCGCTTTATCGATGGCGATATGTTCGGGCCTGAGCCCCAACTCAACGCGCGCGCCTTCCGAGGGGAGCGACATGTCGAGGGCGACATCCTGTTTGAGCGAAGGCACGGCGATCTTGTCGCCTTTGACTGTCGCGGCGACGAAATTCATCGACGGCGAGCCGATGAACCCGGCGACGAATTTGTTATCGGGCTCGCGGTAGAGATCCATCGGCGCGCCCACCTGCTCGATCTCGCCGGCGCGCAACACCACGATCTTATCGGCGAGCGTCATCGCCTCGACCTGATCATGGGTGACATAGATCATCGTCGCGCCGATTTCGGCATGGAGGCGCGCGATCTCAACGCGCATTTCGACCCGCAACTCCGCGTCGAGGTTCGAAAGCGGCTCATCGAAGAGAAAGACCTCCGGCCCCCGCACGATGGCGCGCCCGATGGCCACGCGCTGGCGCTGGCCGCCTGACAACGCGGCGGGTTTGCGCTTGAGATACTCATCAAGGCGCAAGATCTTCGAGGCCGCCGAAACCTTCTCATCGATCTCGGCTTTGGGATGATTGTTCATCTTCAGGCCGAAGCCCATGTTATCTTCGACCGTCATATGGGGGTAAAGCGCGTAGGTCTGAAAGACCATCGCAACGCCCCGCTCGGCCGGGTCAAGATAGGTGACATCGCGGTCACCGATAGCGATCTGGCCTTCGCTCGTCTCTTCGAGACCTGCCACCATGCGCAGCAACGTTGACTTGCCACAGCCCGACGGGCCCACAAAGACGCAGAATTCGCCGTCTTTAATGTCGAGATCGACACCGTGGATGACTTGCACATCGCCGTAGCGCTTGATCACTTTGTTCAGGGTGACGCCGGTCATGGATGCCTCTTCTCAAATTGGAACTTTATCGGGGAACCGCCAATGCACCGCTTCTTTCGAGATCGCGCGTGCGGTTTCGCGGATATGCGGCAGATGCTCTGCGAGTTGGCGCAGATTGGTCCGCGAGGTCGATGACGTGACCGAAATCGCGCCGAGCAGCCTTTGCTGTTCGGTAAGGATCGGGACAGCCACGCAGATGATGCCGGGCTCGTGTTCTTCGCGGTCAAACCCGAAGCCTTGATCACGAATGGCCTCAAGTTCCATGCGCAGCTCTGTCTGCGATGTCACGGTATGCGCGGTAAAGCGGTGAAAGCTCTGTTGCTTGAGAACGGCCTCAAGCTCGGCCTCCGGCAAAAACGCGACCATCACCTTGCCCACACCCGTGCAATAGGCCGGGCCAACCTTGCCCGCCTGGGAATACATCGGGACCTGCTCGCGCGCATTGACCTTGTCGACATAAAGGACGCTCGCGTGATCAAGCTGGGCGAGATGGACAGTCTCTCCCACGCGCTCGAAGAGCTTTTCGATATGCGGCCGCGCCATGGGTGCCAGCGAGGAGGTCTGCCAAGCGGCATGGGCCAGGCGCACGAGGCGCACGCCCAGCGCATAGACATTGCGCTCGGGATCATAGACGAGCATGCCCTCGGAAGTGAGCGTTTGCACAAATCTGTAGAGCGTCGCCTTGGGAAATCGCGTCGAGCTCATCAGCTCCGCGAAGCGCACAGGCCTGCCGAAACTCGCGACCTGATCGAGCACTTCAAGCGCTTTTCCCACGGTGCCCGCACCGGGGCCCCCTTGTCCGGGCGCGTCCGTCACATTGATCCTCCCTCGGTGACATGCGCGCCTTTCGCGCGTCTTGGCTGCCACCGCTCCATGGTTGACAAGCCTAGGCGAGTCGCGATTACTATTTCAACATATAAAACTCGGTCTCAAATAGTGGAACACCACAGCCGGGTTTCATGGAAGCATAGGGAGGAAAACATGCGTTCCATTCTCACCTCCGTGTTGGCGCTGGCCATCGCGGGCCCCGCCATGGCGCGGGATCTTGTGATCAACTTCGACGATCTCAACCCAGCACCCAAAGCCGCCTTCGAGGCAGCCGTGGCGGCCTTCCAGGCCGAAAACCCGGACATCAATGTCATCGTTAACATCAACGATCGTGAAGCACACAAGACCGCGATCCGCAACTTCCTGACGGCCGACGCGCCCGATGTGACCTCCTGGTATCCAGGCAACCGCATGGCGCCCTTCACCGATACAGGCCTCTTTCAGGGCATCGATGACGTCTGGGATGAAAACGGCCTGCGCGAAACATTCGCCGCCATCGAGCCCACCATGACACGCGATGGCGTCACCTATGGCGTGCCCTATTCCTACTACCAGTGGGGCATCTACTACCGCAAAGACATCTTCGACAAGCTCGGCCTCGAAGAGTTCGAGACATGGAACGACATGCTCGCTGGCTGCTCGCAGATGAAAGAAGTCGGCGTGACACCGTTCACCATCGGCACGAAGTTCCTTTGGACCGCGGCAGGGGTCTTCGACTACATCAACCTGCGCACCAATGGCTATGATGTCCACAATGCTCTGACCGGCGGCGAAATTGCCTATACCGATCCGCGCATCGTTCAGACCTTCGCCAACTGGGAGCAGCTCATCGACGAGTGCGGTTTCGTGGAAAACCACGCGTCGATGTCCTGGCAAGACGCGCTCACGCCCTTCGTCAACGGCGATGCGGGCATGTATGTGATGGGCAACTTCGCCGTGTCAGCGATGAAGGATGCGGGCCTGACGAACGATCAGATCGATTACATGCCGTTCCCGTCGATCAGCCCGGATGTCGCGCGCGCCGAGGAAGCGCCCGCTGACGCGTTCTTCATCCCGACCAACGCCGAGAATGTCGAAGACGCCAAGAAGTTTCTCGCATTCGTGGCGCGCGCTGATGTGCAATCGCAGTGGAACGAGACAATCGGTCAGCTTCCGCCGAACTCCGAGGCGACTGTCTCTGAAGACAAGTTCATCCAGGAAGGCTTCCAGACCGTGTCAACCGCCGCGGGCCTCGCGCAATTTTATGACCGCGACGCGCCAGCGGCAATGGCCTCAGAAGGCATGAAGGGCTTCCAGGAGTTCATGCTCGATACGTCAAAGAAAATGGACATCCTCGAGCGCCTCGATCAGGTGCAGGCGGAAGTTTACTGAGACGCTGAAGGTAAGGGGTTTGGCCCGGTGGCAACACCGGGCCGCGCCCGACCTTCCCCCCCGGGAGGGCGCACAGTAACATAGCGCACCGCTTGAGCTTTGTCCCTCGGGTCGAGGAACGGCAGCAGACCAAAATTCAGGAGCGCCCACCCAGGGTCGGGCGCGTCCCTCAGCGCTAAAACCGTAGGGTGTGCATCAAGCACCAATCCACAAGCCGGAGACACCCATGGCCATAACAGAAGCCACATCCATCCCGGTCTCCCGCGCCCCCCGCCCCGGCTGGATCGCCCGCAACAAGCTCGCCATCGCGCCTTGGTTCTTCCTGGCACCCGCGCTGGTGTTCTTCGCCATCTACGTCGTGATCCCGATCTTCGAGAGCCTCTATCTCAGCCTCTTCGAATGGAACGGCCTTTACGACGCCGAAGGCAACTCGACCGCCGTCTACATTGGCTTTGAAAACTACGCCAAGCTCTGGGACGATCCGAATTTCTGGACCTCGCTGAGAAACAATGTCGCCTGGCTCATCCTCTACATGCTCGCCGTCCCGCTCGGGCTTTTCATCGCGCTCTTCCTCAACCAGGACGTGCCGGGCATGCGGCTATACAAATCGCTTTTCTTTTTCCCCTTCGTGATCAGCCAGGTCGTCGTCGGGCTCATCTTCGGCTGGTTTTATAACCCCGAATTCGGGGTGGTGGGGCAGCTTTGGAAGTTTCTCTACTGTGAAGAGACGGTGAACTTCATCGGCAATGTGACGTTTGAATGCTCGCGCAACCCGCCCGATATCCTCTCGTCAGAGCAATGGGCCACCTATGGCATCATCGCCGCCGGGCTTTGGCCGCAGATCGCCTATTGCATGATCCTTTACCTCACGGGCCTGAACAATGTCGCCGCCGACCAGATCGAGGCCGCGCGGCTCGACGGAGCGAAGGGCTGGAAGATGCTTTGGTATGTCGTGCTGCCGCAGCTCCGGCCCGCCACATTCATCGCGGTCGTGGTCACGGTCATCGGCGCGCTGCGCTCCTTTGATATGATCGCGATCATGACCCAGGGTGGGCCCTTCGGCTCAACCAATGTCTTGGCCTATTACATGTTCGAAGTCGCGATCTCGGAATTCGGAGAGCGCTATGGCTATGGCTCGGCTGTTGCTGTCGTCCTCTTCGCGATCATGCTGATCTATATCTCCTACTTCCTGTGGCGGATGTATCAGGACGAGAAAGGCACGCGATGATGACCCGGCAGGACGTGGACCAGATCTGCGCGAGTTTTCCCGGCGCCGAGCTCGCGCTCCCGCCGGAGCTTGTGAGCTGGAAGGTGGGGGGGAAAATGTTCGCCTGTCTTGCAGGCGATGAGGGCCAGGTCCGGGGCGTCTCCGTAAAGACCGCCGATGTAGAAACGGCCGCGATGCTCATCGACGCGGGCGAGGCCGTCCGCGCGCCTTACTTTCACAAAAGCTGGGTGAGGCTGCCGTTTGAAGCAACCGACCGCGCCTATGCGGAGCACCGCATCACCGTGAGCTACGACCTCATTCGCAAAAGTCTCAAAAAGAGCGTCCGTGACGCTCTGCCCGAGAGAGAGGCCCCCTAATGTTCCCACGCCCCATCGCCGCGAACTCGCCCAAGGGCTGGAGCTACCAGGCCTTCCTGCCGGTGGCACTGATCATCTGGCTGATCCCGCTCATCGCGATTTTTCTGACGTCGATCCGCCCGGGCTCTGACATCAATTCGGGCAATGTCTTCGGTATCCCGTCGGATTTCGTGCTTTGGGAAAACTACACAGCCGTCTTCACCCAATCCCAGGCCGGGCTCTATTTGTGGAACTCGGTGCTGATCACCGTGCCCACCGTTCTCATCTCTGTCACACTGGCCTGTCTGGCGGGCTATGCGCTCGCGATCTACAAGTTCCGCGTGGCGCTGCCGCTCTTTTTCCTTTTCGTGGCGGGCAACTTCATCCCCTTCCAAATCCTGATGGTGCCGGTGCGCGACATGTCGGTCCAGACCGGGCTTTACGACACGATCGCAGGCCAGTTCCTGTTCCATGCCGCCTTCCAGACCGGCTTTTGCACGCTCTTCATGCGAAACTTCATCAAAGCGCTGCCCTTTGATCTGATCGAAAGCGCGCGGGTTGAGGGCGTCGCGGAATGGAAGATCTTCTGGTTCGTCGTGCTCCCGCTCGTCAGGCCCGCCATTGCCGCGCTCGCGGTCTTGATCTTTACCTTCGTCTGGAATGATTTCTTCTGGGCCAATGTCCTCACGCAGGGCGAACAGGCCAAACCGATCACGGCGGGGGTGCGCGCCCTCAACGGGCAATTCGTGAACAACTGGCACCTCGTCTCAGCCGCCTCGCTGCTCGCCGCCGTGCCTCCTGTTATGATGTTTTTCCTGATGCAACGGCATTTCATCGCCGGGCTGACGCTGGGGGCCGTGAAGTAAAGATGCGCGCATGGCGCTTGGACTGCCCCCGTCAGACACTCGTTCTGGCTGCCCCCGATGACGGCTTGCCGGAGATCGTCCATTGGGGCGCAGCCTTGCCAGATAATGAGGACCTTGCCGCCATAGCGCGCGCGCACCGGATCGAGGCGGGCGGCGGCACGCTGATGGAGCCGGTGCCGCTCAGCATTGCGCCGGAGGCATCGCGCACTTTCCAGGGCCAGCCCGGCATGACGCTGCGCGCACTGACCGGCACGCTTCTTTCACCCAGATTTTGTTTCGCATGCGAAACATCCAATTCGATACAATCTCTTAACCTTTCGTTCACCGATGACGCTCTTGGTCTGACCTATGCAGCGTGTTTCGAGCTCGACCAAGACACCCATGTGATCACCGCGCAGGCGGAGCTTTTCTCCGAGCAGCCGATCCATGTGTCTTGGTTCGCCGCGCCGGTCTTTCCCGCGCCTGCCATGTCGCGCGAAATGATCGATTACCACGGGCGCTGGACCGGCGAATTCTATCCGGTGGTGACGCCGTGGGGCCCGGGCATCCGCGAACGCGAGGCGCGCACCGGTCGCTCAGGTCACGAGCATTTCCCTGGGCTCATTGTCCCGGAGAACGGCGCGAGCCATACGAAAGGCGCAGCCCATGCCTTCCATTACGGATGGTCCGGGGGGCACCGGATGGTGGCCGAAGAGTTGCCCGACGGGCGCAGGCAGATCCAATTTGGCCATGCACGCGACAGTGAGCTTGCCCCGGTCACCCATTTCAAGACGGCAAAACTCTTCGCGACATTCGGCGAGGCGGGGCTCAATGGCTGCGCGACCGCGTTTCAAAGGCATCTGCGCGACAGGGTCGTCCCCTGGCCAGCGCCCGAGAGACCGCGCCCGGTGCATTACAACTGCTGGGAAGCGATCTATTTTGATCATGACCTCGCCGCGCTCAAAGATATCGCTACGCAGGCCGCGGAGCTCGGCGCGGAGCGCTTTGTGCTCGATGACGGCTGGTTTGGGCGGCGCGACAATGATCTATCAAGCCTGGGCGATTGGGATATCGACCGCCGCAAGTGGCCCGACGGCCTCGCGCCCCTGATCGAGCATGTCAAAGCGCGGGGCATGACCTTCGGCCTTTGGTTCGAGCCGGAGATGATCAACCCCGATAGCGATCTCTACCGCGCCCATCCCGATTGGGCCTTGGGCGCGCCTGACCAGGTGCTTGGGCGCAATCAGATGGCGCTTGATATGGCGCGCGAAGATGTCAGATCGCATCTCTTCGAAAAGATCGATGCAATTTTGAAAGATTACGACATCGAATATGTGAAATGGGATCACAATCGCATCTTGCCGAGCCCGGATGCCGCGCAGGCGCGCGGCAGCTACGCGCTTTTGGCACGCATACGCGAAGCCAATCCGACCCTTGAGATCGAAAGTTGCGCCTCGGGCGGGGGCCGCATCGATTTTGGCGTGCTCGAACATACACATCGCGTCTGGCTTTCAGATTCAAACGACGCCCTCGAAAGGCTGCGCATGCAACATGAGGCGGCCGCGTTCCTTCCAAGCGTGGTGACCGGCTCCCATGTCGGGCCCCGGCGCTGTCATACGTCAGGGCGGATCCTTGATATCTCGTTGCGCGCCTGGGTGGCGGCGCAGCGGCATATGGGCTTTGAAATGGACCCCAGAGAGCTCGATGAGCGTGAGAAAGACGTGCTGAAGACGGTGACAACTTGGTACAAGGCAAATCGCGACTGGATGCATGCTGGCGATATCTTGCGGCTGGATGCGGCCGATGATGCGCTTGTGGCCGAAGAACAGATCGCCCGCGACCAAAGCCGCTTTGTCGTTTTCGCCGCGAAGATCAAAAACTCACGCCCGTCGACGCAATTGCCGCTGCGCTTATGCGGCCTTGATCCGACGGCGCGCTATCGCATCAGCGTCGTGAGCCACCGCGCAAACCCTGGGCAACGCGGAAAAACAGCGCTCCATGACGGGCCGATTGAAGCATCGGGGGCCTGGCTCATGGGCCATGGTCTCCAACTCCCGACAACCTGGCCCGGCGTGATGTGGGTGCTTGAAGGAGCGCGGTTATGACAGCGATTTATCCCGATCTGAAAGACGCATCGATCTTCATCACCGGGGGTGGCTCGGGGATCGGCGCGGCCTTGACCGATAGCTTTCTGGGCCAGGGCGCGCGCGTCGCGTTTATCGGACGCAGCGATGCCAGCCCCTTTGTGGCAGAGATGGCCCACAAACACGCCTCCGCGCCGCTTTTCATACAGGGCGACATTACTGATCTCGACGCGCTCAAAGCCGCGATGGACCAAGCCTCGGAAGCCCACGGCCCGCTGCGCGCGCTCATCAATAACGCCGCCAATGACAAGCGCCACGCTTTGGAGGAGGTCGATGAAGCCTTTTGGGACTGGATGATCGCCATCAACCTCAAGGCCTATTTCTTCGCCTGCCAGCATGCGGCGGCCTCCATGGGCCCTGGCGGCAGCATCATCAATTTCAGCTCGATCAGCTACATGATGGGCAATGCGGGCTATCCGATCTACACAGCCGCAAATGCCGCGATCAACGGCATGACCCGCTCTTTGGCGCGCGAGTTGGGGCCGCGGGGCATTCGCGTGAACGCGCTCGCGCCCGGTTGGGTTCTGACGCAGAAACAAAAAGACCTCTGGGTGACACAAGAGGGGCTCGCCGCTCATCTGGAAAGGCAATGCCTCAAAGACCCGCTCGCGCCCGAGGATATCAGCGGCGGCACTCTCTTTTTGGCCTCTGACGCGTCAAAAATGATGACAGGGCAGGCACTTGTCATCGATGGTGGCGTGGTGGTGACAGGATAGCACAGGATGAACCGCGCAAGGGTCATGGCAGATTGGATCGCAGTCGATTGGGGCACATCGAACCTTCGCGCCTGGGCGATGACTTCGAGCGGATCAGAGCTTTGGTCGGGCGCGTCCGACAAAGGCATGGGCGCGCTGAAACCCGAGCATTTTGAAGGCGCTTTGCTCGATGTCGTGTCGCCCATGCTTGGGGCCGGCCCGATCGATGTCGTCGCGTGCGGCATGGTTGGCTCGCGCCAGGGCTGGATCGAGGCCGCCTATGCCCTGGCCCCCTGCCCTGCCCTGCCAGAGGGCTTTGCGCGCCCGCAGGTCAAAAACCCGCTTTTGCGCGTTCATGTGATCCCCGGAATAAAGCAACTGAGCGCGCCCGATGTGATGCGCGGGGAAGAAACGCAGATCGCTGGCTTTCTGGCGCTCAATCCGGGGTGGGACGGTGTCGTTTGCCTTCCGGGCACCCATACCAAATGGGCCGAAGTGAGCGCGGGCGAGATCGTGAGCTTTCGCACATTCATGACCGGAGAGCTCTTCGCGCTCCTGTCGGATGCATCTGTCCTGCGCCATACGCTGGCACCAACGGGGTGGGACGACGCCGCCTTTGCCGGGGCTGTCGAAGATGCCATGTCAAAGCCCGAAAACCTCGCTGCGCGGCTTTTTTCGCTGCGCGCAGAAGCGCTTTTATCGGACCTTGCCGGCGAGACCGCGCGCGCGCGCCTTTCGGGATATCTGATCGGGGCAGAGCTCGCCGCCGCGCGGCCCTATTGGCTCGGTCGGCAAGTGGCCGTGATCGGGGCAAGCAGCCTTAGCCAGATTTATGGCGCGGCTCTGACGGCGCAGCATGTCCCCGTTACCATCGCCGATGGCCCGCGCATGACACTCGCGGGGCTCTCGGCCGCTTACAAGACATTGAGGCACTAGATGTCCCTTCCCATCATCGCGATTTTGCGCGGATTAACGCCTGCCGAGGCAGAACCCGCCGCAGCCGCGCTCCTGCGCGCGGGCATCGACCGGATCGAAGTGCCGCTCAATTCGCCCGACCCGTTCAAGAGCATCGAAACCATGGCAAACGCCTTTGGTGACGACGCCCTGATCGGGGCCGGCACGGTTTTGACCGCCGGGGATGTCGCGCGCGTGGCGCAGGCGGGCGGAAGGCTCATCGTTTCTCCCAATTGTGACCGGGAGGTCATCGCCGCGACCTTGAAAGCGGGCATGGCGTCCTGGCCCGGCATTTTCACGCCGAGCGAGGCTTTCGCGGCCCTTCAGGCAGGCGCGACCGGGCTCAAGCTCTTCCCCGGCAACATGGCCGGCCCCGGGGGCCTCAAAGCGCTGCGCGCGGTGCTGCCTGAAGGCTGCGCGGTCTATGCCGTCGGTGGCGCGGGGCCGGAAAACTTCGCAGACTGGATCAGCGCGAGCGCCGATGGCTTTGGCATCGGCTCGGCGCTCTATGAGCCCGGCATGGGCGCGCTAGAAATCGAAGCGCGCGCCCGGGATATCGTGATCGCCTATAAGGAGGCAAAAAGTGGCTGAGGCTCGGGTTTTTGACGTTCACAACTGCATCCTCGGCGAGGGGCCGCTTTGGCACCCCGACAGGCAGGAGCTTTTCTGGTTCGACATCATCGGCAAACAACTGCGCAGCAAGGCGCGGGTCTGGGACTTTGATGAATATGTCTCCGCCGCTGGCTGGATCGACCACGATACCCTGATCATGGCCTCCGCAAGCGCGCTTTGGCGCTTTGATATCTCGACGGGCTGGCGCGAAAAGCTGGTGGACATGGAAGCCGACAATGCGCTGACGCGATCCAATGATGGCCGCGCGGACCCTTGGGGCGGCTTCTGGATCGGGACAATGGGGATCAACGCGGAAGACGGCGCGGGCGCGATCTATCGATATTATCGCGGCGAGCTCGTGACGCTTTACAAGAACATATCGATCTCTAATGCGATCTGCTTTGCCCCCGACAAAAGCGCCGCCTATTGGAGCGATACCCTCACCCGCCATATCATGCGTGTCGCGCTCGACCCCGATCATGGCTGGCCCGAAGGGCCCGCGGACGTTCTCATCGATGTGACTGCCGAAAACCTTGCGCCCGATGGCGCGGTCGTGGATCGCGACGGCAATATCTGGAACGCGCAATGGGGATCGAACCGTGTCGCGGTTTATGCGCCCGATGGCCGCTTTCTCAAAGCCGTCGATGTGCCTGCCAAGCAGGCATCCTGCCCGGCTTTTGGCGGCGCTGACTTCGATCAGCTTTTCGTCACCAGCGCGGCAGAAGGGCTGACCGGCGCGGTCGAAGGGCGGACATATGTGGTGGACAGCGTGGGCCGCGGGCTCCCCGAACATCAGGTGCGGCTGTGACACACCGCGCGCTTGGGGTCTGCTATTACCCTGAACACTGGCCTCGCGCGATGTGGGAAGATGATGCCCGCGAGATGGTGCAAAGCGGGATCAGCTGGGTCCGCATTGGCGAGTTTGCCTGGTCGAGGATGGAGCCTGAGCCGGGTGTTTTTGATTGGGGCTGGCTCGATGATGCTGTCGAGGTCTTGGGGCAAGCTGGCCTCAAGATCGTGCTTGGCACGCCCACAGCCACGCCGCCGCGCTGGATGTTGGCAAAACACCCCGACATGCTCGCCCATGATCGCGAAGGGCGCCCCCGGGGCTTTGGCTCTCGGCGGCACTACTGCTTTTCGCATGCGGGCTATCGCGATGAAGCGCGCCGCATCGCTTCGGTCCTGAGCGCGCGCT
>JBCCTH010000010.1:0-25403 GCA_039198835.1 Pseudomonadota bacterium | reverse complement strand
CCCACATAATCGCGCAGCGCACCTGAATAATTGGAAACCGCCAGTTTCCGTTGCGCTTCAGTCTCCGCCTCGATGAGATCGCCCAGCGCCTCTACTTGCGTCAGATCAAGCCGACCGTTTTCAAAAGCCCTGCGTGAAAACTCCCCCGGAGCCGCCAGACGAAGGCCATCGATCTCGTCCAACGCACCCAACAGCGCTTGAACAACCGCCCGGCTTCCATGGCATTGAAACTCGACGATATCCTCGCCAGTGAAGCTCTGACCCGCTTCAAAGACCAAAAGCAGCCCTTCATCGATCACTTGCGCCTCCGCGTCGCGAAAGGCGCGCAAGGCCGCCACACGCGGTTTGGGGAGCGCACCTGAAAGCGCTCGCCCCGCCTCATAGGCCATTGGCCCGGACACGCGGATCACAGAAACGCCCGCGCGCCCCTCCCCGCTCGCCAATGCAAAGATTGTGTCAGAGCGCGCGCGCGCCATCGCTCAAGATCAGGTATTCATCGAATCGAAGAACTCTGAATTTGTCTTCGTCTGCTTGAGCTTTGAGATGAGAAACTCAATCGCGTCGGTCGTTCCCATCGGGTTCAGAATCCGCCGCAAGACATAGGTCTTTTGCAGATCGAGCTTATCAACGAGCAGGTCTTCTTTCCTGGTGCCGGATTTCAAGATGTCCATCGCAGGGAAGACGCGCTTATCAGCGACCTTCCGATCGAGCACGATCTCGGAGTTACCCGTTCCCTTGAACTCTTCGAAGATAACTTCATCCATCCGGCTACCTGTATCGATGAGCGCGGTCGCGATGATGGTGAGCGATCCCCCCTCTTCGATATTCCGCGCGGCCCCAAAGAAGCGCTTCGGGCGCTGCAATGCATTCGCATCCACACCACCCGTCAACACCTTACCCGATGAGGGCACGACGGTGTTGAACGCACGGCCAAGGCGGGTGATCGAATCAAGCAGGATCACCACATCGCGCTTGTGTTCCACGAGCCGCTTCGCTTTTTCGATCACCATTTCTGAAACGGCGACATGGCGCGTCGCGGGTTCGTCAAATGTTGAAGAGATCACCTCGCCCTGCACGGAGCGCTGCATGTCTGTCACTTCTTCCGGCCGTTCATCGATAAGCAACACGATCAGATAACATTCCGGGTGATTCTTCTCGATGGATGTCGCGATGTTTTGGAGAAGCACAGTCTTCCCCGTTCGAGGCGGCGCGACGATCAACGATCTTTGCCCTTTTCCAATTGGCGCAACCAAATCGATGATGCGCGCCGACCGATCTTTTGTCGTTGGATCCTCGAGTTCCATCGTCAGCCGCCCATCAGGGTAAAGCGGCGTCAGGTTATCGAAGTTGATCTTGTGGCGGGCACGCTCGGGATCTTCGAAGTTGATCTTCGTGACGTTGGTCAGAGCAAAATACCGCTCGCTGTCACCCGGCGCCTGCATGACCCCTTCGATCGTGTCTCCGGTCCGAAGAGAGAACTGGCGGATCATGTCGGGAGAGACATAGATATCATCTGGGCCAGGGAGGTAATTTGCCTCTGGGCTTCTCAAGAAGCCGAACCCGTCCTGAAGGACTTCAAGAACGCCATCGCCTGAAATTTCCCACCCTTCCTCGGCGCGCTCTTTGAGAATGGCGAACATCATGTCGCCTTTGCGCATCGTCGAAGCGTTCTCGATCTCAAGCTCTTCGGCCATCGAGACAAGGTCTTTCGGGCTCTTTGCCTTGAGATCGGCAAGATTGATTTTACTCACTGTCATGGAATTTCCCGCGAGGCAGCGGCCTCGGCATTCAAATTTTGAGAAGGGATGTAACGCTTCGGACGAAGCATGGCCCGTGTAGGATGATAAGAGGCCGTAGTCAAACCTCGTTCATCTCTCGAATAAATAATTAAAAAGAAGAAAAAGATGATGTGGTAGTAGCGTGGCGCGCTTGTTTGGATAACTCGATTGCCCTCAGATTCGTCCACAAATGATAAAGCGCTGAGTTCTTCACAGGTTTGTGTGATCACTCATAACTATCTGTAATTACGAAACAAATTTCGGTTTTCTCGTCATCTTGCGCGATCTGGCTGTCAGTAAGTTCGGCATACATTGCTTACCCACAAATGTGCATTTATCCATTTCACAGATTGATAAGATGAGCGAGGCTTCCGTTTCACCCACCTGACCCGTCGGTTCCTGGCGCGCCCGGCACAAAATTCCCCGAAAAGCCCCCTTTCGCAGCTGGAAATTACCGGTGATATCCCCAGGATGACAAACATCATTTTAGCGTCCGCGAGCCGGATTCGGGCGAAAATGCTGCGAGAGGCCGGGCTAACCTTCGATGTCAGGCCGGTTGGCGTCGATGAAGCAGAGATACGCCAACAAGGGTTAGCGAATCGTAAATCCGCCAGTGAGATCGCGGTTGAGCTGGCCCATGCAAAGGCGAGAACCCTCCCTGAGGAGGAAGCCTATGTAATCGCCGCCGATCAAGTTCTCGATCACGCGGGCACGCTCATGAGCAAACCGTCAACGGCCGATGACGCGAAAGGTCAGCTCTGGGCGTTGCGCGGTCGAACCCACCGCCTTCATTCCGCCGTCGTGGTTTACCAAACCGGTGCCCCCCTTTTTGAGCTCTGCGATACCGTGGAGCTCACCATGCGCCGCTTTTCTGACGCCTTCCTCAACAGTTATGTTGAGCGCAACTGGCCGGTGATTTCTGATTGCGTGGGGAGCTACATGCTTGAAGCAGAAGGCAGTCGCTTATTTGCGCGCATTGATGGCGACTATTTTACTGTGCTCGGTATGCCCTTACTACCATTGTTAAACTTCCTGGGCAGTGAAGGCGTCATCGAGCAATGAGCAAGCAAATCCCACTCGCCGGTGTAATCGGAGATCCGGTCGGACACTCGAAATCGCCCGCGCTCTTTGCGCATTGGCTCACCCGATATGGGCTCGCGGGCCATTACGTTCCGCTCCATGTTAAACCGGACGATTTTGAAGCAGTCATTCGTGCGCTTCCCAAAGCGGGCTTTGTGGGCGCGAACGTAACGATACCCCATAAAGAGGCTGCGCTTGAGATCGCGGATAAAACAACAGATCGCGCCATCATGATCGGCGCGGCAAATACCTTGATCTTTCGCGAAGACGGTACAATTTATGCTGATAATACAGATGCTTACGGATTTCTCACCAATCTGAAGCAAGGCGCGCCCAAATGGGACGCGAAATCAGGGTCCGCGGCTGTGCTCGGCGCCGGGGGGGCCGCGCGCGCGGTGATCGCAGCGCTCCTGGAAGCTGGGTCAGAAAAGATCCTTCTTTCGAACAGAACAAAGGGCAAAGCTGAAACTCTGCGCGGCGTTTTCGGCTCTAAGATCGATGTGG
This sequence comes from Pseudomonadota bacterium, assembly GCA_039198835.1. Taxonomy (GTDB): domain Bacteria; phylum Pseudomonadota; class Alphaproteobacteria; order Rhodobacterales; family Rhodobacteraceae; genus Shimia_B. Next base: position 22,041 of record JBCCTH010000010.1, on the reverse strand, counting down.
TCGAATGGGTCGATGCCGCCGCGGCCATCGACGATGCCGATCTCATCGTCAACACCACATCTTTAGGCATGGTCGGGCAACCTGAATTACGGGTCCCGCTCGATGGGCTCGGCCCGCGTCATACCGTGACTGATCTCGTCTATGCGCCGCTTGAAACTGGGCTTCTGCGAGAAGCGCGCGCCGCGGATTGCGTTGTGGTTGATGGGCTGGGCATGTTGCTCCACCAGGCTGTGCCGGGCTTTGAACGTTGGTTCGGGCAACGCCCGGATGTTACTGATGCCACCCGCCTCGCAGTTTTGGGATGATATTCCGTCTCGGCCTCACTGGCTCAATCGGCATGGGCAAAAGCACCGCGGCCCGCATTCTTGCAAGATACGGCTTACCGATCTGGGATGCTGACGCTGCCGTTCATGCGCTTTATGCGCCTGGCGGTGCGGGCGTGCCGGCAGTTGCGCAACTGAGCCCTGATGCAGTGGGCGAGGCCGGGGTTGACCGCGCGCGCCTAAGAGAGGCGATCCTCGCGGATAAAACGCTTCTCGCGCGGATAGAGAAAGTTATTCACCCGCTTGTGGCGCATCATCGCGAGGCCTTCATCGCGCAGCAAACCCAGAGCATTGTCGTCCTCGAGATCCCGCTTTTATTTGAAACGGGTGCCGAGGCCACCGTTGATGCAGTGGCAGTGGTCTCAACCAATGCCGCCCGTCAACGCGCGCGCGTGCTCGCCCGCGCCACGATGACCGAAGAGCAGTTCGAAGCGATCCTGGTCAAACAAATGCCAGATGCCGAGAAACGCGCGAAGGCCGATTTCATCATCGATTCGACTTCGTTAGATTCAGCAGAACGTGACGTCGCCACGATGCTTGAAGCGATCAAGAAGAGGCTCGAAAATGCGTGAGATCGTTCTGGATACAGAAACGACCGGCCTCGACCCGGCTCAGGGCGACCGGATCGTTGAGATCGGCGCGGTGGAGCTCTTCAATCATGTGCCCACCGGCAAGACCTATCACCAGTATATCAACCCAGAGCGGGCCATGGCCCAAGAGGCTTTTGAGGTTCACGGCCTGGGCGATGACTTTCTTCGCGATAAACCAGTGTTCCGCGAGATCGCCGATGATTTTCTAGCTTTTGTCGGGGAGGCCAAGCTCGTCATTCACAATGCTGCGTTCGATATGAAGTTCATCAACGCAGAACTCGGATGGCTCTCAAAGCCTGCTTTGCCGTGGGATCAAGCCATCGATACGCTTGCAATCGCACGCAAGCGCTTTCCCGGCTCGCCAGCTTCGCTTGATGCGCTGTGCCGCCGGTTCAGCATCGATAACTCTGCGCGCACACTTCACGGCGCTCTTCTCGACAGCGAGATATTAGCCGAGGTCTATCTAGAACTCATCGGCGGCCGACAGCCAGATTTTGGTCTTGCCAATTCTGATGACTTGGATGCGAAAGGCCAAGGGGGGTGGCGGCCGTCACCGAGGCCAAACGCGCTCGCCTCGCGGCTGAGCGCAGAAGAAAGCGCCGCCCATGACGCTTTTGTCAAATCGCTGGGCGACGCGCCGCTTTGGCACAAATTTAGCTAGCCACCGGCGGGGTCGTCTCACCAGCTTCCTTCTGGGCCGCAACTCTCTTTTGAAGCTCGTTGCGGTAGAGGCCCACAAAATCGATATTCTCAAGATTGAGCGGCGGGAACCCTCCATCGCGGGTCACATCGCTCACCACGCGGCGGATGAACGGAAAGAGCAAGCGCGGGCATTCAATGAGCAAAAACGGATGCAACTGTTCGCTTGGTACCCCGTCGATGAAGAAAATTCCGGCATATTCCAGCTCGAGAACAAAGAGCGGGTCACCGCTATCTTTTGTTTTCGAGCTCACATTGAGCTTCACGATAACTTCATATTGGTTTTCACCGCCGCGCTTTCGCCCATCCAGGCTCACTTGCACAGCCACGTCAGGCTGCCCGTCCGCTGAGGTGCCCTTTTGCGCAAGGATGTTCTCGAATGAGAGATCGCGAACGTATTGAGCCAAGGCGCGCATGTTTACCTTGGGCTGCGCTGCGGTTTGTCCGGGCGCTTGCCCCTCTGGGGCGCCATTTTCGGCCATGGGATATCTCCGTGTTTTGCGGGGCGTCTAGCAAGCGCTTATTGCTGCGTCCAGCCGGAGGCACCTTTCTCGCCAGGTTTTGACCCGGGCTCTGTCACCTCCGTGAAATCACCGTCGATGATATCGGGGTGCTCGGCGCGGTCTCGCCTTTGATGCATCTCAAATTGAGCGGTTTTCACCTTCGCACGCAGGTAAGAGAGGATCGCTTGCCGCACAGGTGCGATGAGCAGTGCGAAACCGATGGCATCGGTGAAAAAGCCCGGCGTCAAAAGCAGCGCGGCTGAAAAAAGGATCATCGCGCCATGGGCCAAGGGCTCTGTCGGGTCGCGCAGCTCATTCATTGAACCGCGCAAGTCGTTGAGCGCGCGCAGCCCCTGCGAGCGCACGAGCAATGTCCCCAAAAGGGCGGTTAAAATCACAATCGCGAGCGTCGGCCAAAGCCCGATGAAACCGCCGACCTGTATGAAAAGCGCAATTTCGATCAGCGGAACAGCGATAAAAGCGATCAAAAGCCACATGATCAAATCTCCAGAATGCGAGTCCGGCCTTGAGTCCGTGTGGACTTGTCGCCGTGCCACCCCTACATAAGCTCGAGCGTCACGCATTGCCACGGCTCCAGAGGATCAACCATGAACTCGCCTATCATTCAGCTACTCGTCCTCGCGGGAATAGCGGTGTTTTTGATCCTGCGCCTGCGCTCCGTATTGGGGACACGCGACGGATTCGAGCAGGATGTTGGCACCCGTGAACAAGCCACGATCGAGAGCCAGCCGAAGCGCGATTTCGAGGTGATCGAAGGCGGCCCTGATCGTGATATCACAGATCACGTTGACGATGGCTCATCGTCTGCCAAGGCACTGGGCGCGATGAAGCGTGTCGAGCCTGGTTTTTCCGTGAGTGATTTCATCGGTGGCGCAGGGCAAGCTTATGAGATGATCCTGATGGCCTATGAAAAGGGCGATCTCTCGGAGATCAAAGACCTCATTGATGAAGACATTTATGGCGCGTTTGCCGCTGGGATCGAGCAAAGGCGCGATCAAGGCATCTCAATCGATGCTGAGTTCATTGGCCTGCGCGAAGTGACGATCGCTTCAGCCGACTACGACGCTGAGACAAATGACGCCGAGATCACGATGAAATTCGTGGGCGAGCTTTCCTCCACCGTGCGCGATAAAAACGGCGATGTGATCGAAGCTGAATCGAGCACGCTGAAGAAAACCAAAGATGAATGGACCTTCGCACGCAGCATGGGTGAGAATAATCCGAACTGGGTTCTCGTGGCGACGGGCGGTTAAGGGATTTGGCTTGCTCCGGCGCGGCCTGGCATATGCGCTTTGTCTCGGAGCATTCTTGGCCGGGCCAGAGTTGAAGGCCGCTGAGCTGACCTATCAGCTCGTTGATTTCGATGATCTTGACGGATGGGCGCGCGATGATCATGGCGCTGCCCTGACAACCTTTCTCGAAACCTGCACCGATCTCGATGATCTCGAATGGGCCAAGCTTTGCGCCGTGGCCACGCAACGCCCGAACGCCCGAACGTTTTTTGAAGCGTTCTTTCAGCCGGTTCTCATCGAAGATGGCAAAGACATGCTCTTTACCGGCTATTTCGAGCCCGAGCTTCGCGGTGCGCGCTCCAGATCAGAAGAATATCCCTATCCGCTCTATGCGCTCCCCCCGGAGGCGCGCGATGGATCCTTCGCGACCCGGCGCGAAATTGAAGAAGACGGCCTGCTCGAAGGCCGCGGCCTTGAGCTCGCTTGGGTCGATGACCCGGTCGATGCTTTCTTTCTGCAAATTCAGGGATCGGGCCGCGTCGCTTTGAATGACGGGACCACGCTCCGGCTGGGTTATGCGGGTAAGAACGGGCACAATTATCGCTCCGTCGGGCGCGAGCTCGTGCGTCGCGGCGTTTATGAGGCGCACCAGGTTTCGGCAGATGTCATCCGGTCCTGGGTGCGCCGAAACCCTGAGGAAGGCGCCGAGCTTCTCTTGCACAACCCGTCCTTCGTGTTTTTTCGCGAGGTGAACCAGGTCCCGCCCTCCAAGGGCCCGCTGGGCGCGATGAACCGCTCTGTCACCACTTTGCGCTCAATCGCGGTCGACCCTGCTTTCACTCCGCTCGGCGCGCCGGTCTGGATCGAGAAAGAAGGTCAAGAGCCGCTCAACCGGCTCATGATCGCGCAGGATACCGGCTCAGCCATCAAGGGCGCACAGCGCGCGGATGTTTTCTATGGAACGGGGGCAGAGGCCGGTCGCACAGCCGGGCGCGTGCGCGACCCCGGGCGCATGATCGTGCTTTTGCCCAGACAGATCGCCTTCGCTCTGTTGCCCGAAGAACTGCAATGAGCAGGCGACGGCTGCGCGCCGAGGAGCGCGAATTATGGGACCAAGTGGCGCGCAGCGCCATTCCGCTTCATACTCCCTCGAAGAAAGAAGTCACACCGGCGCAGGTCTCATCGCCAAAGCCGGAAAAGCCGCAACCAGAGCCGGAGCCAGTGCTGCCTTTCCGGGTTGGCTCAAAGGCAAAAAGCGAGACAGCGCTTCCGCAGACCACGTCATCCCCCCACCCACGGATGGATGCCAAGGCGTTTCGGAAGCTGACAAAGGGAAAACTCGCGCCGGAAGGCCGGCTTGATCTTCACGGCATGCGTGTGGAAGAGGCCCATGCCCAGCTGACGACCTTCATCTTGCGAAGTCATGCCAAGGGAAGGCGGCTTGTTCTGGTGATCACAGGGAAGGGCGAAAGAGAGGGCAAATCGGCCCCGTTTCCCTATCAGCGCGGAATCTTGCGGCGGCAAGTGCCCCATTGGCTGCGCCAGGCCCCGCTCTCGCCCCTCATTCTCGATGTCACCCAAGCCAGCCTCCGCCATGGCGGAGAAGGGGCGCTATATGTCTATCTGGCGCGTCATCGATAGCTGTGGCGCGGCGCGCGCCAGCCCGAGCCACAGAAGCGCCCCCGCGAACAGAAAATAGACCGCGATCCAAGAGAATTGCGCCTCGATTCCGACCCCGGCGGTGATCAAAGCCCCGGTCACACCCGGCCCAATGGCCGAACCCAACACCATGATCGCGGTCGCGATGGCCTTGATCGCGCCCAGATGTTTGGTGCCGTAATACTCGCTGAAAAACGATGTGGGCGCATTTGATTGTATCCCTTGCCCGATCCCGCAGAATATCAGACCGATGAGCGCCCATCCGAGCGTTGGGGCGGCAGCCAGAATCAGAAAGCCAATCGCCCAGGGCAGCGGCCAGACGCGCATCATCACGGCCGAACTCCTTCGATCAATGATTTCGCCGGAGACAAAGGTCATGACGACGAGGGCGATGATAAAAAGCGGAAAGAGCGCCGTATACCCGGCGAGCGACCAGCCTTTCACATCAACAAAATGCACCTGCTGAAAAAAGAGCGCCGTCCCCCAGGCGGGCGGCGCAAGCAGCATGGGAAATGCGAGCCAGAAAAGCGGATGGCGCAACATTTCAATGCGTGTCCAATATCTTCCGTCCATCCCGGCGAGCTGCGTGTCTTTGGCGATCGATTGCGGTGTCCGCTCCTTTTTCAGCAAAGCGTTCAAAAGCGGGATGGCAGCGAGACACAAACACGCCGCCAGAACCCAACTCTGACGCCAACTCAGCAGCGCGAGCAGTGAGACAAAGATGAACGGCAAAACCGCGTTACCGAATGAAAAACCGAGGGAGGCGATAGAAAGCGCCTTGCCGCGTGAGGCTGAAAACCACCGCGCCATCGAGACAATGGCAAGTTGCGATGTCATCCCCTGCCCAAAGAAGCGCAGCATGAAAATCACGATGATAAGGCCCCAGGCTGTCGTGTTGAGCGCCATGAAAGCGCAAGCTAAAGCCAGCCCCGGCAGAACGATCTTTAAAAGCGTGCGCGCACGGTAACGATCGGTGAGCGTGCCCGCGAAAACCATGACAACCGCCGATCCTGTCGTCGCGACCATGTAAAGCGCGCCCCAGGCTGCATCGCTCAGCCCGATCTCTTCCATGATCTGCGCGGCATAAAGCGATATGAAATAGGTCTGGCCCCAAGAGGAGGAGAAGGTCAGAAAAATGCCCGCCGCAAGGAACGCCGCGTTTTGCCGAATAAAGGCGATCATGCTTTGAGGCCTAGAGCATGTAGCGGCTTACATCCATGCTCTTGGTGAGTTCGCCCAGATTATCCATCACATAGGCTTCATCGACTGTGATCTGAGCGCCCGAGCGATCCGGTGCCGCGAAGCTGAGCTCTTCGAAAACGCGCTCGATCACGGTGTAGAGCCGCCGCGCGCCGATATTTTCGACGTGTTCGTTGACTTGGGCGGCCACCTTTGCGAGCGCGGCTATGCCATCATCCGTGAAGGCGACCTCGATATCCTCCGTTCCCATCAGAGCGGAATATTGGCGCGTCAGGGCATTATCTGTTTCTGTCAGAATGCGCACGAAATCAGCCTCGCTGAGCGCGCGAAGCTCGACGCGAATCGGCAACCTTCCTTGCAGTTCAGGCAAAAGATCAGACGGCTTTGCCACGTGAAACGCCCCGGACGCGATAAAAAGGATGTGGTCGGTCTTAACCGGCCCGTGCTTTGTCGAAACCGTTGTTCCCTCGATCAATGGCAAGAGATCGCGTTGCACCCCTTCGCGGCTGACCTCGCCGCCGCGCTCTCCCTTCGCGGCGACTTTGTCGATCTCATCGAGAAAGACGATGCCATTTTGCTCAACCGCCTCGATCGCGGCACCGCGCACGCTCTCATCATCAAGGAGATTGTCCGCCTCTTCGGCGATGAGCGTGTCATAGCTCTCGGCAACGGTCATTTCCTTGCGGGTGGTGCGCTGCATCGCCTTGCCGAAGATCGCGCCAAGGTCCATCATCTGGCCCGCTCCCGGCTGGCCGGGGATCTCGAACCCCATGGGGTTTGACATGTCTTTCAATTCGAGCGTGATGATCTCGTTATCGAGCTCCCCTGCCTTGAGCTTGCGGCGAAACATATCGCGGGTTTGCTCGCGCGCGCCGTCACCGGCAATCGCGTCGATGACCCGCTTTTCGGCCGCCTCATGGGCCCGGGCTTTTACCTCTTCGCGCATATGTTCGCGCGTCATGGTGATCGAGGCCTCCACCAGATCGCGCACGATCTGCTCGACATCGCGCCCCACATACCCGACTTCCGTGAATTTCGTGGCCTCGACCTTGAGAAATGGTGCCTTGGCGAGCTTGGCCAAACGGCGGCTGATCTCTGTCTTGCCCACGCCTGTTGGGCCGATCATCAAAATGTTCTTCGGGTAGACTTCTTCGCGCAGGTCTTCGCTGAGCTGCTTGCGCCGCCACCGGTTGCGCAGGGCAACTGCCACGGCGCGCTTTGCATCGCGTTGCCCGATGATAAACCTGTCGAGTTCGCTCACGATTTCTCGGGGAGTGAGGTCAGTCATGGCGTCTCCTGGCTTGCCATTCGGATGCGCACTCTGCGGCGGGCATCGGTGCTTTTCAGCCTTAAACCGCGGGCGGGAGCCGGTCCACCGGAAGAACGCCCGCCAAAAGCCGCATGAGAGCGCCGCGCAATCTCTCCCAAAATGCGCCGAGCGCGACGAGCGCGACCCCCAATATGAGAATGCTGACCGCGCCGCCCTGGCCCTCGAAAACGATGAAGGCGAGCGTGAGCGAGTAACCCACCGCTGTGATGAGAAAAGACCTGCGATCAATGACGATTGCGATAAGCGCGACCAGCAGCAAGACGATGAGAAGCGCGCCATAGGCCTCGCCTTCCAAAAGACTGAGCGCGACGGCGTTCAGCATCGCCGGGGCCGCAATCACATGGAGCCAGAACCCATTCGCCGACCGCCGCGTTACCCGATGGGGATCGGAGAGATCAAAAGCCATCGCGAAACAGAAGGTGATGACACCTACCAGAAGCGTAATCCAGGCGAAGGGGCCATCGGCGGAGAAGAGGAAAAGTTCTGACAGGCTTTCAGGGCGCCCCACTTGCTGCGCGGCCAAGACGAGCGAAAGCGCGAAAGCGCTGATCGCGACCAATGCGAGCGAAAACGGAACGCGGAAGCGAAACCAATGGAGAAGGATCGCAAGCGTCGTGATCGCAAGGGTCGAAGCGAGGCTGGTATAATCCTCACGAAAAAGCATGAAGGGCTGCGCGAAATAAGATGTCAGCCCGATGGCCGCGCATCCGGCCCATAAAAGCGCAAGCGCTATGGCCGGGCCCACCATGCGGCGCACGCGAATGAAATATTCTGAAAGAAGCCAGAGGATCAAAGCGCCCACAATGGCGGCGAGCGCAGTCCGGCCTGTCAAATCGCCTGTTCTTGCGACGACGAAAAGCGCCGCGACCGCGAAGTAACCCGTCGCCAAGATGCCGAGACCCACGATGATAAAGACTTCGTTGAAGCCTCGGAAAAGCTCGAAAGGCTCATCCCCTTCGGCGAGCTTTTCACGCGCGCCTTTTCGGCTGTTGGAGAGCGCCGCGAGCGAGGCGGCTTGTGCTTCGCTGATCATCCCCGCTGCAACCGCCGCGCGAAGATCGTCACGCTCGATCATCAAAGGCTTTCCACCGTCAGATTGCCATTGGTGTAGACACAGATGTCAGCGGCAATTGCCATGGCCTTGCGCGCTATGGCTTCCGCATCAAGATCGCTTTCCATCAAGGCACGGCCCGCCGCCAGCGCATAATTCCCGCCAGAGCCAATCGCGGTCACATCATGTTCCGGTTCAAGCACATCGCCCGCGCCCGTGATGACAAAAAGCGCACTGCCATCGCTCACGATCAACATCGCTTCTAATTTCTGGAGATACTTATCGGTGCGCCAGTCCTTGGCGAGCTCAACAGCCGCGCGCGCCAACTGGCCCGGCGTGCTTTCGAGCTTGGCTTCGAGGCGTTCCAGCAAGGTGAAGGCGTCGGCCGTCGAACCCGCGAAACCGGCGATGATCTCGCTGCCGCCGGGCTTCAGGCGGCGCACTTTCCGCGCGCTGCCCTTTATGACCGTCTGCCCCAAGCTCACCTGCCCGTCACCGGCAATAACCACCTGGCCGCCCTTGCGGACAGCGATGATCGTGGTGCCATGCCACCCAGGGAATGTTTGATCTGCCATGGCGCGTATATGGCGAGCGCGCCGTGGCGGGGCAAGCCATGCCGCGTTATAGCAAGCCATGGACCCGGCGCGGCGCATCACTTTCTATCTGGATCCGGCGCTCCTTGCCCAGGCCAAACGCGGCAAGTTCAATTTTATCAACCGGGTCGCGGCGGCTGTGGCGCCGCTGGGTTATCATGTCGCTTATGGAGCGGAGGCCGAGCGCCGCCGCTCGGCCTTTGAGCCGGGATTTGCGATTTATCATCGCGTGGGCCCCGACCATGATCGCGCCTTGACCATGCGGCAGGTCTATCACCCGCCGTTCTGGACCATCGAGGCCTCAAAGGAACGCTGGGAATGGGCGGTGTCCGAGGCGGTTTTCGATCCCTCCGAGATCGACCCTGACCTTGCTGCGCGCTTTGTTGATCGTTGGCGGCGTAAGCTCTTTAGCGACTGGGCGAACGCTCAATCCGCAGAGCCAAAGGGCCATTTCTACGTCCCCCTGCAAGGACGCCTCTTGCACCATCGTAGCTTTCAGAGCTGCACGCCAATTGAGATGCTCGAAAGCACCTTGCACTGGGCGGGTGGCCGCGCCGTTATTGCGGCCCTTCACCCCAGAGAGTTTTATGCCCCAAGTGAGATGGAGCGGCTCGCCGAGCTCACCGCACAAAACCCGAACCTCGCGCTCCATGAAGGCCAGATGCACCGCTTTTTGCCGGGAGCCATAGCCACCATCACGCAAAACTCAGCGGCGGCCTTCAACGGTTATTTCTTTGGTGTGCCCGCTGTGCTCTTCGCTGAGATCGATTTTCATCACATTGCCGTCGATGCCCACAAGCTTGGCGCGTTAGACGCGTTTAGGGCTCTGCCATCGCATCACCCGGATTATGACCGCTATCTCTACTGGTTCTGGCAAATCAGAGCGATCAATGCAGGGCATGAAAGCGCGGAGAGAAAAATCCGGGATGCGCTCGCGCGTGGAGGCTGGCACCTCTAGACATCAAAAAAAGGCGTCGTGAGACGCCCTTTTTCCATTCAAAGCATATCTGGCGCTAGATCGCGTCGGTGATCCAGCTTTCAAGGGCTGATTTGGGGGCTGCCCCGGTCTTGTTGGATACGACCTCACCATCCTTGAACATGAAAAGCGCAGGGATGCCGCGCACGCCAAGTTGGGCTGCTGTGTTCGGGTTCTCGTCAACATCGACTTTGACGATCTTCACCTTGCCGGCCATTTCATCGGAAATCGCCTCAAGCGCTGGCCCGATCTGCTTGCACGGGCCGCACCATTCAGCCCAAAAATCGACGACGACGGGGACATCCGATTGCCGAACTTCGGCGTCAAAGGTTGCATCTGTTGCAGCGACGGTGGCCATGACCGCTCTCCTTAGCACAATGTGTTGCGAGCGTGACTTATGGAGCCGACCCGCGCGCGTCAAGCATGACCGATCTTTGCAACGCTGCCTTCACGACCTGGTGTTCGAGCGGCATGAGGCGCTTCGACGCCGTCCAAAGGAGAGCCGTCTCGATCCGTTTGTCCGGATATACCTGTTCGAGCGCCGCGCCATAGGCCCCCATCTGGCGCAAAAGTCCCTCGGGGACATCGCTCGCGCTCGCGGGCTCAAGCGCGTTTGATTTGAAATCCACGGCCAGAACGCTCTCGCCACGCAGGATCAGACGGTCGATTGACCCGCGGACGCGCCTGCCTCCCAGGTCTTCGAGCTCGGCGGTGAAGGGGACTTCGGCCAAGGTGCCCGCGCCAAAGATCTCTGCCAAGTGCGGGGCGTTTATCACCTCGCCTGCCGAGGCGAGGGAGGGCGCTGTCTCAACACCTTCCCGCGCGCAGATCCGCTCAGCGATGGCTTGCCAGATTGCGAGGTCGCGCCCGGGCAAGACTTCGAGCAAACGATGGATCGCGCGCCCTTTGGCGAGGGCGGTCTCATCTTCTTGGCTGCCGGGCAAGGTTTTCGCGCCGCCAAGATCGCTCGGCGCAAGCGGCGGAAGTGGGCGCGGCCGAACCGGAGGCTTGGCTAAGTTGAGCTGGGTCTCGCGCGGTTCCACGCGCGGGCTCTCGTCTGATGCATCAAGCGGCCATGGGAGAGGTTCATACCGCGTGCCGCCCGGGATGGGCTTTGTCTCAAATGTCTCGAGCGCATCTCTGATCTGGGCATACCATCCCTTGTTGGATTTTCCCTCGATCTCGCCCGCCGCGCCAATGATGAGCCAGCATTCAGCGCGTGTCAGGGCGACATACAACAGGCGTTGGCGCTCTTCGATGCGCAGCGCGATCTCGCGCTCCCGCACGGGCTGGGCGATCTTTGGCGCATCCTCTTGCTTGGTCCGCCAGATCGGGAGGTCATTCAACACTGCGATATCGCTGCTGTTCGGGGCGCGGCGCAAAGCTGTATCGGGCATGATGACGATGGGGGCCTCAAGGCCTTTCGCGCCATGAACTGTCATGACGCGCACGACATTGGCAGACCGATCAATCGCGCGCTTGATCTTGAAGTCATCGGCGGTCAGCCAGGTCAGAAATCCCGTCAGGCTGGGCGTCTCGGATTGCTCGTAGGCCATCGCCTGCGCCAAAAGCGCGTCGATTGCATCATCTGCTTCCGGCCCAAGCCGCGCATGGATCGCCCGGCGTCCGCCATGCTCTGTCAGCAACCTTTCGATGAGCTCGTAGGGGCGCAGGAAATCGGCTTTGGCCAACATATCCTGAAGCAGCGCGACAGTTTCCGGAAAGTCAGCCTTCCGATCCCTGAGCGCTGGCCACAGGTAGCTCTGGGTCCGGTAATGCGCGAGATCGAAGAGCGCCGGTTCCTCCCACCCCAGAAGCGGGCTTTTGAGAGCGCAGGCGAGCGAAAGATCATCCTCCGGCGTGGCCAGAAATGACAAGAGCGCCGTGATATCGCGCACCGCCAGTTCCTGCGCGACCTGAAGCTGATCCGCCCCCGCCATGGGGATGCCCCGGGCTTTGCAAACGCGGATGATCTCATTGAAGATATCCGAGCGCCGTTGAACAAGGATCAGGATATCTCGGGGCTCGACGATCTTATCCCGCCTTCCGGCCTTATCAATCACAGGGATGCGCGCCTTGCCGATCATGGCGTCGATCCGTTCCGCGATATCTTCGGCGAGGCGTCGGCGGTGATCTTTCGGGGTGATCCGGTCGAGCGCTTCATACCATTCGCCCTCTTCAGGCTTCTCTTGCGCCCATGGGTCAAGCAGATCGACGCGCCCGGGAAGCGTATCCTTGAAGGCGCGGTGGTGGCTCATTTGCCCGAGCCCGATCTCTGGCCCGTCTTCAAAGACCTTATCGACGACAGATAAGAGTGCCGGCGCGGAGCGGAATGAGAAGTCGAGCGAGCGATCCTGAAGCGGTTCCGGCGCTTCGGTGAGCATCGATGCAAAATGCGCGCGCGTGGCATCAAAGGCGCGCGGATCAGCGCCCTGAAACGAATAGATCGACTGCTTCTTGTCTCCAACAACGAAGACCGTTCTGTCTTTATCCTCCTGTGCCCCTTCGCCTGCGAGAAACTCGTTGGCTAATGTTCGGATCACATCCCATTGCGCCGGGCTCGTATCCTGCGCCTCATCCACAAGGATGTGATCAATCCCGCCATCGAGCTTGTAGAGCACCCAAGGCGCGGTTTGAGACCGCGAAAGCAGGCTCCGCGTCCGCTGGATCAGATCGTCGAAATCGAGCCATCCGCCTTGCGCCTTCCTGGCTTCATAGGCTGGCAGGAAAGACGCGGCGAAGGAATGGAGCGCGCCTGTCCGCTCAACCGCCCGGGCGCGCCGTCGCATCTCCTTGAAATCAGCCAAGGCTTCGCTGAGCGCATCATAGCTTGGAGCATCGGCGGCGACGAGCGATTTGCGCGCCGAAACAGAGGGAAAGTATGTACCCGTGGGTTCGCCCGATTTCTTGAGGCAAACGCTTTCCAGGGCCTCGATTTCTGCGAGCCCGCGGGCGGAAAAATCTATCGCAAGGAGCTCTCTGCTTTTGTCCTTATCGCGTTTACCCGAGGTCGAAAGCGCCAGGGCAAGGCGTTCGAGAAGCGCCATGTTTTCATCGCTCAGAAGCGTTTTGGCGTGCTCCACGGGATCAAAATCACCCGGAAGGTCAAAGGCGGCCCGGATATCCTCACGAGAAACCGGTATTTGAAGCCTCTCGCGATGGGCGATCACCTCAGCGAGCCAGGAAGACAGATCGTCGCTTTGTTGTTCGCGGGCCATGGCCGCAAAGCCCTCGTCCCCGGCCTCGGCAAGAGCTTCGACCACCTCGCTTTTGAGAAGGGCGGCCAAACGATCATCCATCTCGCGGAAATCCGGGCTAACCCCGGCCTCCAGCGGAAACCGCCGCAGAACCGCCGCGCAAAACGAATGAATTGTCTGGATCTTGAGGCCGCCGGGCGTCTCGATTGCGCGGGCGAACAGCGTTCGGGCCTTTGCCAGCACATCGTCAGGGAAAGGCCCGCCATCGCCGAGCTCGCCCAGCGTTTCAGCAAGCTTTCCGCGGCTCAGCATTGTCCAAGCGCCGAGCGTTGAGAAGAGCCGGTTCTGCATCTCGCTTGCCGCTGCCTTGGTATAGGTGAGGCACAGGATGCGTTGAGGCTCAACACCCGCCAAAAGGAGCCGCGCCACACGCTCTGTCAGAACCCGTGTCTTGCCGGAGCCCGCATTTGCCGTCAGCCAGGTTGACCGATCCGGGCGCGACGCGGCGCGCTGGGCGCGGGTGGCTTCATTCAGGCTCACAGGGCGAACCTGGTGGGTTGCTGCGAAGGCTCCCATTCGCCGTATCGGGATAAAAGATCATAATCGCTTTCGTCACTGTCGCGCTGCATGGCGCGGCGCGCTGTGAAACAGTGATCCGGGTCATTCATCTGCGCGATCAATGCTTGAAACTCTTCCCAATAGGGGCCGTCGAGATCGACGGCTTCTTCTCTTGGCGATGCGCCGAGACCGATATAAACGGCCATGTCCACTTCGCGCGCGCCGATCTGTTCAAACCCGCCTTGCCTGACCATCGCGGCTTCAAGTGGAAGCTGCTTGTCGAAATACTTTTGTTCCTTCGCGCTGGGCGGGTTCCCGGTTTTGTAATCATAGATGCGGGCGCGGCCATCGCGGGCGATGTCGATCCGATCAGCTTTACCGACCAATGTGAAATCAAGATTGCCGAGCGAAACCGCGCCGATGCTCTCGGTCACTGTGACGTCGCGATCTGCGCGGCGTTCCCGCTCTTTGTCTAAAAACCAGGGGGCCGCGAGCATCAGGCGCGCCTTCCAGAGCGCGCGCGACGCAGGCCAGGGCACCTCTCGCAAAAGCACTCTGTCAGCTATGTCTGCCATGGTGTTCAGAGCGTCTTTGTCGCCTTCGGGGAGCGCGGTGACGATCTCTTCCATCACGTCGTGAAGCACGATCCCCCTGAGACGGGCATCGGGAGTGCGCGCCAACGGATCAAGCGGCCTGAGCCTCAGCACGTGTCTTGCATAAATCGCATAGGGATCGCGGATGAGAGTCTTGATTTCAGTCACTGATAGCTTTTTGGGGCGGACCGCCGGAGCGGGCGCTGGTGCGGGCCGGGGCGCTGGCTTGGCGGATGGCGCGATATCGAGACGCCCGGCTTTCTTGAGCCAATCGCCGCCGCGCGCGCGCATCTCTTCGAGCGCCTCAACCCCGCCCTGGTCTTCCAGACCTTTGAGCAGCGTGGTCAGGCGATTGAGCCAGCGCGACGGCACGGTCTCTGCATCGTCGGATTTTGTCGCGCGCGTGAGCCAGATCTCGGGTGCCGTGGCCGCTTGCTGAAAGTCGTGGGCCGAAAGGCCAATCTGCCGTTCGGGAGATAAAAGCCCGACATCCGCGCGCATCGCCCGGCTCATCCAGGCATCCGGGTCAGGGGGCGGCGGCCAGACCCCGTCATTGAGCCCGCCGAGGATCACGACATCCGCCCCTTGCGCACGGGCCTCCAGCGTGCCCCAGATCATGAGATTGGGATCGGCGTCATTGACGATGCGCACCGAGCGCGTGGCGAAAGCCTGGCCCAGGAGAGATTGAAACTCGCCCGGGGAAAGGACGTCGCCTTGATCGGCCAGATCGATCAAGTCTTTGATGCAGGCGCGTGCTTCGCGACCCGCAGCTTCGCGCCAGAGCTCGCCGGAGCCTTGCGCGCCGGGCCCGCCCGCCAGCGCCTCGGCAGCCGACGCGAGCCATGAAAGATGATCTGGGAGGTTGGTCGCAACATTCTTGGTCAGGAGCGGAGCGAGCCAAGCGCCCCAAGCCGCGCGCGTGTCGTCTTCTTCGGCCCATGCCAGAACATCGTTTGCTCGGGGAAAGGGCGGGCCCTTGCGGCGCAATTTCAACTCGAGCGCGCGCGTCAAAAGAAGATGCTCGCCCCTGCTCTCCTCTGAGGCCGTGAGCGGATGTTTTAGGAGCGCGATCAGGCTATCGGCCTCAACGCCTTGCGCGCCGATCTCGGTGAGCTGCATCAAAAAGCGCCCCGGCGGGGTCAACGAAAGGGGAACTCCGGCCGAATCATCTGCGACAAGCCCCCAACGCGCGAGAGCCGCCGCAACGCGCCGGGTCAGCGTTCGGTCAGGCGTGATGAGCGCCGCTTTCTCGCCGCGTTCCACCGCTGCGCGCAGGCGCAAGGCGATGGCGCTTGCCTCCATGCGCTGATCTTTTGCCTCGATCAGCGTGATATCACGGGCCGCGCTCTCCAGCGGGCCGAGCTCTGGCCCGTCTCGCAGCCAGTGATGCGTGACAGGCGCGGGCCGAAGGGCGAGAGAAACGAGCTTGGCGCGCGCCGGGTTCGGCGGCGGGGACCCATGCCAGGCTTTGATATCACCCGGCAAAAGCCCAAGGCGGGCCATGAGTGCCGCATAGCGATATTGCGGGTGATCTTCTTGCGCGTTGCCGCTTTGTAGGTCTGACCAGACAGTGTCTGGCGTGTCGGGGTCAAACCCCGGCAAGATCAGCGCACCCTGGGGCAAGCGCGCGATCGCATCCATCAGCATCGCTGTTGTGCCCCGCGAGCCTGTCGACCCCGCCACGATAATCGGGTCGCGCGGCGGCGCGTTACGCCAGTCTTTGATGATCTCATCGGTGCGCGCGCGGGTGATCGCATCTGGCCCGAGCCCCGGCTTGTAGGCCGCCGCGATCTTGACGATCTCGAGCGCGCGGCGCCAGTGGCCGCTTTGATCGCTGACATCGAGCGCTTCCAGCGCCCCATAGCTGACATTCTCGCCATCCATCTCATCGATGAGCCGAGCCAGCGCGCGCGCGAGATCGAGATGCGCCGTGAGGCCAGGCACCTGCCTGAGCGCGTGGGCCAGATCAAGTTGCCGCCGGATATCAGAGACGGCGTCTTCGAGCTGAGTGCCCCCGGGGCAAAGCGCTTCAAGATCGGTTATCAAAGAAAGCCTGGGCAAAAGGCGCGTGGGCCCTTCGTCAAAGACCTCTCGAAGCCGTGTGATCATGCGCCCGGCATTGGCGATCAGGCGCGCGCGCCCCCAGGCCTCAGGGGGCTTTTCGGAAAGCCGCGCCTCTAACCCGGCCACCACCGCCTTTGGGTAATCCACACCGGGCGGAATGTAGAAGACCCGCGGCTTCGCGCCCTCTTCAAACATCGCCCATCCTCTCGGCCAGCGCGATGGAAGAGGGCCGGCCCACATCGCACCAAGCGCCGGGATAGATCGCGGCAAATAAGCTGCCGCGTTCGATCATCTCGTTCCAGAGCGCGTTGAAAGAGAAGATCCTTTCAGAATGTGCGGCGACCGGCGCGCGACAGATGATTTGAGCGCCGGTATAGAAGTAGCCCGCGCCGCGGGAGACGCGAAAATCAGGCGAGATCGTGAAATCGCCAGCATCTGCCCGGCCCAAGGCGCGCGCGGCTGGCACACAAAGCAAAAGCGCCTCGATCTCGGGCGCGCCCCAAGCGGCGCGCAGGCACTCAAACGGATTTGGTCCCTCCCAGACGGCATCGGAGTTCATGGTGAAAACCGCGTTGCCAGGCAGATGCGGGAGCGCGGCTTTGAGCCCGCCGCCTGTTTCAAGAATGTCGGGGGTTTCTTCGAGAATGCTAATGCTTTCTTCTCCGCGCAGAGCGTCTCGCATCTGCCTGGCGCGGTAATGCACGTTGATGCATATCGGTGCGAGGCCAGCCTCTCTCGCCGGCAAGAGCGCGTGGTCGATGAGCCGCTTTCCGGCGACTTCGATCAACGGTTTCGGGCGCGTTTGGGTCAGCGGGGCCATGCGTGTCCCGAAGCCGGCGGCGAAGATCATGCAGGAACGGGGATCGTGCCGCATCGGTCTCTGAGGTCTTGCAGGAAGCTGGGGGTGGGGCTTGGTAAAGCGCTTGCGACCTCGCGAAGCGGGGCGAGCGCGGGGTGAGAGAGGTCTTTCATCAGGTTGCTGTGGACGCGAGGAATAAAATCAACGTAGCCGCTCTTTCCAAAATGTAGCGAAAGACGCGCGAAGACGCCGAGAATGCGCAAGTTCCGCTGGGCGCTCTGGGTTGCCAAGGCCAAAGCGAGATCGGCGAGGTCCCATTCCATGGCAGTTGCAAACCCTTGAAGGAGCGCGCGCTGCACCTCTTCGGGGACATCGCGGCGCGCATCATGCAAAAGCGAAGCTAGATCATAGGCCGGGTGGCCAAGCCGCGCATCTTGAAAATCGAGCAGTCCGACGCGCGCCGCGCCGGCGCGTTCAGGCAGCCAGATGAGATTTTCAGCGTGATAATCACGAAGAACAAGGGTTGTCTTCGCGCTGGGCAAAGCGTCAAGCGCGCCGGCCGTCGCCGCGCTTACGGCTTTCGCCAGGTCATCATCGCCCGCATACCACGTGCCCGCGAGACCCGCGAGCGGGGCCATCGCTTCTGTGTCATAGGCCGCGACCGCCTTCGGCATCTGCGCGCGCGCGATTGAAACAAGAACGTCCATGGCGGCCAAATAGGCCGCGCGCTCCGGCATCCCGCCTTTTTTGGCTGCCCGCGCGTAAAGCGCATCGCCGAGATCTTCGAGGAGAAGAAAGCCGTTTACGCGATCCTCGGCATAGAGCGCGGGCGCACTCAGACCGAGATCGCGCAGCCACGCGGCGATGCTGATGAAAGGCGCGATATCCTCCCCTTTGCCGGGCGGGGCATCCATGAGCACGGCGCGCCTTCCAGCCGCCGAGACAAGCCGGAAATAGCGGCGATTGGAGGCATCTCCCGTAAAAGGCGCGATGGGCGCATTGGCCCAGTCACTTGCGTCGATGAAATCACGCGCGCGGGCTGCGCGGTCTGCCATGTCGTCTGTCATGGGGCAGGCCGTTCTGCAAAGGCGACATTGGCCCAGCGCGCATCGCCTCTCAGGGTCACGCGCCGCGCCGCGCCGCCCTTGATCGGCTCAAAGGCCAGCGTTTGAGCAGAAGCCGGCGTGAGCGCGCCCAGTCTTTCGGGCCACTCGATCAGGCAAACCGCATCGGACAAGGCCTCTTCAAGGCCCAGTTCGATCAGCTCCTCCGAGGTGGTCAGCCGATAGAGGTCACAGTGCCAAATCTCGAAATTCGGGGTCTCGTAGGTTTGGACGAGCGTGAAGGTCGGCGAGGGAACATCTTCATGATGCGGCAAAAGCGATTGGATGAGCGCGCGCGCGAAGCTCGTTTTGCCAGCGCCCACGGGCCCCTCCAGCAAGAGGCAATCACCGGCGCGCAAATGCGCGCCAAGAAAGACCGCGAAGCGCTCTGTCTCGCTCAAATCTTCAAGCGTCAACGAAAGGGGCGCGGCTGGCGCGGCGATGTCCATGCCGCCAGATTAACGCGCCCGCCTCGCGCTGCAAGCGATCCGCTTAGCTGGCGACCTTCCGATCAAGCGCGTGATCGGTATCGCGCGCAGCTTTGCGCCGGGCTGCAAGATCGGCGACGACGGAGAAGAGAGGCGCGGAGGTGCGAAAGCCGATCAAAGCCGCCCCGCCAGCGAGCCGCTGTGTCCGGCATGTGAGCACGCGGCCATCGGCCAGGCGCACATCGCTTTGCCAGGTGCCTTTCACGGATCGGCTTTCAAGGGCTTCAAGAAGCGCATCCCAATGGCCGTCTTCATCGATGCTAGCCTCCCGCCACTGCTCGATCACCTGCCGCAAGCGCTTTGCGATCAGGCCTTCATCGGGCACGCAATCCCAAAGTGTCGCGTAGGCTTTGTTGGTCAATGAAACGAGGCCCGTGGGCGACACGATCGCAACCGCCTCATCCATGGCATCGAGCGCCGCATGACCAAGCTCGATCTCGGCATTAAAGCGGCGCGTGAGCGAAATTTCCGCGCTGATATCCTCAAACAGAAACGCGATCGCGCCATCGGGGTGAGGGCGGCCCGTGACACGGAAGGTCGTCCCGCCGGGGAGCGCCCAGGTCTCGCAGTAAGAGCCATCGGCTGCTTTGGCTTCCAGATCGAGAATGTGCTTTCTCCAGGCCTTGTAATTGCGCGGCTCGGCGATCAGCCGCTCCTCGCGCAATCTGTCCAGAAAGCTATAAAGCGAGGGGCTCGCGCTCAAAAACTCGACCGGCAAAGACATCAGATCAAGGAGCGCGGGGTTGAAGAGCACGAGCTTTCGATCACGGTCAAAGATCACCATGCCGATGGCCAAATGTGCGAAGGTCTTTGTCAGCGTTTGCACAAACTCTCTCTGAGCGGTCTCCGCTTTAACGCTGGCCTCCGCTGAAACGCCGTAATGGAGGAATTTGCCCTCGCGCTTGACGGTCCTGATATCGAAGCTCAGTCCCTTTGTCGTTTGATTGCCGTCATTGGCGATCAACCGGATCGGCTGCTTCGGGTCGGTTTCGCGCGGCTTGGCATGGGCAAAGAGCGCGCGCGGTGGCCATTCGGGCGCTGCGGCCTCGCTGCGTTGGTCTTCGCCCGCCACCGCTTCAAGATAGGCTTCATTGCCCCATTCGACCGTGCCATCCGCATCGGTCTGCCACATCAGGAAAGGGGCTTCATCGCTCAACGCGCGCAGCGTTGAAAGCTCGCTTTGGGGATCGTTCGTTTCAATAAGGCGATCTCCAAACCCTTCGCCCGCCTCTTCTGCTTCAGAAAGCATCACCTGCAAGAAGCCGTCCCAAGACTGAAAGCGCAGGCGCAATGTGTCGCTCCGCTCGAACGGCAAATAGACACCTTCAAACCGCGTTTCAGCGATGCGGGCAGCCTCGGGGAGGCCTCCGAAGCGCCGATTGAGACCGCGCAAAAGGCGCTGTAGGTCGCTGCCGCCCTTGGCGAGGTCTTCCATGATGCGCCGCGCGGGCGGGGTGCAATCGACCAAGTCTTCGCCGTCAAAAAGGAAGATCGTCTGCCCGCCCGCGCGGCTTACCAGCGAATGCACCGCCTGATCCGGATCGGCCGACAATCTCGCCCAGAGAACGAGCGCGACAATGCTGATGCCGCAGGCGATGGGCAGCAAGATCAAGAACACGAATAAGGGTAGCTCGGCCACGTCCGAATCTCCATTAAAGCACGTTCAGACGGTGGTAACTCGGGGTTAATACAGGGTTAATCCGGCGCAGACCGGCCTCAAATGCCGCAACGCGGGATCACTCCTGGATGGGGATATTGGGCCCAAGCGCGCGGTCATCGGGGCTCTCGCGGTCCGATATCTTTTCGCGGGGCCAGCGCACGCTGACTTTCGCGCCATTGAACGGGTGTGATGCGGCGGCATTCGAAAACACCAGATCCGCGCCTGTCCGCTCCAACAGGGTTTTGGCGATAAAGAGGCCAAGCCCCATCCCCTCATATTCCGGGCGGGTCAGGCTGTGGCCTTTGCGCCGGGCGCGCGTGAAGGGATCGCCCAAGCGCCCGATCACCTGAGCGGAAAAGCCCTGACCGTCATCGGAAATCGCGATGGTGATACGATCATCATTCCACCCCAGTTCGATATGCACGCCTGTTTCCGCGAAATCGACGGCGTTCTGAACCAGGTTTCTCAACCCATGGATCACCTCGGGATGCCGCCTGATCTGGGGCTGCGCGGTCTTTCCTTCATTCGAGGGCCTGAGCTCGATGATGATGTCCTTGCCACGGTTCAGATGCGGCTCGGCGGCTTCTCTCACGACTGTCTCAAAGGGCGCATATCGGAGATGCAGATCGTCTTTTCCCGCGCGCCCCATCGACCTCAGAATATCGCGGCAGCGATCGGCCTGGCTTCTGATCAGCGCGGCATCATCATGGAGATCGCCCTCAGGCAATTCCTGCATCAACTCGCTCGAGACGAGCTTGATGGTTGCCAGCGGAGTCCCGAGCTCATGGGCCGCCGCCGCGACCACGCCGCCCAGGTCAGTGAGCTTTTGTTCGCGTGCCAGCGCCATTTGTGTCGCAAGAAGCGCGCGGGACATGACATGCATCTCTTCGGTGACGCGCCGTGTGTAAACGGCGATGAAAAACACACCAACGATAATCGCCGCCCAAAATCCGATGGCGAAGAGGTAGGGAATTTGCAGGACAAAGCCATCGGCTGTCCGCAGCGGCACATGAAAAAGGCCGGTGAACGTTACGATTGCCAACGCCGTTATCCCAAGCATCACAGTCGGGCGGACGGCGAGCACAGTGGCCGAAATCGTCACCGGGACGAGAACGAGAAGCGCGAAGGGGTTATTGAGCCCGCCCGTCAATGACAGAAGAAACCCAAGCTGCATCAGATCAAAGAGCAGGAAAAGAAAGGTCTCGGTCTCGGTAAGCCGCTTGTTCTCGGGATAAAGCCAGACCGAAAAGAGGTTGGCGACGACCGCGATCCCGATGGCCAGATAGCAAAGCGACATTTCAAGCTGAAGCTCATAGAGCCGTTGCGCGATGGTAAGCGCCAGAAGCTGCCCGACAACGGCCACCCACCGCAAAAACACGAGCGTCCTCAGCCGGATCCAGTT
>JBCCTH010000009.1:0-26201 GCA_039198835.1 Pseudomonadota bacterium | reverse complement strand
TTGAACGAAGAGGAAGCGGCGTTTAGCTCATCCCTACTTTTTGGCATTCGGCAATTGATTGATGAGCTTGATCCCGACGCACCAGAGCTCTCTCTCTGTCTCACGTTGGACGCGTTTACTGCCACCTTCCATCCTGCTCCGACTAACGCACGAAGCAGGTTCCTAAATATGGAAGCTGCCTGCGCATCCATTGCAGAAGTATGGGATAATATCGAACCTCCGATTAACGCGGTCCTTCATTAAACATCCAGCTCCTCCACGAACCGCGCGTTCTTTTGGATGTATTCGAAGCGCTTCTCCGGCTTCTTCCCCATCAGCCGCTCTACAAGGTCTCCCGTTTCGCCTGGGGCGTCTTCGTCGATCGTCACCCTGATCAGCTTCCGCGTTTCGGGGTTCATTGTCGTTTCTTTGAGGTCCTTGGCATCCATCTCGCCCAGCCCCTTGAAGCGGCTGACGTCGATTTTGCCTTTGCCGCCCAGCCCTTTCTCGAGCCAGGCGTCGCGTTCGGCCTCGTCGATGCAATAGACGCGCTGCGCGCCTTGGGTGAGGCGATAGAGCGGCGGGCAAGCCAGATATAAATGCCCGGCGTCGATCAGGGGGCGCATCTGGGTGAAAAAGAAGGTCATCAGGAGCGAGGCAATATGCGCGCCGTCGACGTCAGCGTCGGTCATGATGATGATTTTGTCGTATCTGAGATCATCCAAGACGAATTTAGTGCCGATGCCCGTGCCAAGCGCATCGCAGAGGTCTTTTATCTCGGCGTTGGTGCCGATCTTGGAAGACGCCGCTCCCAAAACGTTGAGCACTTTCCCGCGCAAGGGCAGCATCGCTTGATACTTGCGATCTCGGGCCATCTTGCCCGATCCGCCCGCGCTATCACCCTCTACGATGAAAAGCTCAGTGCCCGCGCGGGCCTGTTGCGCGCAATCGACGAGCTTGCCCGGCAGGCGCAGCTTTTTTGTCGCCGTTTTGCGGGCGGTCTCTTTCTCCTGCTTGCGGCGGAGACGTTCTTCCGCGCGCAGAATCAGGAAATCGAGGATCGCGCCTGCGCTTTTGGTATCGGCGGCGAGCCAGTTATCGAAGCGGTCGCGCACGGCCTGCTCGACGAGTTTTTGGGCTTCCACGGTCGCGAGGCGATCCTTGGTTTGGCCCACGAATTCAGGCTCGCGGATAAAGCAGCTCACGAGCGCGCAGCCCCCGGTCGTGAGATCATCGCGGGTGATCTGGGCGGCCTTCTTGTTGCCTGCGAGTTCGCCATAGGCGCGCAGGCCGCGCAGGATCGCCGCCCAAAAGCCCACCTCATGCGTGCCGCCTTCGGGCGTTGGCACGGTGTTGCAATAGGATTGTATGAAGCCATCGCGCAGGGGGGTCCAATTGATCGCCCATTCGACCTTGCCGGGCGTCTTGAAACGCTCCTGGAAATCGACTGTCCCTGAGAAGGGCGCGTCTGCGTAGGTTGTCGCCCCGCCCAGCGTTTCGTTGAGATAATCCGTGAGCCCGCCGGGGAAGTGGAACGTCGCTTCTTGCGGGGTCTCTCCATCGTAAACGGCGCTTTGCCAACGGATTTCGACGCCGGAGAAGAGATAGGCCTTGGAGCGGATGCTCTTGAAGAGGCGGGCAGGTTTGAAGCGGTGTTTGCCGAAAATCTCTGCGTCAGCGTGAAATGTGACGGTCGTTCCGCGGCGGTTGGGGGCGGCGCCGATCTCCTCAACGGGGCCGAGCGGCAGCCCACGCGAAAAGCGCTGCTCGAAGAGTTTGCGGTCGCGGGCGACCTGGACGACCATGCTGTCTGAGAGCGCATTGACAACCGAGGCCCCCACGCCATGGAGCCCGCCGGACGTCTGATAGGCCTTGCCGGAGAATTTGCCGCCCGCATGGAGCGTGCAAAGGATCACCTCGAGGGCGGATTTATCAGGGAATTTGGGATGCGGATCGATGGGGATGCCGCGCCCATTATCGCGGATGGTGATCGCATGATCTTCATGAAGCTCGACTTCGATGCGGGTGGCATGGCCCGCGACGGCTTCATCCATCGAGTTATCGAGCACTTCGGCGACCATGTGATGGAGCGCGCGCTCATCGGTGCCGCCGATATACATGCCGGGGCGTTTGCGCACGGGCTCGAGCCCCTCGAGGACCTCGATGGAGGAGGCATCATATGCGCCGCTCTCGCCTGAGCCGGCGTTCAGCAAGTCGTTCATTGGGGGCCGCTCTTTTTTGATTTTTCCGATTATGGCAGAGCGGTGCCGCGGGGGGAAGGGAATGCGGGCGCGATCAAAAGCCGATCTGCGGCGCGAGCGTGGGTGCGCTCAATGCTTCATCGGTGACTGAGCGCCTGAGGATGATCGTGTCATCCCCCACATCGATGCTCTTGGGCAAGAAGATCCGGTTCTCTTCGGTGACAAAGAGCTCGGGCGCGCAGACCGAGCAGCCCGCGGGGCCGCCGATGACCGGCGGGTTGCAACCGGGATCAACGAAGGGGTCGCAGGTGGCCGCCTCCAGGGCTTCGGTTGTTTTGGCCGCCTCGATGGCGGCGGCGATGGCGGCCAGATCAGCCTCCTGGGCCTTCGCCGCCGGGAGTGACAGTGTAAGAGCCAACGCTCCGGCAATAGGCAATGAAGCGAAACGGGATAGCATAGCTTTCTCCAACGACCCGGTTTTCAGGAACTTCGGTTAACCAAGGAGCAATATAGGCGACCTTGTCATCCATGTGAATGAGGCGGAGCCTGTGGCTCCCCGCTTGGCTGTAGAGGCTTTGTGTGATGGCCGCGCCGAGCTCGGCTTCTCCGTTTGGTGTCAATCGGCACAAGACCGCCTTGCCTGCGCCGCCTTTCCAGATCGCCGCGGCATGTTCGAGGCCCAGCGCCTTGCCGCCTTGCACCGCCGCCACGAGCACGATCAGCACCGCGCTCGCGCTCGCGATAATGCCCCAGAGCTCGGTCATTTTCGAGCGAAAGGCCCAGAGTGTGGCAGTGACGATGAGCACAAGAATGAACGACGCGATCACGCGCCCGTCGGAAATGAGCTCAACCGCGCGATAGGTGAAATCGAAGGCGTTCACATTGGTTTGGGCGAGCGAGAGGCCGAAACTGGCGAAGAATGTGCGCGAATAGCTGTAGCCCAGGATGAAGAGGCCAAAGCCCAGCGCGGAGGCGATAAACTTGACGACATCGACATCGATCTCTCCCCATTTGGTCTTGCGCAAGGTGTCGAGCATATAAGCCATGGGTTGCCTCTAGTGGGGGCTGTTGTGGGGAGTTTTGCCGCTTGCGGACCGCGGCGCAAGCCATGCCTGCGGCACAGCGCGCGATTTTGCTTGACGCATCGCTTGCCGCCGCGCCATCGCCGACCAAGTTTGGGCCAGACGAAGGACGAGACCTGCCATGACCTATGACGCGCCAGAAAGCCGCCCCGCCACGATCAACGAGGTGCCTGATTGGCGCTATCTGCTCAAAGAGGTCTATGAGCTCTATCGGTTCATGTCCTCGGGGGGCTCGCGGCCCATTCGCGCCCATCAGCGCGCGGTGCGCGAAGCGATCAGCCGGGCGATCAAGGCGAACCCGCCCGTCACACTCAGAGAGCCCTCTCAATTGCCCGTCACGGCCCATCTGACGCGCGCGCTCAGCGAGGGAGGCGACGGCGCGACGCGGCCCGCCGTGCGCGCTATTCGCGCCATCGCGGGCGATTTGAGCTGGGAATATGGCTATGACAAGATGCCCCGGGGGCTCGCGCGCTCTTATGGCTATGCCGAGATCGCGGGGCCCAGGGGGCCGGTTGTCACCGACGAGCTGATCGTTGGGATCGTGCTTTTTGCACCGAGCTGCATTTATCCGGCCCATGCCCATGAGGGGATCGCGGAGAGCTATGTGTGTCTTTCAGGGGCGGTGAGCCAGAATAACCATGCCGTCTACTCGCCCGGTTCGCTGATCTTCAACCCGGCGGGCGCAAAGCACCGGATCACGGTCTCTGACAGCGAACCGGCGCTTTTGTCTTATGCTTGGACAGGGGCGGCAGATGTTTTGCGCGCCAATAAGATGCGGCTCGGGGGCAAGTGACTGCGTTTGGTGGGGTTGAACCCCACCCTACGGCTTGGGGTGCCGCTGGAGTTTTGCGCGCCAATAAAGTGCAGCTTGGGGGGAAATGATTGCCTTTGGTGGGGTTGAACCCCACCCTACGGTGAGGGAGCGCCATCAAGCGGGGAGGCGAGGCATGCGCATTTTGTTCACCGGGGGCACGGGGAAAGCGGGGCGGCACGTGGTGCCCTATCTCTTCGGCCAGGGCCACACAGTTCTAAACGCTGACCTTGCCCCGCTTGAGATGCCGGGGGTCAACAATATCAAGATCGACTTGACCGATGCCGGGCAAGTCTATTCGACGATGCAGGCCTATGCTGATTTCGGCGAGCTTGATCGCGGGACGGGCATGCTCGGCTTCGATGCGGTCGTCCATTTCGCTGCGATCCCGCGGATCTTGATCGTGCCTGACAACGAGACCTATCGGATCAATGTCTTGAGCACCTACAATGTCATCGACGCGGCTTTGCGCATGGGCGTGCGCAAGATCATTTTCGCGTCCTCCGAGACCGTTTATGGCATCTGCTTTTGGGACGGGCGCAAAGCGCCTGATTACCTGCCAATAGATGAGGATCACTCGACGCTCCCGCAGGATACCTATGCGATGTCGAAGGTGGCGGGCGAGGCGACGGCGCGCTCCTTTCAGGCGCGCAGCGGGGCCGATATCTATGGGCTCAGGATCAGCGAGGTCATGGAGCCGCATGATTATCCGGAGCGCTTTCCCGGTTTCCTCGAAGACCCGTCTGTCAGGCTACGCAATAACTTTTGCTACATAGACGTGCGCGATCTCGCGCGGGCCGTTGAGCGCTGTCTCGAGGTCGATGGGCTGGGATATCAGGTGTTCAATATTGCCTCGCCAGATCTTTCGGTGCCGCTCACAAATTCGGAAATCTTAAAGTCCTACTACCCCGGCGTGCCCGTGACCCGCGCGATGGGCGAGAACGAGGCATTCTTCAGTTCACTCAAGGCGCGCGAGATGCTCGGCTGGGAGCCGGTTCATTCCTGGCGGGGTGAGATATGACTGATCTCCGGGTGTTGCAGCCTCTGTGTGCGCTTTTGCCCGGGGGCCTGAGCGCGGCGGCTGCGAAGCGAGCGGAGGCCATCTTGAGGCGCCTTCTCCCGTTATCGCGCATCAGACTGGGGGTTTCACACCCCCAGACCCCCGTGGAGTTTTTGAGGAAAAATGAAGGTCGGGGTTTGTTCGCTTTGCTTAGCCATCAGCCCTGTGAAATGCAAAGGGGCGGCTCACTTTCCGCAAAAGGCGGGTTTCTATGCTGCCTGACGCGCCAATCGCTCCGCCTTAAAATAGAGTGAGCCCTCGTCTTCATTTTTCCATAAAAACTCCCGCCGGAGGCAATCCCGGCTTAGCCTGACCGCGCTGGGTTCTCAGCAGAGCTCCGGGCCTTGCGTCCAAAACTACAAGGCTTTCAGCGCCATCATGCTTCGGGTGAAACGCAATCTCCGCGCTGCAAATGACCCCATTCTGGGGGCGTGCTGTTCAGTTTGAGAGTTGTGGGACGCTTTCAATCGATCCCAATGCTTTGACGAGCGGGCCGAGCGCGGCGAAGCCCTGGGTCATCTGATCGCGCGTGAGGCTCGCATCATATTCATGCCAGGCGCTCAACCCCTTTCTGCGCAGCAGAGCGGCCCGGGGATGATCGGCGCGGAAAGGGGCGGGCACGCGTTTGAGCGCGGGCGCGCTGATCCGGTAATCGTTCGTGGTGAGCGTGTCCATGATCTCGGCGATGTCCGCGCCGCGCGCCTCTACCGTTGCGCGCCAGGCCCCCATTGCCGCTTTGCCGAAATCTGTCTGGCCCGCGCCGAGCGTGACATAGGAGGGCGCGATGCCAAAGAAAAAGCCCGGCTGGGCCACGCCCCCAAGGCGCGGAGACCAGAGCAGATGGAGATGCGTGTGATAAGGGGCATTGCGGCTCGAGAGGCGCGGCGCGCGCTGTGGCGCGAAGAGTTTCGTCGTGATCGGCGCATCGACCATGCGCCCCAGCGGGCCGCGCATTTCATGCAGAAGGGTCAAGGCCGGGGCTTTGAGCAGCGCATCGTAGCGATCGCGATGCGTTTCCCACCATTCATGCGTGTTGTTGGCCGCGAGTTCGGAAAGAAACGCTTTTGCGTCGTGAATGAGGCGGGTCAGCAAACTGGGCATATCCGAGAGCTAGCGGGCGCTCTTGCGGTGGCAACGGGCCTTGCATATGGGCAGGCCATGGCGACATTGCAGGAATACCGTCCCGAGGCGAAAGCGACGCTGGCCCTGGCTCTGCCCTTGGCGGGGAGCCTTGTGGCGCAGGTTGCGCTCGGCGCGACCGATACGCTCATGATGGGGCGATACGGGATCCCCGAACTGGCGGCGCTGACGATTGCGACGAGCTTTTTCTTCATCCTCTTTCTCGCGGTTTCGGGCTTTGCCTGGGCGGCCTTGCCGCTTATCTCGGCGGCCGCCGAACGGGGCGATGATGTTGAAGTGCGGCGGGTGACGCGCATGGGGTTCTGGCTCGTCTCGGGGTTTGGCGCGCTTGCGATGATCCCGCTTTGGTTTGCCGAGCCGATCCTGGTTTTCGCGCGTCAGGAGCCCGAGATCGCGCGGCTGGGGCAGGATTATCTGCGCATCGCCTGTTGGGGCATGCTCCCGCAGGTCTGGATCATGATGACCAAGAGCTATCTGAGCGCGCTCGAACGAACGGGCATTGTGCTTTGGGTGACGCTTTTTGCGCTCTTGCCCAATGTGGCGATCAATTACTTGCTCATTTTCGGCAATTTCGGTGCGCCTGAGCTTGGCGTGCGCGGCGCGGCCTTCGCCACCCTCTTTGTGGGTCTGGGGACGTTTGTGGCGCTTTTTGCCTATGCGCTGCGCCATTTTCCGCACCATCAATTGCTGCTGCGCATCTGGCGGCCGGACCCGGCGATCCTGACGCGTCTTTTCAGGCTGGGCTGGCCCATCGCGTTGACCTCAATCAGCGAGGTGGGGCTCTTTGCCGGGTCGGGGCTTATGATGGGCGCGATCGGCACCATTGAGCTCGCCGCCCATGGGATCGTGCTCAACATTGCTTCGCTCACCTTTGTCGTTCATGTCGGCATCAGCCAGGCGGCGACGGTGCGCGCCGGGCGCGCTTTGGGCCGGGGGTCGCTCGATGATCTTCACCGGGCGGGGCGGGTTTCGCTGGCGCTCAGCCTCGCTTTTGTGGGGGTGACCGTTTTGCTCTTTTTGGGGATGCCGCAGACGCTCGTGCTGTTTTTCCTCAACGCGGCGGAGCCTGATTTCGCGGCGGTGCTTTCGATGGGTGTGTTCTTGATGGCCATGGCCGCGCTCTTTCAGCTGGGCGATGCGGCGCAGGTGATCGCGCTGGGGCTGTTGCGAGGGGTTCAGGACACGCGGATCCCGATGTTTCAGGCCGCCTTCAGCTATTGGGTGATCGGGATGCCGCTCGCAGGTTTTTTGGGCTTCTTCGCGGGGTGGGGGGCATCGGGCGTTTGGATCGGGCTCACGCTGGGGCTCGCTGTGGCGGCGGTTTTGCTGATGCGCCGCTTCTGGTGGAATGTGGCGCGCCGGTTGCCGACCGGCCCAGACTTAGCCCTATCGGATGCTGAGGCGCGCGCCCCGTGAGCCGGGCCGCGCGTCTTTTTTTGAGCCGTGGTTGCTATGCGTCAGGCGAGGGCTTTGAGGTTGGCGAGGCCCGCCTCATAGGTTTTGCCGAGCATCTTATCCATGAAGAGCCCGAAGATGCGGAAGACCGGGTTGAAGCCCATATCTGATGTGACTGTCCAGCTCACTTCTGCGCCCTGGGCGTGGCCGCGCGCCTCGATGGTCTGAACTGGTTTGCCCATCGCGCCGAGATCGATGAGGTGGCTCACTGAGGTGTCGGAGATCGCGGTGACGGTTTGGGTGCCCTTGCCGTCCTTCCCTTCGAACCGAAAGCCTGAGCCGACGCCCGCAGCCGGGCCAAAGGGCACGATCTTGAGATCAGGATCGGCGCTGGCATAGGGGTTGAAGGTCTGGAAGCCTTCGGTGGAGGCCACGCGGGACAAAACCTCCGCCGGGGACAAGGCGATGATGGCCTGGCGTGTGACGGTGACGTTGCGCGGCAAGAGCAGCGTGAGCGCGGCGATGATGGCGACGAGGGCGAGGGCGGTTGTGAGGATCGTCATTGGGGGTCTCCTTTGATCAGGTTGGCCAGAGGGGCGTTTTGATGCCCTTGTGCCCCCATGACGGCCCGGCACCGGCCCAATCGACATCTCACGACATTTTTTTTCGCAGATCAGACAATTTTTTTTCGAGGAAGCGGCGGGAGGGGGCATCCTTGGCCAGCGTGATGGCTTTTGAATAGGCCAGTGCGGCGTCGGCGTTTTGGCCGAGGTGGGTCAAACAATGGGCGCGCACGGCATGGGCAGGCTGATAGAGGTCGAGCCCGGGGAAATCGATGCGGGCGAGCAGTTTGAGCGCCTCGCGTGGGCCTGCATCTTCCGCCACGGCCGCCGCGCGGCTGACCGCCGCGCCGATCGTGGGGAACTTGCCGAGAAGGCCTGCATAGAGTTTCGAGAGGGCGCGCCAATCGGTTTTGCCGGTGACGGCGCGCGTGGCATGGACGGCTTGGATCGCCGCTTCGAGCTGAAACCGCCCGATCCCGCCCAGTCGCGCGGCTTTTGACAACAGGCTCGCGGAGCGGTCGATGAGCGTCTGGTCCCAAAGGGCGGTATCCTGCTCGGGCACGGGCACGAGCACGCCGTCTTTCAGGCGCGCATCGCGGCGCGCCTCGACGAAGCCGATGAGCGCGGCAAGGCCCAGCGCCTCGCCGTCATCGGGCGCAAGCCCCGCGAGGATCGTGGCGAGAAAATACGCTTCATGCGAAAGATTGCCCGCGCCTTCGAGCCAATCGACGGCGAAGGCCCCATAGACCGCTTCAAGCACCGAGCCCATGCGATCAGGATACTCGCTCGCATCGGGAATGTTGAACGGAATGCCCGCGGCCTTGATCTTGCGCTTGGCGCGCACGAGGCGCTGGGCCATGGCGGCGGGCGAAGCCAGAAAGGCGCGGGCGATTTCATCGGCTTCGAGCCCAAGCACGGTTTGGAGCATGAGCGGCGTGCGGATGCCCGCATCGATGGCGGGATGGGCGCAGACAAAGAGCAGCTTGAGGCGCTCATCCAGCGCCTCGCCGGTGTCGATGGGCAGTGCTGTGAGCGTCGCGGGATCGGCCATATCGGGCACCTCATCGGTAACGACGAGGCGCGCATCCTTGCGCGCCTGGTCAATGCGTTTGTTTTTGGCGACGGTTGTGAGCCAGGCCTCGGGCCGCTCGGGAATGCCATCCACCGGCCAGGTGCGGAGCGCGGCCATGAAGGCCTCAGAGAGCGCATCTTCGGCGGCCATGATATCGCCCGAGCGGCTCGCCAAGACAGCGATGAGCTTGCCATAGGCGGCGCGGGCCACATCGTCGGCCCGCGCCCTGATCCGCGCCTCGCTCAATAGTCGCCCATGGCCGAGGCGCGGATTTCGATCTTACCATATTGCGCAGCCGGGCATTTCTCCGCCCAGGCGAGAGCGGCATCGAGATCGGGGACATCGATGGCGAAAAAGCCGCCCAAGGTCTCTTTGGTTTCCGCGAAGGGCCCATCCTGAACGCGTTTCTCGCCGTCCTTGAGGGTGATCGTCGTGGCGGTGTCGGCGGGGTGGAGCCAATCCGTATCGACGAAGACACCGGCCTCTTGGAGCGCGCCGATATAGGCGCCGTAGACCTCTTTTTCCTTGGCCCAATCCTCGGGCGTGAGGTCTGCGAAATCGGCGGGGTTTGAATAGAGCAGGAATGTGTAGCGCATGAGATTTCTCCTATTTTTGGCGTGGGGCGGTCAGGCGGTGGCATCCGCGATTTTTTCAAGGCCGAGTTCGAAGTTCGGTCCGACCATGTTGTCCATGAAAAGCCCAAAGACGCGCATGGCGGGATTGAACCCCAAATCGCTCTCCATGCGCCATGTGACCCAGGTGCCCACGGCGCGGGGCTCTGTGGAGATCGATTGGGTGGGTTGGCCCAGGGCCCCGAGATCGAGGCTGTAGCTCACGCGCTCTGCGGTGACCTCGGCGATGGTCTGGCTTCCCGCGCCGTCCTTGCTGTTGAAGTGAAAGCCGGAACCGACACCCGAGGCGGGGCCGAACAGCTCGATCTCGAGCGCCGGGTCAAGATCGGCGTAGGGGTTGAACGCTTGATAGCCGCTGTTGGAGGCCGCCAGCGCAAGGACAGCCTCGGGCGCGGCCTCGATCATCGCGCTGCGTTCGACGCTCACATGGCGCGGCAAGGCAAAGCTCGCGGCCGCCAGAGCGGCGATGGTCAGGCAGCCATAGGCGGCGATTTTTGTCATCTTCATAACTCTATCTCCTCGTTTTGAGCGAAGGGCTTTTTTGCCTCTTCACCCCCTCGACGCGGGAGAGACCGGCCAATCGACATCTTCTCGAAATTTTTTTCCCTAGGCCTCAGATCGCCCGCGTCCGGTGCTTAATCGGGGGCGCTGGCCGCTGCCCCGAATTCGAGCCAGGCGCGCTCAGCGGGGCTGAGCATTTTATCCATCGCGCCATCATAGGCGGCGCGCTCGGTCTTTGAGAGCGTGCCTGCCCAATTGCCGCTTTTCCCGGTGCGGAAGAAATCGGCGTCGGATTTCATGAAGCCCTTGCCGCCTGACGGCGCGAAGCGCGCTGCATGGGCTTTCATGTTGTCAAAGCGCGCCATGGCGATGAGGCTTTCCATGCGGTCAGCGGGATATGACACGCCCAGAATGCTCGCGACCCGCGCGAAGGTGCCGGCGAGATCATCGAGCATATCGGCATAGTGAAAGAGCCAGATATTGGGCGCATGCGCGCGCTCGATCGCGCTTTGATAATGTCTGATGATGTGGGCCAGCGTGACTGCATCGCCGTCAAAGCCTTCGGCGCCGCCGTCGAGGAAGCGCTGAAAGGCGATCCCTTCGGGATCAGGTTCGGGATACCAATGGTCGAACCAGGGGAGGGGAATGTTCTTGAGATGCCCGCGATAGGAAACATGCACATCGAGGGGGTGGCGAAAGACGCAGATATATTGCGCGGCTTCATGGATCGGCAGCCCATCGAGCGGGGTGTGGCTTTTCATGCTGCGTGCGCCCGTCATCGCGTTTAGCCTTTGGGCGACCTCGGGCATCTCACGCAGCCGGAAATCGACCCAGGGCATTTTGATCGAAAGCTCGGTTTCGATCTCGGGATCCCCGCTCAAAAGCAGCGCGATGATCGTTTGCATCCAGGTTGTTCCGCTCTTGGGCGGGGTCACGACGATGCTATCGCCCCGTCTCAGCGCCACGTGACCCCAACGGCGGTTATCCGTGAGCGGGCCTAGATAGAGCTGGCGGCGGGCCATGGGGCGGCTCCAGTTTGGCGCGTGGCGCGGGGCCAAAGGACGCCCGGGCCGCGAAGCGGCGCAACGGATCGCAAGGGTTACTGCGCCGCTTCGGCACGCTCGCGCGTCAGCCGGTCGGCCTTTTTGCGCACCAACGTGCTGCGCAGATCATGCATGGCCAAGAGGAGCTCGTCTGTGAACGCTTCAAGCTGTTCATCGGTCGCGGTTGTTTGCACCCACTGGGTTGTCAGATTGAGGTGATCGATGGAGCGGCGGATATCATCTATGGTGCGCTCGTCGAGCTCGGCGATGCGCTCCGCCATCCATTCACGGATCACCTCGAGATCGCGCTCGGAGAGCTCGCGTTGGCCATGGGGCTTGATCTGGCCATTGACCACGTTGACGACGGCGATCTGATCGAACTCGATGCGCCGCTGACGATTTTCGGTATCGACGCGGAACACCACCGCGCCTTTGTCGCGGATGCGGAAATAGTAGTCTGGCAGTTCGCCAGCCATGGCCGACCCTCGTTTTCTATTCAAGGCTTTCGCAGAACGCCTTGATGCGGGCGCAGGCGTCTTCGAGCGCCGCGTTTGAAGCAGCGTAGCTTACCCTGAAGGCTGGGGAAAGTCCGAAGGCTGCGCCATGAACAACCGCGACCAGCGCTTCATCAAGGAGCGCTAGGGCGAAATCTTCATCGCTTTTAAGCTGCGTGCCCCGGCGCGTTCTTTTGCCCATGAGGCCGTCGATGGAGGGATAGACGTAAAACGCGCCGTCGGGCCTGGGGCAGGAGATGCCCGGGCAAGCGTTGAGCGCGGTGACCACGAGATCGCGCCGCGTTTTGAAGAGCGCGCGGTTGGGGGCGAGAAAGCCTTGCGGGCCATTGAGCGCTTCGATAGCGCCAAATTGGCTGATCGCACTGGCATTGCCGGTGCTTTGGCTCTGGACCTTGCGCATCGCCGCGATCAGCTCTTCGGGGCCGCCCGCATATCCGATGCGCCAGCCTGTCATGGCGTAGGCTTTCGAGACGCCGTTTGTTGTGAGGGTCCGGTCATAGAGCGCGGGGGCGACCTGTGCGGGCGTGCAAAACGCGAAATCATCGAAGGTCAGGTGTTCATACATGTCATCGGACATTGTCCAGACATGGGGATGGCGCAGGAGCACATCGGTCAGCTCTTTGAGGGCCGCGCGCCCGTAGCCCGCGCCCGTGGGGTTGGACGGCGAGTTGAATATGAACCATTTGGTGCGTTCGGTGATCGCGGCCTCAAGACCCGCTGGTGTGATCCGGTAGCCTTCCTCCACGCTGCAGGGCACGATCACGGGCGTGCCGCCCGCCATGCGCACCATGTCTGGATAGGATGTCCAGTAAGGCGCGGGAATGATGACTTCATCGCCCGCGTTGAGCGTGGCCAAAAGCGCGTTCCAGAGGATCTGCTTGCCGCCGGAGGCCACGGAGATCTGCGCGCGGGTATAGCTCAACCCATTCTCGCGCGCGAATTTCGCGCGGATGGCATCTTTGAGCTCGGGGAGGCCATCGGGCGGGGTATAGCGGCCGAGCTTTGCATCGATGGCGGCTTTGGCGGCCAGGTCGATATTGCCTGGCGTGCCGAAATCAGGCTCGCCCGCGCTCAGCGAAATCACATCGCGCCCCTCGGCGCGGAGCTCCATGGCGCGCGTTGACATCGCGATGGTGGCCGAAGGGGCCACGCGCGCAAGCCTCGTTGAAAGAAAGGGCATTTTGGTGGCTCCGGTGGTAACTGCGCTGTCAGTGCCTTATAACGGCACAAGGTAAAAGCCCGAGGTGCCGCATGAATGACGAGGTCATCACCCCTGATTGGTATACCGAGGCCAAAGCCACCCTGGGCGACCGGATCACGGGAGCGCGCGAAGCCGCGCAATTGAGCCAGGACGCGCTTGCCAAGCGTCTGGGGATTAAGCTGCGCACGCTCAAGGAATGGGAAGATGATCTCGCCGACCCCCGCGCCAACAAGCTCACGCTTTTGGCCGGGGTGCTCAATGTATCGCTCCGCTGGCTGATGACGGGCGAGGGAGAAGACCTCATGCCCGCCTCCGGCGGCGTCTCGCGCCAAGAGGTCGCGGGGTTGCGCGCCAAATTGGCGGAGGCTTTGGAGATTTTGGATCGCATCGAGGAGCGTCTGGGAGATGAGTGAGGAAACCATCGAGATCCGCCGCAAGCGCCTTTACATGCGCTCGATCCGGCGCGGGATCAAAGAGATGGATGTGATCCTGACATCCTTTGCCGGGGCGCGGCTCGCGCAGATGTCCGTAGAGGAGCTTGATGCCTATGAGGCGCTTTTGGCGGAGGCTGATCTTGATCTTTATCCCTGGATCAACGGGCAGGCGGCGGCCCCGGCCGAGCATGCAACATTGATTGAAGAAATCAGATTGCAGTTTAACGAAGTCGTGGGATCGCCCCGCGGCATTTAACAGATTATTCGGCTTTATGGGTCAAACCGCTGGTCAATGACGAGCGCGGAGACGCAAATGAGCATTCACTCACAGATCGGCCAGAGCCAGTCCGAGAGCTTTATCACCGGCTATTTAGAGAGCCTGGCTCTCGTCGAGCGGTTGCACCGCTTGCTCCTTGATGTGATCAAGGACGAGTTTGAGCGCGTGGGCGTGCTTGAGATCAACGCGGTGCAGGCGCTTTTGCTGTTTAATATCGGCGATAACGAGGTCACGGCGGGTGAGCTCAAAACGCGCGGATATTATCAGGGCTCGAATGTCAGCTATAACCTCAAGAAGCTCGTTGAGATGGGATATATGCATCACCAGCGCTGCGAGATCGACCGCCGCTCGGTGCGCGTGCGCCTGACGGATAAGGGCCGCAGCGTACGCGATATCGTGGCCGAGCTTTTTGGCCGCCACGCAGATGGGCTCAAAAAGGGCGGGGTTCTCGGGCCGAACGGGATCGAGGATATCAACGGGGCGCTCAAACGTGTCGAGCGGTATTGGACAGATCAAATCCGCTATATTTATTAGAGGTGAGGCGTCGCTCTTTCCAGCCGCCTGGGAATGAAGGCCGCTTTGGCTGCGTTTTTTCGTGTCGCGAAAGAGCGCCTCTGGCCTTGAGTTGAGAAGAGGGTCTCTGGCCTTGGGTTTAGAAAAGCGCCTTTGGCCTTTCGAACGGAAGAGCGCGTTTGGCCTAGCGTTGAGGAGCGCGCATGTGGCTTCGTCTTCAGAAGAGCGCATTTGGCCTTGTGAGCGGAAGAGCACACTTTGCCTTGCGAGCAGAAGAGCGCCTCTGGCGTCGTGTTCAGAAGAGAGCCTGCGGCCTTGCCTTGCGAAGAGCGCCTTTGGCCTTGTGTGCAGAAGAGCGCATTTGGAATTCGGTTGAGCAGAGCGCCTGTCGCCTTGTGTGCTGAAGAGTGCCTTGGGCCTTAGGTTGAGCAGAGCGTATGTCGCCTTGCGATGCGAAGAGCGCCTCTGGCCTTGCGTGCAGAAAGGCGCGTTCAGTTTTGGCAGAGGCTCCCACGCTGTGCGTTTTTGCGTAAGGCCGATTTAGTCCGCCCACTTTACCACGCCCCCCGCGTCTTTAGCCGCCCTGCGCGTCGTGTGTTCCATGCGGGTTTAGCGCGCGACCGAAAACCGGCCCTTCGAGCTCTCGCAAAAGCTTGCGGCGCATGGCGCGTTCGAAATCCGCGAAACCGAGCGCAGTCTCCACGAAAGCCCCGGGCCCGAATATGACCTGGCTGTTGTAATAGGAGCTGAGCTCGCCGATCTCGAGCTGCCTGATGTCGCCGCCCCGGGGGCTATCGACGCCGATCACGAGCCCATTGACCGTGATCGCGGCGAGCGCCAGGGCGGGCCATTCCTCACGCGGGTCACCGCCGGTATTGTGACGCCCGTCGCCCGAGATATCGATCGTGCGCTCCCAGCAAGTCGCGCGCTCGGCGATGGCTTCGCGGCCATGGGCGATGGCGGGGTTGATCGCGGTGGATTGATCGACGCTGTCACCCAGGACGTTGCGTTCATGGGCGGCAATCTGCGCGGCCGCCGCCCGAAGGATGGCCGCCGAGGTCACCGCTGTCCAGGGCAGGATCGTGCGTTGAATGCCCGGCCCGCTCCATTCATAGACGTAAAGATTGACCGGGGCCTCTGTCTGCTCGAGGAGCCGCGCGGCGATTTCGGGCGCGGTCAGCGCGGCGGCGAGGCCTTCGAGCTGGAGCCTGTATTCATCGCTGTCGACCGAGGATGACACATCAAGCCCAAGCGCGAGCGCCTGCCTACAGGCCAGGCCCTGTCCCAGGGCGGCGCTTGCCATGCTCACGCAGAGCGCCGCGCTCAGGCCCAGAAGCTTACTTACCAGTGACCGATGTTTTCCATGCTTGCCCACGGTTCTGCCGGGTCCTTTGCCGCGCCCATCTGGAGGAGCTCCACCGACACGTTATCAGGCGAGCGCACAAATGCCATGCGCCCGTCTCGCGGCGGGCGATTTATCGTTACGCCATTTTCCCGCAGATGCGCGCACATCGCATAGATATCCTCGACGGCATAGGCGAGATGGCCGAAATGGCGGCTGTCCGAGGGAAGGCCTTCATCGCCATCCCAATTATATGTCAGCTCGACCGGGCATTCCGGCTGGTCCGGTGGCGCGAGGAAGACCAAGGTGAAGCGGCCCCCGTCATTGTCATAGCGGCGCGTTTCTTCGAGCCCGAGCAATTTGTAGAAAGCGATGGATGCGTCGAGGTCTTTCACGCGCACCATCGTATGGAGATATTTGACTTTCATGGCGGCTCCTTTCGCCCCGCAAGGTGCGCTTTGGGCCGATGAGGTCAAGATGGCTGCT
Source organism: Pseudomonadota bacterium (assembly GCA_039198835.1). Classification (GTDB taxonomy): domain Bacteria; phylum Pseudomonadota; class Alphaproteobacteria; order Rhodobacterales; family Rhodobacteraceae; genus Shimia_B. The sequence continues at coordinate 9,954 of JBCCTH010000009.1, read as the reverse complement.
ATTCCTGTGGAAAAAATCGAAGATATAGTGGTGTCAAATCAAATTATTCGTAAATGTTGTGTGATGCGAGTCGGAGGATGCCATGCCGCTAACCGAAGAACAGCTCAAAGAGATCGAAACGCAGCGCGCCGCGACCGCGCCGACCCGCCGCGCGATGAGCGAGGGCATGGAAGAGCGGCTCTTTACGGCGCATGAGGTGCTCGACCACGGCTTTGTGCGCGTCATCGATTACATGGGCAATGACAGCGCGATCGTTCAGGCGGCGCGGGTCTCTTACGGGGCGGGCACCAAGAAGGTCTCGGATGATGAGGGGCTGATCCGGTATCTGATGCGGCACTGGCATTCGACGCCGTTTGAGATGTGCGAGATCAAGCTTCATGTGAAGCTGCCGATCTTTGTCGCGCGCCAGTGGATCCGGCACCGGACAGCCAATGTCAACGAATACTCCGCGCGTTATTCCACGCTCGACAGGGAGTTTTATATCCCCGCGGCTGAGCGTGTCGGCAGGCAATCAGAGGATAACAAACAGGGCACCGGCGCGGGCTATGATGCGCCCACAGCCGAGCGTATTCGCGCCGAGATGGTGCAAAGCGGCGCGCGCGATTTCGATCTCTATGACCTTCTGATTGAAAAGGGCGGCGATTATGACTTGGCGCGCGAACAGGCGCGTGCCGTCTTGCCCGCGAGCACCTACACCCAGTGGTATTGGAAGGTGGATTTGCACAATCTCCTTCACTTCCTGCGGCTGCGCGCCGATGACCACGCGCAATACGAGATACGCGTTTATGCCGAAGCCATTTGCGAGATTGTCGCTGATTGGGTCCCGATGGCTTATCGCGCATTTGAAGATTATCGCCTGGGCGGTGCGCATCTGAGCGATATGGGGCTCGCCTGCGCCCGTCGGCTTGTGGCGGGTGAGGCGGTCACGCAAGAGACATCGGGCATGGGCGGGCGCGAATGGCGCGAATTCGCGCGCGCCATGGGTCTTCCCGAGGAATGACGCGCGCAAATACCTAGCTCGGGAGCGGGCACAGCGCGGGGCGCGCACTTTTCGCTCAGCTGGAGTGGCTGCACGCCTCGGGCACGAACGCCCCGACTTTCGGATAAACAGCCAGAGCCGCGCGGCTTTGAAGATGTCGCGCTGGCGCGTCTCCCGGGTTTGGGCATGGTGATATTGGTCGGGCGCGCTATCCGCGGCGTGTGTTGTGATCCACCGGTGCCGCGTATGCTTTTGAGGGATGGGCCGCAAGCAGGGCGGCGGGCAAGTTTCTGCGCGGTTTCGGGGAGGGGCGTGCTGGCTGGAGAAGGCGCGCCTGCGTTTGACACCGCAGATCTAAGACCCTCCGACATCTCAGATCGCGTGGAGGGAGGCAGATATCAATCGCCGGTCGCCGGTGCGGCCCCGCCCAGGGCGCAAGCAAAAAGCCCGCCCGGTTTGCTTCGCGCTCTGCCGTGGCAAAAGCGCCTCTCATCGGGGCTGAGCGCGGGCTGAGACAGCCCGACACTGTTTCTTACATGGCTTTGAGATCGCCAGCCATCGTGCGGCCATCCCGGCCTTCGATGACTTCAAAGTCCACTTTCTGGTTGTCCGCCAGTCCGGTAAGACCCGCGCGCTCCACGGCTGAGATATGCACAAAGACATCTTTGCCGCCACCTTCAGGCTCAATGAACCCGTAGCCTTTCGTGGTGTTAAACCATTTGACCGTGCCGCTTGGCATCGCCCATCTCCTTTTAGTTCGGCCGCTCAAAAGCGGCGCTGCAAACGCAGCGGTTGTGTGCGTCTGACGAAAAAACTAGGGGGATATGACGAAAGACAAGGGGGATGACAGCGGTGAAACTCTTTGGATTGAAGACATGTCATAGCTGCCGCAAGGCGCGCAAAGCGCTGCCCGAGGCCGCCTTTTTCGACGTGCGCGAAGACGGTGTGCCCGCCGAGATTTTGGACGCGGCGCTCGCGACATTCGGGGCGTCTTTGATCAATACCGCGTCAGCGACCTGGCGCGCTCTCTTAGAGGCCGAGCGCGCCGCCCCTCCGCGCGATTTGCTCCTTGCCCACCCGGCGCTGATGAAGCGCCCGTTGATCGTGGACGGGCAAAAGATGACATTGGGCTGGAAGGCCGACGCTCAAAACGCATGGCTTTGAGCGGCGCGCGCCCGCTACAAGCTTGAAAATGCGCTCATTCAGCGGCCACGCGCGGCGCAGTCGGGGCACCCGTGCGGGCGCGCGCCAAGATCACACGATCGAGCGAAAGCGGCCCGCCGCCCTTGAGCACGAGGATGGCGAGCGCCAGGAGCCAAAAAGCGCGCTGATCGGCGATCAGAGCATCTGAGGCGCGATCAAACCAGGCGCCGAATGTCCCGTTCTCGAGCCCGCCATGGCCATAGAGATCTGTCGCCGATTGCACGATGATAAAGCCCATCATTCCCAGCGCTGAAAGCCGCGTCAGAAGCCCGAGAACGACAAGAAGCGGCAGGACAAACTCGGCCCATGTGCCCGCGATCACAACCATGTCATGCCAGAGGCCAAGCTGCGAGATATCAAAGCCCGCCGCCTCCACCGCGCGCGGGAAAATCTGGATATAGGCCCCCATGGCGGGATTGAGAAACCCGAACGCCCCCTCGCCGAGCTTGGTGAGCCCGGCTTGCCAGAAATAGACGAGCAGGACGCCCGCGAAGATGAGGCGCGCGCTCGTGGTCAGGATCGGGCCGCTGGCTGCGTTGAGCGGGCGAGTGAAGCTTTCAGAGAGGCGCCGGATGTCCATGGTTTGGGTCTTTCTAGGTGGGTGGTCTAGTGAATGCGGGTGAAGACCCCGCGCTGAAGCGCCAGCGCCAGGGTGGCCGCGAGCGATGTTTCAGGGTCAAGCTCGGGCGCGGCTTCGAGCGCTTGAGCGAGCGATTTGCCGTCACCGAGCGCATGCAGAAACGGCGCGGCACCCGGCGCGAGGAGATCAAGCGCCGGATCAAAGCCCGGGCGCGAAATCAGGATGTCTTGCCCCGTCGCCCCTGGTTTGGCCCCGCCCCTGGTCATCTGCCAGATGCCATGGATCGGATAGGCTGACGCCAGGATATGAACCGCCGGGGCGAGATCAAACCGCGCCGCCATGAGCGCGTCGGGGCCCAGATCCAGCGCTTCTGGGAGAAGCGCGGGCGCATCTTCGGCGTGATAGGCGGCGCGCATCGCCAGATCGAGCCGAGCGATATCGGGCAGATAAGGCAGATGCGCCACGGGCCCAAAGCCCGCCAGAAAGCCGGGCATCGGGCCGCCATACTGCATCATCACCGGGCTCGAGGGCGGATGCTGACGCCAGAAGACCGCCGCCATCGCCCGAAAAAACGCATCCCCCACGAGGCTATGGATCGTCGGAAAGGCCACGATCAGCGCGTCCGTGAGGCTCACGGCGACATTGTTTCGGTAAACGTCAAAGCGCTTTCCGGCGGCTCCGCCCTGGCCATCGCTCAGGCCAGGCGGCACCGGCAGATCAGGCCCCAGAATGGCCGCCGTGAGGGTGTTTTGCGAAAGGCTCACGCCAGGACCCCCGCGAGGATATCGTGCGCGCGCTCGGCCTCGGCGCGCAAGACCGGCCATTCGGGGACATCTGTATCCCATTCGATGAGCGTGGCGCGCGGCCCGGACCGCGCCAGCGTATATTCGTAAAGCGCCCAAACGGGATCGACGATCTCGCGCCCGTGGCTGTCGATCAGCAGGGGGGCGCCGTGATCATCTTCATCCTCGTCATGCCCGCCGAGATGGATCTCGCCGACGCGCTCAAGGGGGAAGGCATCGATATAGGCGCGCGGGTCGAGCTTGAGATTGGTCGCTGAGACAAAGACGTTGTTGACGTCGAGCAAAAGCCCGCAGCCTGTCTTTTCGGAGACGCGCGCGAGAAATTCTGTCTCGGACATCGTGCTCTCATCAAACCACAGATAGCTTGACGGGTTTTCGAGCAGCATCCGCCGTCCGATGCTGTCTTGCACCTGCGCGATGTGATCGCTCACGCGGGCGAGCGTGGCTTCGGTATAGGGCAGCGGCAGAAGATCGTTCAAAAAAGCGCTGTCATGGCTCGACCAGGCGAGATGCTCTGAAAAGCTTGCCGGGTTGAAGCGGTCGCAGAGCGTGCGAAGGCGGCGGAGATGGGCTTTGTTGAGGGGGCTCTCGCCACCGATCGACAGGCCCACGCCATGGACCGATAGCGCGAAACGCGCCGCGAGAAACTCGAGCTGCGCGAGCGGGCGGCCGCCGTCGCCCATGTAATTCTCGGCATGAATTTCGAGCCATCCGACAGGGCCGGGTGCGGCGAGAATATCGCTGTAATGCTGGGCTTTGTACCCCACTCCGGGCGTTGCGGGCAGCTCTGAAAATGCAGCGTCGAGCAAGGTCTGTCCCTTTCCTTGGGCCAAAGATACGCCCGCGCGCGGCAGCGATGGGCGCGGTCATGCGCGGGGGGTTTGAGGGGGTGCGAACGGGGCCAAGGGCCCCGTCCGCGAAAGGTATCTTATGCGGGCAGGTCGCGATCAAGCGCTTCAAGCGAGCCCATGCGCGCGGTGCCGTTGGCCATCGAGGGAAGCTCGATATCGGCGCAGGTCCCCGCGGGCACGAGCGTCCAGGCATTGCCCTGGAAATCGACTTTGGAGGTGCCGGCGCAGGTCGTGCCGGGGCCCGCCGCGCAATCGTTCTCGCCTGCGAGCGACACACCAAAGCACTTCTCCTGGGCTTGTGCTGCGGCCGGAGCGGCAAGCGATGTGGCAAGGGCAGCGGCGACGGCGCCGGCGACAGCGAGGGTTTTGGGGGTGTTGGCCATGGAATGTCTCTCTTTCTTCCTGGTGAGCAAAATGGATGCACGGGAGTGCGCCTTACTCATGGCCGAGCGGCGCGCACACGTACCAATCACAGCGCTGTGCAGCACGGCTGCGTGATGCTGCGTGAGCGATATCCCATGGTTTTCAGGCGAAAATTTCAGAGTGCCCGGCGATGCGCGGGGCTGACGGCGCCAAAAGCGTAACATTCGCGGGCGCGCGGCGTCGCGCGGCGCAGCCGCGCCACCGATGGTTCAAGCCAGCGTTAGCTGGCGCGGAAGGGAGGCGGGCGGGCGCGCCGTCTAAAACGCGCGCCCAGCGGGATAAGGCGCCGCGGTTTCTCCCGCCGCGCTTTTGCGCCTAGCCTCTGAGATCGGGCGGCGTGGCCTCGGCGCTGAGCTCTGCCACCACCGTTTCGAGCGGCACGCTCCGCGTCTGCTTTTCGCCCAGACGCCGCATCGAGACGCTGCGCTCTTCGACCTCGCGCTTGCCAATCGCCAGGATCACCGGCACCTTGCCGACCGAATGCTCGCGCACTTTGTAGTTGATCTTCTCGTTGCGAACGTCCGCCTCGGCCCGCAATCCCGCTGCGCGCAGATCGGCGACGACCTCATGCACAAACTCATCTGCATCTGACACAATGGCGGCCACAACGACCTGCCGCGGCGCCAGCCAGAAGGGCAAGCGGCCTGCGAATTGTTCTATCAGGATCCCGGTGAAGCGTTCGAGCGATCCAAATAGCGCGCGGTGGAGCATCACCGGCGCGCGCTTTTCGCCAGAGGCGTCGATATAGGTCGTGTTGAAGCGCTGCGGCAGATTGAAATCCACCTGAAGCGTGCCACACTGCCAGTCGCGCCCGATGGCGTCGCGCAGGACGTATTCGAGCTTTGGCCCGTAGAACGCGCCCTCGCCCTCGAAGACAGTGTAGGACATCCCCGCCTTGTCCAGTGCCGCCGCGAGCGCCTCTTCGGATTTGTCCCAGCTCTCATCGTCTCCGATCCGGTTTTCTGGCCGTGTGGAGAGCTTCACGTGGACGTCGTCGAAACCGAAATCGCTGTAGATGGAGAGAATGAGGTCGTTGACCTTGAGGCACTCCTCCATGAGCTGTTCCGGAGTGCAGTAGATATGGGCATCGTCCTGCGTGAAGCTGCGCACCCGGAGCAGCCCGTGGAGCGCGCCCGACGGCTCATAGCGGTGGACTTTGCCGAATTCGGCGATTTTCACGGGCAGGTCGCGGTAGCTTTTGATGCCCTGGTTGTAGATCATCATGTGCCCCGGGCAGTTCATTGGCTTGAGGGCGTAATCACGTTCGTCGATCGTCGCGGCCAGAAACATGTTATCGCGGTAATTCTGCCAGTGGCCTGACCTCTCCCAGAGGGCGCGGTCCATGATGTCGGGCGAATTGACCTCCTCATAGCCCGCCATGTCCTGACGTCGCCGCATGTAGCCGATGAGTGTCTGGAAAAGACGCCACCCGGTCTTGTGCCAAAACACCGAGCCCGGCGCGACCTCCTCGAAATGGAAGAGGTCCATTTCGCGCCCGAGCTTTCGGTGGTCGCGTTTGGCGGCTTCCTCTAGGAAGGCGAGATGCGCTTTGAGCTCCTCGCGGTTCATAAAGCCCACGCCATAGATGCGTTGCAGCATGGGGCGGTCGCTGTCGCCGCGCCAATAGGCGCCGGCCACCGACATCAGCTTGAAGGCATCGGCGGGTATCTGGCCGGTATGTTGCAGATGGGGCCCTCGGCACAGGTCCTGCCAATCGCCGTGCCAATACATGCGCAGCGGCTCATCGCCCAGGATCGCTTCAATGAGCTCGATCTTGAAGGGCTCGCCAGCCTCTTCATAGTGCTTGATCGCACGGGCGCGATCCCAGACCTCTGTGCGCACTGGGTCGCGCAGGTTGATGATCTCTTTCATCTTCTTTTCGATCAGACCGAGATCTTCGGGCGTGAAGGGGTCCGCGCGGTCAAAGTCATAGTACCAGCCATTCTCGATCACCGGCCCGATGGTGACCTTCACCTCCGGCCAGATCTCCTGCACCGCGCGCGCCATCACATGGGCGAGATCGTGGCGAATGAGCTCTTCGGCCTGCGCGCGATCTTTCATCGTGTGGATCGCGATATGCGCGTTGGCCATGATCGGCCATTGCAGATCGTGGTGGCTGCCGCCCACGGTCGCGCTGATGGCTTTCTTGGCCAGCGACGGCGCGATATCGGCGGCGACTTCGCCGGGCGTGATGCCCGCGCCATAGCTGCGCTCGCTGCCATCGGGAAGGGTGAGAATGATTTTGTCTTGGTCCAGGGCCATCTTGGCCTCCTCGTCGATCTGGCGCCCACGGAACGCCCGGTTGCGGGTTATGGTGCCGCGCGTGTGGCCGAGCCGATTTACCCTGTCAATCGCAATGGGCTGCCCGATGCGCGGTGGTGCTGAATTTTTTGAAAAATTCGGGGCGCTCCCACTCGGCTTTTGTGCTTTTGGCGATCGCTTCTGAGGGCCGGTTCCTCTGCGGGTAGGGCCTTGCGGTTGGCAAGGCCCGCGCTTTTTGGTCTTCTGCCGCTGGCGGGGATGTCGTTTTGGTCAATGGAGAGGGCGGGCGATGGCGGAGTTTGAACCGAGATTTGCCGCTTTTGAGGATCGCGTGCGCCGGTCTTTCGAGGCACAGATTATCATGAGGAGCATGGGCATGCGTTTGGCCGAGGTCGTGGCCGGGCGTGTTGTGATTGAGATGGCGTTTAACCCCGGCTTCGTGCAGCAGCATGGGTTTCACCATGCGGGCGTGACGACGACGGGCATGGATAGTGCCTGCGGCTATGCGGCTTTTTCCTTGATGGATGCCGATGCGGAAGTGCTCACGGTCGAGTTCAAGACCATGCTTCTGGCCCCCGCGAAAGGCACGCGCTTTCGCTTTGAAGGGCAGGTCATCAAAGCCGGACGCACGCTTCTTTTCACAGAAGGGCGCGCGGAGGCCGATGGCAAGCTCATCGCCACCATGAGTGCGACGATGATGGCCGTGCGCGGGCTCACCGCGCCATCGTAACGCCGATCCGCCGCGAAATCTGGAGGTGAAGAAGCGCGAGCGACATGCTCGCCGCCGCCGCCAGACCCAGCGCACCGAGCCCCAGAAGAGAGATCACCCCGGCCCCGAGCGCCGCGCCAAGCGCGCTGCCGCCAAAGATGAATGCCGCATGGAGCGAGAGCGCGACCTGCGCTTTGTCGCCGAACAGCTCGACCAGCCTGACCTGCTGGGCCGCGCCGAACGACCAGCCCACCGAGGCCCAGGCCAATGTCCAGGTAAAGTGCATCCAGGCGGGGACAGGCAAAAACGAGAAGAATATCAAAAACGGGATCATGGTCAGCGTCACGCCTGTCAGCACACGCGGCGCGCCGATGCGATCTGAGAGATAGCCCCCCATCAGATTGCCGATCACCGCACCGAGCCCGAAAAGGAAGAGTGTGAAGGTAATGGCGTCGCGCTCAAAGCCCATCTGAGTGCTCAGGAGCGGCGCGAAATAGGTGTAGAGCAGGAAAATGGAGGTCATGAAGCTCGCTGTAAAAAGCGTGGCAAGCATGGCTGAGGGCGCCGCCAGGACGCGCCCGAGATCGACAAGGCTTGTGGGCTGGAAGGGCAGGCTGCGCGGGACGATGCGCCAAAGCAGGAAAACACCGGGAAGCGAAAGCAAAGCCACGGCCGCAAGGGCCGCGCGCCAGCCATGGGTATAGGCGATCCAGGATCCGGCGGGGACCCCGATCACCTGAGAGAGTGTCAGGCCCAAAAAGACATAGGACATCGTGCGCGCGCGGCGCTCGGGCGGCGCGAGCATGGCGGCGATTGCCGAGGTCACGGGCGTCAGCACCGCTGCGCCGAAAGCCGCCAGGATGCGCGAACCAGCGAGGGCCGAAAAGCCCGGTGCGAGGGCCCCGAGCAGCGCCGCGAGCCCAAAAATGCTCAGGCCCGCCGCGAGGACAACCCGCCGCGGCAGCCGCCCTGTGAGCGCGACGAGCACGGGCGACACCACGACATAGGCGAAGGCATAATAGCTCAAAAGCGTTCCCGCCTGGGCCGCGCTGATCCCGAGCCCCGTGGCCACCGGTTCGACGGTGCCGACGACCACGAACGCCCCCATGCCCACGACAAAGTTCGAAAAAGCCAGAGTGGCGATCAAGGCGGGCGTGAGAAGCGGCTTTTGCGTCATGACCTGAGAGGTGATGCGGGTTGCGGGGTTTCAAGCCCTCCTTTCGCGAAAATCCTTGGCTCGCAATGTCGAATTCGCAGGCGCTTTCGCGGCGGTGCCCTGGGCGGCGCGTGTCTCGATTTGCGGTTTTCGCGCGCGCGGGGCAAAACCCGGCCATGCAACGACGAGAAGGAGGCCCCAAGATGGCTGAGCTTGCCGCCCCAGCTTTCCTTGAGACCGGCGCGGGCCGGCGTTTGGCGTATCACCGCCTTGAGGGGACGGGGCCGGGCGTCGTTTTTCTCGGCGGCTTCATGTCAGACATGGAGGGGACGAAAGCGCGGCATCTCGAGGCGTGGTGCCAGACGCGGGGCCGAGCGTTTTTGCGCTTTGATTACACCGGCCATGGGCAATCTTCAGGGCGCTTTGAAGATGGCGCCATCGGGGATTGGGCCGAGGATGCGGAGGCCGCGCTCACCGCGCTGACAGAGGGGGCGCAGATCGTTGTCGGCTCATCGATGGGCGGTTGGATCGCGCTTTTGCTCGCCAAGCGGCGGCCCGAAAAGCTCGCGGGGCTCGTGACGATCGCGGCCGCGCCCGACTTCACGGAAGATGGTTATTGGGCGGGGTTTTCGCCTGAAGAGCGCGCGGCGCTGCTGGGGGACGGCCAGATCGCTGTGCCTTCGGATTATGGCGCGCCCTATATCATCACGCGGCGGCTCATCGAGGAGGCGCGCGATCATTTCATCTTGCGCACGCCCTTGTCGCTCGCGCTGCCCACGCGCTTTTTGCAGGGCACCGAGGATGACGCCGTGCCGATGGAGCGCGCTTTGACGCTTTTGAGCCATGCGCAGGGCGACAATCTCAGCCTTCACTTGCTCAAAGGCGCAGATCACAGCTTTTCGAGCCCTTCGGCGCTTCTTGCCCTCGAAGAGGCGCTCGAGAGCGTTTTCGCGGCGCTCGCCTCGCGGCTTTGATGGCCCGCGCGCGA
>JBCCTH010000008.1:0-26376 GCA_039198835.1 Pseudomonadota bacterium | reverse complement strand
GATCACCCTTGTCGCCTTTTTCACCTTGGATGCCCTGAGCGCCGGTATCGCCCTTTTCACCCTTCATACCCTGAGCGCCAGTATCACCCTTCTCGCCCTTGGCACCGGTGTAGCCGCGCGCACCGCGATCACCCTTGTCGCCTTTTTCACCTTGGATGCCCTGAGCGCCGGTATCGCCCTTTTCACCCTTCATACCCTGAGCGCCAGTATCACCCTTTTCGCCCTTGGCACCGGTGTAACCGCGCGCACCGCGATCACCCTTATCGCCCTTATCGCCCTTCTCACCTTTTTCGCCCTGCTCACCTTGCGGGCCTTTGATGATGATGACCTTGCCATACTCACCTTTGCTCAGCTTGTCGGCACCGTGCTTGAACGACTTCGACACCTCTTTGCCAGCATCCCAGCCGCCGGATTTGTCGTAGTCTTTCTTGAAGTCTTTGGCGTCTTTGTCGTTGTTTGATCTATTGGACTGGTCTGCATTCCAGCCGCCGCCAACTTTATCCATCTTCGTCATGGTCATGCCCCCCTAGGGCTGATTTGGTTGTGGTTGATTTGCGACTGCCGACACCGAGGTATCGGCGGTCTCTAAAAGCCCGCCACGGCGCACGCGCACCGTGTTTTCGGGCGCATCCGGCTCGGCCGTCAGCGCGTTGAGCACGCCTTCGGCCAGAGCCAAATACTGGATCGGACCACTCATCACGAGGGCGCTGCCGCCCGCGACATCCGAGATAGAAAAGTCCGAAAAAATCAGCCCGGCATCGGCCAGGGCACGTTTGGCGAGATCCGATGTGATCCCATCGCTCAAGGGCACGAGCCGCACGGCGCGCTCCGCCGCTGGCGCGTAATAGATCTGGCCATTGAACCGAAACGCATCCATGCGCGCCGAAGTCATGACCGCATCGATCACCGCCTCAGCGTCGCCCGAGAGTTTGAGATCATTGACCCGGATGCGATCCACCCGCGACCCAGAGAACTGAATTCCGAATTGCTGGCCGATAATGTCTAAAGCCTGAGTCAAGGGCATATCGATAATGTGCGCATCGAATTCAGCATTTGATTTCGAATTGGCTGGTGAAATGAAACCGCCTGTAATTAAAATTACAGAAGCGCAGACATGCCAAAAGGAGCAGCCAAAGCGACGCACGAATTCAATCCCTTCCATTGGATGGACCAAGACACTGTATTATCCCAGAGCCAACCTGACCGGAGGATCGACCCCTGTCATCAATTTGCGCCAAAATCGCCGCAATTGGCCAAAAGAGCTAGAAATTGGCACTCGTTAACGAAACATTAACCGCGCTAATTTGCCATTGGTTCGCGCCTTCCAGATGATGCCGTGAAGCCGTCGAACGGCGATTCGCGCGGGGTCTATGGCGCGCGGGAGCAAGCGGCGGATGACGCCGCTCGGCCAGCCATGCAAGGGGCGCTGCCCTATCGTTTGAAGAGGTATTTGAGGCCGAGTTCGCGGTGCCCGTGGGCGAGCATCGAAGCGCCGATGGCGCGCCAATCACGCAGGCTCAAGCGCATGCCGCGCGCGCGCCCGGCAGCGATCATCGCCTTGGCCGCATCGAGCGGACGCCCGGCTTTCGCATGGGCATGGGCCATGATCCGAAGCGCCGATCCATGCTCAGGCGCAAGCCAAAGCGCCGCGCGCGCCATGTGCTGCGCTTCTTCCACGCGACCATGCATAAGCTGAAACGCCGCAAGCTCGCATAACAAGGCGGCTTCCTTCGTTGCGGGCGCGCCGACCCGCGCAGCGGTGAACTCAGAGAAATTTGGCTCGCGGGTCATCCGAGCTCACCTGTCCGCAGAAGTCTCAGATGCTCATAGGTCAGCATGACCTCGCCGAGATGGTCGAAGGCCGCCGCGACCGCCGGATCGCCCGAGGCTTTGGCCTGCTCGCCGTGGGTTATGAAGATGGTTGCGAGCTCCGCGCCGATATCGGTGTCTTGCCGTGTCGAGAGATCATCGAGCTCTGAGGCGAAGAGCGCCGCAGTGCTGCTCAGGCTCTCGGGTCCGTCTTCGACCAGCGGCAAGCGCGGCGGCTGACGGGCAGCAATGATCGACGAGATATAGCTTTCGCGCAGCGCGGGCGCGGCTGTGCCAGCCACCTCCTGAAAGGCCTTGCGATCTTCTTCTTCCTGGCGGGGCCGTTGCCCGATCCGCCCAACGCCCGCGCCACCAATACCACCTGTGCTCATGGGGTCAGCTCCTCGAATGTGACGCGCACGGTTTCCGTCCCCCGAGCCAGGTCGATCCCCGCGGCGCTGAGCCCGTCAATCACCCACCCATCGGTGAGATCCTGGTCAAGCCCAACGCGTTGACCGGAGGCGAGAATGACCGAAGCCGGGTCCGACAGCGTCACCATCGCGACGGCTGGCAAGTTCTGGAGCTTGGCTTGGCGGCGTATATTCCAGAGCACAGTTGGGGCATCAGCCTGCCCATCATACCAGATCTGGAGGTTTTCAAAGCCACCAACTTTGGTGACCGGCACAGTCCCCGCGACTTCGATCATGCCCTCGCCAAGCCGCGCAACGCTCAGTTCGGCGGCCAGCCCGCGCTCAAGCGAGGCGTTTTCAAGCTCGCTGATCCAATCCCGGCTTTCCGTCGCGCCCGGGATGCTCAAAAGACGATCATTGAACACAATCGAAGGCCCGCTCTGGCGGCTATGCCAGATCGCCGCGGCCAGGATGAGAACGATCAGGGCCCCGCAAATGCCCAGAAGCACACTGTCATATCGGCTCTTCGCCACCACCTGGCGCGCGGCTGCGACCGCTTTGGATTGCGCGGCGCGCGTAACGCCGGGCTTGTCGATGCGCACCGTCGCGCCACGGGCCGAGAGATCGATAGGAAGCGAAACAGCTTCGGGCGTCGTGCCGGTGGGCACTGCTTCGCCGTTGAGTTTGAGCCCGGGGCCCAGCGCCGTGACCTCAACGAGAACACCGAAGGCGGATCGTTGAAAGACAATCTCGGCAAGGCGGTCTGAGAGCCCAGGCTCGATCAGCACGAGATCGTTTTCCTGGCCCGCGCCAATGCGCATGCGCGTCAGCTTGAGTTTGCGGCGCGCACCGGCTTGCAAACCCTCGGTCACTGTCACGTCAAGCTCGGTCGCGGCTGTGCTCTCAACAAAGCGCTGCGATGCCGCGCGCATCGCGGTCGTCATGACTTTCTGATGAGAGCTGAGCCCGGCGACAGCCATGTCGATCAGCTACCCCGCAAGACCTGGCTGATATCGCGCTGCACATTCTGCGCGATCTTCCAGGCCACCTGGTAGTGCGTTAGCTCGGTATAGAGGTTCTGAATGCGCTCTTCGAGCGTCACATTGGCGGCCTCGGTGGACCGCTCCGCGCGCGCGGCCTCACCGCCAACGATATCGGCCTTCGCGGCTCCGACCTCTCCCGCATAGGCGCCTGACAGCTGATCCATGATCTGCTCTGTGGGCGGGTCCAGGTTGGGGCGCTGCGCAATGGTGGAGAGACCATTATCGAGCACATCAAGAAAAGCCTGGGGATCGCGATCGCGCGCCCCGTCATTCTGGAACGCGCTGGCTGCTTGTGGGATGGCTGCTGTTGAGACGGGATCAGACAAGGAGGTCTCCGCGTTGGTTATAGTCAGAAGACGGGCGGCTTATTCTTCGTCATCTTCTAAAACGATGTCGATCAATTCGCTTTCTATGAAATAGCTTGCGAATTCATCGGCGAGCTTTTTATTTTGCTCTTCCTGCGTCAGCGCTTCAAACCCGCCGATAACACCATTCTGATCGAGTGGCTCCATTGGCTCCGCTCTCTTTTCTTAGTTTGGACACATTTCGCGCAAAGTCTTGCCGTGGATGCGTGGCAGACAGCCTGTCAGAGCGCAAATTAAATCAATAACTATTCGTTAATTGATCAGCGTTCGGTGACAATGGGCGGCCTGCCGAAGGAGTGCAGCCGCGCCATGAACAAACACGACCTTTGGTTGATTGCGGCAGAAGGCATGGGTAGGTCTTGTCGTGTGACGGATCAAAATACCCCAAAGCCATCGCAACAGCTGTTTCTCATGGTCAACGGAGAGGTCAGCGACGGGCAAGCGAGCCGTGCCTCGGTGTGGGACGCCGTCGAAGCGGCGCATGGGCCTTTTCCTGTCGGGGCCCGCGAGGCGCAGAGCTTTGAGACAGAGGATGGCACCGTGCGCATGGAGCGCGCCCAGCAAGATGGCGCGGATGCCTGGGCGCTGCGATACATCACGCCCGAGCATTCCGCGCCCGCGCGCAGCTGGAATATCGAGTTCTCCTCGCTCATCGGCCCGGAGCAGTCAGGTTTTGGCTGCCGAATGACACTTCTTACCGACACGGGCAGCTTCAATGCCGAGCTGACGACGCCCGTTGCGTTGAAGATCGTCTGCGCTGGCCTTTCCTTCGGCGCGGCGGGCGTGAGGCTGATGCCCGCGCCGCAGATGCTCGACGATGTCACCGCTTTTCTGCGCGAGCTGACCGCTCGCGAACGGTTTTGGACTGTTATCGTCGTCTCGGAAGCCGAGGCGCATCGCTTGCCTGGCGGCGCACAGAGCCTTCAATCAGCGCTCGCCGGGGCAGCCAATGTCTATGTCTTGCCGGTCAGGAGGGAAATCGAGTTCGCCGCGGCTGTGGGCTATGATCTTAACCTGCCTGCCCGTGCCGCGCGGCTTTTCAGGCCAGGGTTTGATCCCTTCTGGCCAGAGCCCACCCGCCACCCTGCGCTGCCGCTGATGCTCCCGGCGGATGAAGATTATAACGCCAGCGCCGCGATCACGGCCATCGCTTTCAAAAACACCCTCAACACGGGGCCCTGGCGGCGCGATCTGCCGGGCCTTTTGAGCATCCGCCAAATGGCGAGCCAGGCCCTGAGCGAGGCGGCGAGCGTCTCAGGGGACAGCGCAACAAGGATAGAGGCGCTCGAAGACCTGGTGGAAACAGAGCGTCGCAATGCCGAAGAGGCCGTGGCGCTCGCGATCCAGACCGATGAAGAGCGCCAGCGCGCGCAAGAGGCGCTCGCCACCGAGCAAGCCGCCAGCCATGCCCTCTCGGCACGTATAGAGCGCCTTGAAGCCCGTCTCGCGCGCCTGGGGGACACAATCGATGGCCAAGCCCCTACGGAATATAGCGCCGTCGGCGCATGGGCGGCGCAAAGCCTATCAGGCAAGCTGCGCCTGACACCGCGCGCCGAAAAAGGGCTGCGCGACGCGCGATATGAAAAGATCGAAGATGTGATCGCCGGGCTCACGCTCCTCGCGGGCCCTTACCGCGATATGAAGCGGGGGAGAAGCGACCCGCATCTTTTCACCGAGGTCTGTCGGGAAGCGGGTTTTGAAGAGACGCGTTCAATGTCGAAGGTCGCGGCGGGCCAGCAAGGCGAGACCTACTTCGTGCGACACGGGGGCGCGCGCCATCTCATGGATCGCCACTTGAAGAAGGGCACATCCAAAGACCCCCGGCACTGCCTGCGCATCTACTTTTTCTGGGACGCCGCGCAGGAGATCGTCGTGGTGGGCTCTCTCCCTGCCCACCTCGATACAGCCAACAAGTAGCCTCCGCGCTTATTCCTCACGAAACGCGCGCTGGACCTGATCCGTCAACGGTTTCACAAAGTAGCTCAGCACCGTGCGCTCGTCGGTTTGCAGAAATGCATCCACCGGCATGCCGGGGACAAGGCCAACATCGCCCAGCTTTTCGATCTCGGTTGCCTCGATATCGACCTGCACGGTGAAGAAGCTGAGCCCCGACACCTCATCGACGACGCTGGTGGGCGACACGCGCAACACATGCCCGATCACTTCGGGCGTTGTACGTTGGTTGAAGGCCGAAAAGCGAATGCGCGCCTCCTGGCCCAAATAGACCTGATCGATGGAGACCGGATCAACGCGCACTTCAAAGCTCAAAAGATCATTCTGCGGCACGATCTGAAGCACGGTCCCGCCCGGCGGCACCACGCCGCCTTCGGTGAACACCTGCATTTCATGGACGATACCGTCCACAGGCGCGCGAAGCGCCACGCGATCAAGCTGCTTTTGGGTCGAGAGGATCTGTTGCGTCAGTTCTCCGATCTGGGTCGAGATATCCTGAAGTTCGGCGACCACCTGCTCTTTGAATTGGCGCTCATTGAGGAGGATTTCGATCTTGGCATCCTGGATCGAGTTCGCGATCCGCGCGAGATCAGAGATATGTTCTGCCACCTGACCTTCGAGATCGGCCTTCGAGCGCCGGATCGCCGAAACCTCCGAGGCGACGATGAGCCCTTTCTCGTTCATCGCGACCTTCGCGACGAGTTCGGTTTCGATGAGCGCGAGCTGTTCGCGTTTCGAGGCCAAAAGCCCCTCGACGCCTTCGATCTGGTTGCCGAATTGAACGATCTTCTCGCGCAACTGGGCATCCTTGCCGTCCTGAAGCGCGCGACGGGCGTCAAAGACCTCGCGCTGCCCGCGGCGAAAGTCGCTCACATCGAGATCGGCGATCACCTCCGGGAGCGGCGCAAAGGCGACGTCCGGGGCCTCGATCTGTTCGCTTTGCAGGCGCGAGCGGCGCGACATGAGATCAGCGAGGCGGGCTTTGTAGATCGCCAAATTCGCTTCCAGGAGCGTCCGATCCAGAATGATGAGTGTTTCACCGGCGCGCACCGTCGCGCCCTCACGCACGAGAATTTCATCGACAACGCCGCCATCAAAATGCTGGACCTGCTTGGGCCTGCCTTCGATCGTGACAGTGCCGGTCGCGATCACCGCGCCCGCGATGCGCGTCGTGTGCGCCCATGTGACCGACACCGACAAAAGAAACACCGCGCCAAAAAGGCCCGCGCGCCCCACGGCGCTCATACCGGTTCTCAAGGCTGGGGCATCGCTCATGGCGTCTCTCGCTGCATCCGCGCCTCCGTGGCGGGTTTCTTGAGATCAGGGCGGGTCATGCGTTGGATCACGGCCTCCTTCGGGCCGAAATCCGCGATGCGGCCTTCCTTTAAGACGATGAGCTGGCTCACGGCCGCGAGCGCGCTGGGGCGATGGGCGATAACCACAATGGTCGAGCCCTGGGTCGCCATCGCCTGGATCGAGCGGGCTAGGGCCGCATCTCCCTCGGCATCGAGGTTTGAGTTTGGCTCATCGAGGACAATGAGCTTGGGCATGCCGTAAAGCGCGCGGGCAAGGCCGATACGCTGCATTTGCCCGCCCGAGATCGGGCCGGATGCATATCCGATTTGGGTCGCATAGCCATCGGGGAGTGATAGGATCATCTCATGGGCGTTGGCGAGCTGTGCTGCCATGACAACGGCCTCATCGGTGGCGTCGGGGTCAAAACGCGCGATATTCTCGCGGATCGAGCCCGCCAACAGGCCGAGATTTTGCGGCAGATAGCCGATGTGACGCCCGAGCGTTTCAGCGTCCCATTGGGACAAGCTCGCGCCATCAAGCCGCACGGAGCCCTGATCGGGCCGCCATGCCGCCACGAGGATCTTGGCCAGCGTGGTCTTCCCGCAGGCGCTCGGTCCGATGATCCCCAATGTCTCTCCGGCGGAAAGTTCGAAACTGACGCCACCGAGGATCGGCTTGGCATCGGGGTTGCCTTCGGAGCCCGGCGGGTATTTCAGCACATTTTGCACCGAAAGCGCGCCTTTGGGATCGGGAAGCGCGACATTTTCCGGCACGGCAGGCATCGCCGCGAACGTTGCTGAAAGGCGCTTATCGGCCTCGCGCGCGCGAATGACCGCTTTCCACTGCCCGATGACCTGATCGATGGGCGCGAGCGCGCGGCCGGCGATGATCGAGGCCGCCACGATCATGCCCGCTGATATCTCCTGATTGACGGCAAGATAGCCACCGAGCGCCAGAAGCGCGGATTGAAGGAGTAGGCGGAACGCTTTCGAGGAGGTGGTGAACGCTTCACCGCGCTCCGAGCCAACCTGCCCGGTTGCGAGGCCGTCGCGATGCATACCCGCCCAATGGCCGCGCAAATGCTGGGCCATGCCGAGCGGCATGATTGTATCGGCGTGCAGGTGGCTTTGCTCGACAAACGAGGTCTCTTTGCTGTCCATCGCCATCGCCTTGGCCAGCGACGTCTTGGTCAGAAACTGATTGAGCATCGCCAGCACGAACACAACGAGCGCCCCGCCTATTGCCAAAAGGCCAAGCCAGGGATGCACGATGAAGATGATCCCCAGATAGACCGGCACCCAGGGAAGATCGAAAAACCCCATGATCGCCGGGCTCGAAACAAAACCGCGCACGATCGAAAGATCGGTCAGCGGACGCCCGATGATCTTGGCGCGATCCGCACCGGCCTTGAGCCAGAGGTTGAAGGCATCTTCTCCCACGGTCTGGTCAAACGTCACCGCCGCGCGCGACAGCATCCGCGTGCGCAGAAAGTCATAGATGCCCAGAAAAATAAACAGCACCACAACGATCACAAAAAGCCCTTGGAGGGTCGCGATGGAGGCCGAGGAAAGCACCCGATCGTAGACCTGAAGCATGAAGATCGGGCCAGTGAGCATCAGGATATTCACCACCGCGCTCAAAAGCGCCACCGCGATGAAACGGTGCTTCAGCGCGCGGCGCGCAGCGGCATAAACGTTTTCGCGCAACTCAATGGCTCCCTCAGCCCGCTAGACCCTCAATAGAAGGAGAACTGGTCATCATCCAATGCGGCAAGCTGCGTCCCCGCGAGGAAGAGCGCGTCACCCCCGCCGAAGTCGAAGAGCACGCCGCCGAATGTCTGGCTGGCGGTTGCGGTGAGGGCCTCAAAGCTGTCGATCCCATCGATGCCGAGAACGATCTCATCACCCTGGATCGTGCTGTTGCGGCGCGCCTGGCTCACCCGGAAATCCGCGATGAAATCAAACCCGTCGCCTTCGCCGAAGACGAATGTATCGCGCCCGTTGCCGCCGAAGATAAAGTCCGTTCCCGCGCCGCCGCTGATCGTGTCGCGCCCGTTGCCACCCAGGATGAAATCTGATCCCTCGCCGCCATCGATGGTGTCGCGCCCATTTCCACCGGAGAGAAAATCAGAGCCTGTTCCACCGAAGATGGTATCGCGCCCGTTCCCTCCCAGGAGGAAATCGGACCCGGCCCCACCGAGCAACGCGTCACGCCCATTCCCCCCAACGAGGAAGTCGGAGCCCGCGCCGCCCGCCAAGAGATCGCTGCCATTGCCGCCGACGACAAAGTCAGAGCCATCGCCGCCCACCTGCGTGTTGCGGTAATCGTTGACGACCGCGACAGAAACGCTGGCCGTCGCTTCTGCCTCACCATCGGAGACGGTGTAAGTGAACTGATCGTCGCCCTCGAAATCGATGAAGGGCCGGTAGACGACATTGCCGTCCTCCAGGCTGACATCGCCGCCTGCACCATCGGTGACCGCGGTAATGGTCAGGGCGTCGCCGTCAAGATCGCTGTCATTGGCGAGGAGCAGCGCCTCTTCGATGGCCAGAACGTTGATCACATCGATCTCGAAGGGCCCGTCATCAACAGCCACAGGCCCTGAATTCTGGCCCGTCAGTGAAATGCGGAAGATATCGGAGACCTCGGTCGTGCCATCGGTGGCGAAAAGCTCGATGTCCCAGTCGCCCGCCGCGCTTTGCGGGGCCGCGCCTGAGAAAATCTCGCCATCGAATGAAAGCCAGCTTGGCAGCTCTGAGCCGTCGGCAAGGAGCGCGGCAAAGCCCAAGGGCTCGCCGTCAAGCTCGGTAAAGGCGTCGAGCTCGGCAGGGATCGTGAAGGGTTGCCCCGTCAGAAGCGGATCGCCCGCCCCGTCGGTCGCCCAGTCCCGCAGCGCGCGGGTCAGGATCGGCGCGTCATCCACCGCTTCAAGAAGCAGCGCGAAATCATCAGAAACGCTTGCCTGCCCGTCGCTGGCGGTCAGGCGCAGGCTCACCGCGCCGTTGAGGTTGGCTGGTGGGGTCCCCTCGATTGTGAGGGCCTGCGCGTCAAAGCTGATCCAGTCGGGCAAAGCAGAGCCATCCCCGGCTGTCAGAGAGAAGCTGAGCGCGTCGCCGTCCACATCTTCAAAAAGGCTGCCATCGAGCGCGATGTTGAAGGGGCTGTCTTCGGTGCCCAGCCTGTCGGGCAAGGGCGCCGTGATCACGGGGATGTCGTTCACAGCCTCGATGACCAAATCGAGCGGCGCGCTCACGCTCTCGATGCCGTCCGATACCGTGAGCTCAAGGGAGATCGTTCCCGAAAACTCCGCTGGCGGCGTGCCGGTCAGGGTGCGGGTGAGGCCGTCAAACGCGATCCAATCCGGGAGCGCCAGGCCGCCCGGCCGCGCGAGCGAGAAGCTCAGCGCATCGCCGTCGATGTCGGTGGCGACGTCGGTGGGCAAAGTGAGCGCGAAGGCCGTATCTTCAGAGGTGCTCAGATCTGCGAGCGGCGTGGCAATTTCAGGCGCGCGATTGATGGCTTCCAAAGTCACGGTCACATTGGCTGATGCTTCGGCTTCGCCATCGCTTATCGTGTAAAGAAGGGTCACAGCCCCTGCGAAGCTCACCGGCCGCGACAGGACAACATTGCGTGCCCCGTCGATCCCGAGCGCGAAACCATCGGGTGTGTCGCTGGCGAGTTCTGCCGCGACCACAGTGAGCGCATCGCCATCCACATCGCTGTCATTGCCAAGAAGGAACGCTTCGGAAATCGTGATGATGTCCTGCACCCCGCCATCGACAGCATCATCAGCGGCCACGGGCGCGTCATTGACCGCCGCGATATCGATGCTGACCTCAGCTGTGTCGCTCAGCGCGCCGTCAGAGACGGTATAGGTGAAGCCGGTCGCGCCGTTGAAATCAGCATCAGGCGTGATGGTGAGCGTGCCGTCACCTTCATTGACGACGTTCAGCCCAGCCTGGGCCGTGAAGCCTGTGAGGGCAAGAAGATCGCCATCGACATCGCCATCATTGCTCAGAAGGCCCGCGATGGAGACCGAGAACGGCGTGTCTTCGATGCCAGACGCGCTGTCACCCAAGGCGATGGGCGCGTCATTGACCGCCGCGAAGTCGAGCGCCACGGTGCCGCTGGCCGCGCCTCCCTGGCCGTCGCCGAGCGCGTAGGAGAAGCTCGTCGCGCCGTTGAAGTCCGCGTCTGGCGTGATCGTAATCGTCCCGTCGGCATTCTCCGCGAGGGCGATGCCCGCGCCGAGAGTAAAGCCCGTGATCTCGATTGGATCGCCGTCGGGGTCGCTGTCATTGGCGAGAAGCGCGCTGAGCGCGAGGGTCAGCGGGGTATCCTCGGTTCCGGCGGCGCTGTCACTGCCCGCCACGGGCGCGTCATTGACCGCTGCGAAATCGAGCGCCAGCGTGCCGGTACCCTGCCCGCCATTGCCGTCGGAAACGGTGTAGGAGAGGCTGGCCGCGCCGTTGAAATTAGCCTCTGGCGTCACGGTGATGAAGCCGTCTGTTCCAAGAACCGCGCCGATGCCAGGCCCCGCGACAAGATCGACAATGTTCAGAGTATCGCCGTCCACGTCGGTATCGTTGCTCAAGAGCACGTCCGCCGAGATGACGAGCGCCGTGTCTTCCGTGCCCGTTGCGCTATCGGCTTGCGCGACGGGTGCATCATTCACAGCCGCAAAGGTCAGCGCCACCGAACCGGTATCGAATGCGCCCGCCCCGTCGGCGACGATGTAGGTGAAGCGCGCTGCGCCATTGAAGTCAGCATCCGGCGTCACGGTGATCGTGCCATCGCCATTGTCCTCGACACTGACATTCGCGCCCGCGCTCACCCCCTCAATGGCCAGGACCGCACTGTCGATATCAGTGTCATTGGCCAAAAGGCTTGCAGCGGTCAGCGTCAGGGCGGTGTCTTCGAGACCGGTCGCGCTGTCATCGGCAGCGATGGGCGCGTCATTCACCGCCGCGACGTTGACGGTAACTTCGCCCTGATCGGTGAGGCCCGTGCCGTCGGACAACGTGTAGCTAAACCCTGTCTCTCCCGAGAACTCCGCATCCGGCGTCAAGGTCAGGGTTCCATCGCCATTATCGATGACGCTCAGACCCGCCGCGCTGGCAAAGCCGGTGATCTCAAGCGCATCGCCATCGACATCGACATCGAAATCATTGCTCAACAGATCGGTAAGAAGGATCGAGAAGCTCACATCTTCGGTCGCGGCGATCTCATCATCGCCTGCCACGGGGGCATCCGCCACAGGAACAACTTCTATCTCAAAGCTGCCTTCAGAGCTGACGCCGTATTGGTTCACGGCAAGGTAGGTGAAGGCGACGATCCCAGATGCATCCGGCTCGGGAGCAAAGCTGAACTGGCCGCCCCCAAGGTCAGTGAGACCGGGCCCGAACACGCCACCGAGCGTGAGCTCGGCCCCGTCGGGATCACTATCATTGGCCAGAAGCGCCAGACCGTCGATGACGAGCGCGGTATCTTCATCGGTGCTCAAGCGCGGGTCAGCGCCGATCACCGGGAAATCATCAACCGGCAGGACATCGATGGTCACAAAGCCAATGCTCTGCGCGCCGCGTGCATCTTCCACGAGATATTTGAACGCCGCATTTCCGAAATAGTCGAAGCGCGGCATGAACACGGCGTTCGCCCCGTCCAAGGCCACTTCACCATTGTCACCGTCATAAACCGATATGACTTCGAACGCGTCGCCTTCAACGTCAACATCGTTGGCCAGAAGCTCGCTGAGCGGGATCGTCAGCGGTTGGTCTTCATTCACCTGATAGCCGGTATCGTCAAAGGTGATCGGCGCGTCGTTGACCGGCGCGAAATCGATCTCGATGGTGCCAATGGCGTTCAGGCGTCCATCGGTCACTTCGTATTCGATCTCGACCGTTCCGAAGTAATCCAGCGCTGGCGTGATCTGATAGATCGCACCGGGCTTCTCGCCAATGACGATGTCAGCGCTTTCCGTGCTGATCGAAACAAATTCGAGCGCGTCGCCATCGGCATCGCTCACAAGCCCCATCAGGAAGCTTTGCGCGATGTCGAGGGGGGTGTCCTCCGTCCCGTCGATCAAGACCGTGGGCGTCACCGGCGCGCGGTTCGTGGATTCGATCTCGAAGGTGATCTGGGCACGGGAGGATGCGCCATTGCCGTCACTGACTGTGTAGCCCAGCGTCGCATCGCCAGAGAAATTGTAGCCCGGCGTGTAGGTGTAGGTGCCATCTCCGTTATCGACGACTGCGCCATTGCTCGGCGTGGCGTCGAGGATGAGCGAGAGCACATCGCCATCGGGATCGCTGTCATTGTCGAGGATCTCGGCAGCCGTGAATGTCAGCGGCGTTTCTTCGCGGCCAAAGAGCGTCTCACCCCGCGCGCGCGGGGCGTCATTGATCGCGTCGAGATCGAGCCTGATCTGCGCCTCGCTCGGCCCTTCGCGAAAATCGGTGACAGTGTAGGGGATCGAGATGATCCCCGTGACATCGCCATCGGGCGTGTATTGATAGACCGCGCTGTCGGCCCCGCTGAGGCGGAGGCTCTGCGTCATGGTCTCAGCCGCGCCATCGCTCGCAGTGCGGGTGATCTCGACATCAAGTTCGATGAGCTGGAACGGGTCAAGCGCAGCCGTGAGCGCGCCGGTCGCAGGATTGAAAGAGAGACTAGCAGGCAGCGGGTCACCTGCGGCGAGGAGGGCCCCGTAGTCTTTTCCTGGTGCGCTCGGAGCCTCTGCCGGCGCGGTCTCCGGATAGGCCATGGCACCGCTGAGAACGGCGAGCGAATAGGTTGTGCCGAGTTCTGGCTCCGTCTCGAACACCCCAGCCAGATCGACGATCTGATCAGGGTTTTCGACGAGTTCCAGGACACCGTCATAGGTATCCTCGAAGCGCTGAGTAACCGTGGCCTCGTTGACCTCGGGCAACAATATCTGCGTGAAGAGGATCCCGACCTCATCGGTAAAGGTCTCGGGCACCGTTCCGGTCAGAATCCCGGTTTCCGCATCAAAGCTCATCCAGGCGCGGATCAGCGTGCCGTCGCCCAGCGTGGCGGTGTAGCGCGCGCCGTCCTCATGGGCGAAATAGGTCTTCGCATCGATGGTGAAGCTGCGCGCCCCGCTCGTGGGGATCGCCGCGATGAACCCGTTGAACGCCTCAGAAGCATCCCCCTCATTGACGACCGGTGGCAAGGTCTGGGTCACGACGATGTCAAGCGTCAGGTCCGTCTGCGGCGGGATCGTCGCGCGGATCAGATTGCCCTCACCGTTCAAAGAAATCCATCCGGGGACATCGCTGCCATCCGCAAGGCTCAGGGCATAGCGCGCGCCATCGGCCTCAGCGAGAAGCTCGGTGACATCGATCTCCACGCGGGCGCGTTCCGATCCGGTATAGCGCGGCGCGCCCATGGCATAGACATGGAGATCGTGCCCGTCCCGATCCCAGTCGTTTTCCAAAAGCTCGGAAAGCGTGAAGGTATAGCTCTCGTTCTCGCGCCCGGCGAAATCATCGTTGCGCGCATCGGGGCGTTCGGCAGATGCCGCCACGTTGACAAAGACGCGCGCGTCTTCTTCGGAGATAGCGCCTTTGACATCCGTGCCCGAGTAATCATAGGCGAGCGTTCCGACGAAATCGGCAGGCGCGGTGATGAATGTGTATTCGCCATCATTGCTCAAGCCGAAACCAACGCTTTCATCGAGGTCATAGCGCTGATCGATGACGAGATCGAAGATGAGCGTGAAGGGCAGCGGCCCGTCAGCCTCGATCCTCACCGGGAGCGCGCCGACATATTCATCGGGCGCACGCCCCTCGAAGCTCAGCGTGGCGGGATCGAAGCTGAGCCAACCTGGCAGCGGGTCCTTCGTCTCGCGCGTGGCGGTGATGCTGGCAGCATCGGCGAGGGACACCGCGAACTGACCCCGATCGGCAAAGTAAGCCTGGGTCGTGAGCATCTCATTGAGACCCGCCGGGATGCCCTCGGCCGGATCGATCTCGAAGGCGAGCGTGAAGCCATTATCGCTCGATTGGCGCAGCATGTTTGTCGATGAGGTGTAGACGATCTCAAGCGTAACCGGCTCGGCATCCGCTGGCGGCGCAACGCCGCTCATCGAGATGGTCGAAGTCTCGGTATCGAATTCGAGCCATTCAGGAAGCGGACGCGACGCAGCAAGCTGAGCCGACACCGCGAAGGCAGCCTTTGGAAGCCCGACATAGCCGCCTTTGCCGAATTCCTGAAACTCATCGGCGACGAGATAGCGGAAGCCCGCATCCATTACGGCGAGCTGCGGCGCATAGGCCACGCCTTGCGCAAGGGCTGCGGCGTCTGCGCTGGCCAATGTCATGTTTTGAGTGGCGATGGCCAAAGGCGACCCGGCGATCACAGACGGCCCGTCAAATGTCGTCACGCTGACTTCAACAGGCTCCGCGCCTTCGGGGATCACGCCGAAGAACTCGCCTTCACGCGCGTCGAACTTGAGCCAAGCGGGCAGCGGATCGCCATTTGCCAGCGTGGCCGCGATGACGAAATCAGCGCCCGGTGCCACGCCCTCGGCGTAGTGATCGGGGCCGAGCGCGATGCTGCGCGAAACGAAGGTCTGCTGCTCGTCGATCACCTCCGCACCTTCGCGCTTGGAGTTGAAGCCTTCGATCTCGGGGATGCTCAGCCGGAAGAGGCCTGACCCCTCAAGCATTTCGAGGCCTGCGATGAACTCGGCAAGTTCCTCAAACCGCGCCTCACCGGCATCGGCGCGCATCTCGACAAAGAACGAGAATTCCGCCTGGCTCGCATAGGTGCTGTCAAAGGCATCCTCTGCAAAGGCATCCGAGACATAGGCAAGCCGGATCGACTGGTTTTGATCGGGCGCTGAAACCTCGGAAAGATCAGTGGAAAGGAGAAGCGTTTCGCTATCAAAGCTCCAGCCCTTGGGCAGCGCATCGCCATTGGGCAACGTGGCGTAAAAGCGGCCCGGCTCAGTGGCGATAAGCTGCGCGTCGCTCTCAAAGGCGAAGACGCGGTCCTGGCCGTTCGTGGCCCCCGCCGCGCGCGTGAGCGTGAGTGTCTCAGTTACGTCCGCATCGCCCAGCGCGAGCGTAAGGACGACCTCAGCGGTTTCGCCTTCGAGCGCATCCTCAGCGAAATAGAACGCCAGCGCGCTTTCATCGAAGATGAGCGTCTCAGGCAGCTCGCTGCCATCCGCAAGCGCGACGCTGACAGTGATGCCCGCCTCCGCCGCGGCCTGACCGAGCGCCTTTTCCTGACCAAAGCGCACCGGAGTGACCGCGCCGACCTCCTCAGTCCCGGCGAGGAAGATCACATCGCCTTCAACATCGAGATCATTCCCGAAGACTTCGCCTGGCACCACGATGTTGAACACGTCTTCTTTCATGAAGATCACGTCGTCCGATAGGATCGGCGCATCGTTCTTTGGCAGGATCGTGATCGAGACATAACCGTCATCGAAGCCGCCGCGCCCGTCGGAGATCTGATAGGCAAAGCCCGCATCCCCGTTGAAGTTGACGCGCGGCGTAAAGGCGATGAGGCCGTCATCTGTGAACCCAACGCGGCCATTGAACGGGAAACGCTCAAGGCCCGAAACAGTCAGCACATCCCCGTTGGGATCGGTGTCGTTTTCCAGAAGTTCAGCGGGATCAATGAGAAGAACAGTGTCTTCAAGCGTCTCGAAGCCGCCGTCATTGACCGCGCGGGGCGGATCATTCAGCGGGATGACCTCGATCTCGACACGATGCACCGCCTCTTCGCCGCGCGCATCAATGACGCGGTAGCTGAAGAACGCCTCGCCCAGGGCATCCGGCGTAAAGACCACACGGTCTTCGTTGGGGTCCTCGCCGATGGCCGGGGCGGGTTGATCCTCGGCGGCGAGAAATTCGAGCGTGCCGTTGATGGGCGCGAGCACCTCGATGAACTCGAAGCTATCGCCTTCAATGTCAAAGTCATTGGCCATCAGCTCGGCTATGGTGACATCGAGGGATTTTGAGAGGCGCACGGTGTATTCGTCGTCTTCGCTGCGCGGCGCGTCATTCACCGGGCGCATGAAAAGCTCGACCTCCGCCGTCGCTTCGCCGCCATTGCCGTCAGAGACAGTGTAGGTGAAGCCCGCAACGCCGAAATGGTCAGGCACCGGCTCGAAGCGGATAAACTCCGCCTGAACGCGGCCCTTGCCGTTCGTCAGCGGGAAATTGAACGAGGCATCGATCGCGTTGCCCTCAGGGTCGCGCAGCGGACCCAGAGCGACGATTTCGAGGGTGTCACCGTCGATATCTGTGTCATTGGCCAGAAGATCGGAGATCGGGATAAAGAGGAGCGTGTCTTCGTCGCCCTCAAAGATCCCATCGTTTTGCGGCGTGGGATCATCGTTTACTGGCAGAAGATTAACCTCAACCTCAGCGTCGGATTCACGGCCGAACTCATCGCGCACCACATAGCGGAAGAAGGCATCGCCGTTGAAATCCTGCGCGCCGAGGAAGGCGATCTTCCCGGCATCCTCGCCCTCGGCGATGATCTCGGCAGTGGCCCCAAAGAGGCCGGTGACCGAGACGAGCGAGAGCGCGTCTTGCCCCTCGGTTGCGTCATTGAGGAAGAGCGTCGCAGGATCGATGATCGAGACAACATCTTCAAGCTGGAAGCGGACGAGATCATCTTGCGCATTGAAGCGCCCGGATCGGATGAGCGTCTCGATCTCGGCACGGTCCCAGGTCGTGCCGTCATTGAATGCGATCTCTTCGATGCCGCTCTCGGCTCCGAGGAAGTGATCGGTGACCGTCAGCGTATCGATGAGGAAGCCGTCTTCGTTTTCGAGCTCGATGAAGAGGTCATCACCATCGCGGAGAAGCGAGACATCCTTGGGCGCGACAAGCGGGCCCATTTTTATCCTGTCGGTATCGGTTGCATCGCCCGCCTCAGCGATCGTGTCTTGGGCGGCATCAAAGCCGAAGCGATATGTGTCTGAGCCCGCGCCGCCGCTTTGCGTGTCTTTTCCGAACCCGCCATCGAAGATTTCGTCTGCGGCGCTGCCGGTGAGCGTGTCGTCATAGGCGGAGCCGAGCAACACTTCGATGTTGGTGAGGGTGTCGCCCAACGCCTCACCCGCGAGGCCTTGGCCTAGGGCCAGGTCGACATGCACAGCCTCGTCTGCCGTCCGGTAATCGGCTGTGTCGATGCCCCCGCCGCCATCGATGTCATCCGCACCGCGACCGCCCCTGAAGAGGTTATCGCCCGCATCACCGATCATCGTATCGTCGTGGAAGCTGCCCTGGATGATCTCGATGCCGCTGAACGTATCGCCTTCGGCGTCGCCGCCCCCGGCTGTGGCATCGCTCAAATTGATCGTCACGCCTTCGAGCGAAAGCGAGTAATCCGCGATATCGATGCCATCGCCGCCCTCAAAGGCATCTGCGCCGCGGCCGCCGATCAGGATGTCATCGCCGCCCGCGCCGTCAAGCACGTCATTCCCGCGCCCGCCCTTGAGGATGTTCGCGCCGGCATCGCCAGTGATGTCATCGGCGAAATCGGTGCCGGTGACATTCTCGATCGATAACAGCACATCGCCGTCGGCCTCACCGCCTTGCGCGATGCCCTGCGCAAGATCGATGACGATCCCCGCGGTATTGGTGGAAAGGAAGTAGTCAGCTGTATCAGAGCCTTCACCGCCGGAAAGCAGATCGCCGCCGAGACCGCCTTCAAACGTGTCGTCGCCGTCTTCGCCGTAGAGCAAATCATCGCCGCCATTGCCGCGCAGCAGGTCATTGCCCGCGCCACCGCTGATCTTGTTGACGGTGTCATCGCCCGAAAGCTCGTCAGCGAACGCGCTGCCTTCCAGGTTTTCGACATTGCGATAGACATCGCCTTGCGCCCAGCCGCCTTGGCCCAGGCGGGTATCGAGCCCCGCGCGCACGCCGATATTGGAACCGAGGAACGAGACGGTATCTTCGCCCGCGCCACCATCGACATCGTCGGCGTCGTCGCCAGGGTTGATGAAATCGTCCTGATCGCCGGCGCGGATCGTGTCTTCGCCCGCATCGCCGAAGATAGTGTCTTCGCCCTCGGCTGTTTCGATGAGATCATCGCCCGCGCCGCCGAAGACGGTGTCATCGCCGCCAAGCGCAAAGATATCATCATTGCCTTGCCCGCCGGAGATCACTTCATCAAGCGTGTTGCCGATGAGAAGATCGCGCAGATCGCTTCCGTTGAGCACCTGCCCATAGGCATTGGCGACTTCGCCGAAGGCAAACCCGGTGTCGAACGCGCCATCGAGATCTTGGATTGAATACTCAACCGTCAGCGGCCCGGAGAACCCGGCCTCGTTTCGCACGACGATGAACTCGTCGCCATAGATCTCGAACGTGCCGCTTGAAACGCCCTCAACAGCGCGGAAGGCGATCTCGTCGAAGCGGTCAACGTCGTCATCATTCTCTTCGAGATCGGAGATGCGGATCACATAGGGGATATCGAGCGGTGTCGCGTCAAGCGTATCGTCAAAGACGGTCGGGTCGTCATTCACGGGGATCATGACGATGTTGACGATGCCCGTATCTTCCCCATCGGCATTGTCGGTCACGACATAGGAAAACCCGGTCGTGCTTTCGACATTGAGGCCCGGCGTGAAGACGATATCGCCGTCGTCATTGAAGCGCAGCGCGCCTTCAAGGAGCGGCAGCGGCCGGATCGAGACGAGTTCGAGCGGATCGCGATCGATATCTGTGTCATTGGCGAGAAGATCAGCCACAGAAATGACCGTCTCGACATCTTCCAAGACCTCGACTTCGTCATTTCCCGCAACCGGCGGGCCATCGCCGACATTCTCGAAATACATGTCAACGCGCGCGGCGTCGGTCAGGCCCTCCTCATCGGCGATGAGGTAGAAGAACGAAGCATCGCCCCAATAATCCTGATCCGGCGTGAAGCGCAGCGTGTCTTCATCCACCTGCTCGATGACGCCGTTAGAGGGGCTCGAGAACGATACGAAGCGCACATCAGAGCCCTCGATATCGCTGTCATTGAGCAAAAGATCGGGGATGTTGATCTCGATCGGCACATCTTCGAGGCCCGAGAGATAACCGAAATCGCCGTCATCATCGCCGCGCGCGGTGGGGGCGTCATTAACTGCGGCAACATCGATGAAGGCTATGGCGCTTGCTGTGCCGCCTTGCCCGTCATCAACGGTATAGGTGAAACGGGCTTCGCCAAAGAAGTTGTCCCACGGGCGGAACTCGAAGGTTTCATTTTCAAGCAGGCGCACAGACCCGCCGAATGCGCTTCCCACCGATGTGACGGCGAGAACATCGCCATCATATTCGATGTCGTTGGCGATAAGCGTCTCGACGCTGTTGAAAAGGATGTTGTCTTCATCGACCGTGAGGCGGTCATTGCGGGGGTCGGGCACGTTGTTGACAGGGTTGACCGTCACAAACACGCGGCCCGTATCGCTGCCGCCCTGGCCGTCTTCGATCGTGTAGTCAAAGAAGCTGCTGCCGAAGTAGTAATCCGCCGGGCGCACCTCGATGAAGCCGTCGTCAGTGAGCGTGACAGAGATCTCGGCTGAGCT
The DNA here is from genome assembly GCA_039198835.1 of Pseudomonadota bacterium. Classification (GTDB taxonomy): domain Bacteria; phylum Pseudomonadota; class Alphaproteobacteria; order Rhodobacterales; family Rhodobacteraceae; genus Shimia_B. Next base: position 5,939 of record JBCCTH010000008.1, on the reverse strand, counting down.
GGCCACAGCGGTGACAGTGAGCGTATCGCCATCGATATCAGTGTCATCGGCGGCGAGATCAGCGGCATTGATCAGGAAGGGGACATCTTCATCGGTCACAAACCCGCCGTCATCGCGGGCGACAGGCGCATCGTTCACCGGAGTGACATCGATAAAGACCTTCGCCTCCGCGCGCCCGCCTTCCGGCGTGTTGGCGGCGTAGATGAAATGCGCTGTTCCATTGAAGTCGGCGTCAGGCGTGAAGCTGATCTCGCCGGTTGAGCTCGTTGAAACGCTGCCATTCACAGCGCCGAACACGTCACCGAGCTGGAAACGGTCGCCATCGGCATCGTTGGAGAAAAGGCGCTCAGCCTCGATGGTCAGGAAACCATCCTCAACCACGGTAAAGCCGCTATCGTCGCGCGCCTCGGCCACCGGGCGCACGCGAACATCTACCTCGGCGCTCGAAAGGCCGTTTTGCCCGTCGGAGATCGTGTAGCTGAAGGTCGTCGGACCGGTGAAATCAGCATTGGCGCGGAAGACGATATTGCCGTTCGTGTCGATTTCGGCGAGGCCATTCGCGCCGCCATCAACGGCGATGATCTGAACAGGGTTGCCATCAGGATCGAAATCATTGGCGAGAAGATCAGAGGCAAGGATGATCTGATCCTCGCCTGAAACGGCGCTGTAGAACCCATCGTCTTGGGCCACGGGCGCGGTGTTTTCCGTGGCCGCGAGAAGATCAGCCTTTGTCCAGATCACATTGTCGGAGAAGCTGAACTCTTCGACCCCGCGATCATCGGAGGCAAGGGCATCGACGATGGTGATCTTCTGTTCGGACGTCGCGAAGCTCAGAATGACGGTGTCCGAGCCCTTGAAAAGGCGCACCGCGGACACTTCGGAAGAGACGTAATCGGGGAAATCGACACGGTCGATCGCGCTGCCCGTGCCGCCATCATCGATACGGTCATCGCCTGCATCACGCGTCACGACATAGGTATCGCCGCCTTCGAGCCCGGAAAGCACATCAGCGCTCGCGCTGGCCTCAAATCTGTCATCGCTTCCGAAACCCCGGACGCTGTCAGCGTCTTCGGTCGTGTTGTAGGAGATGAATGCAGCGCGCATCTCCGCGCGGCCCCATTCGGTGCCGTCTTCGAAGCGGATGAGATCGACGCCATCGGTGCTGTCGTTGAGCGCGCCAACAAGGACGACGCGATCCCGTTCCTCGATGAAGTAAAGCGCGAGGTCTGATGCGTTTTCGCCGGTGGCTTCTATGCGGCGGATATCGCCCGCGTTCAGGCCCGCCAAGGCGAGCACATCACCAGTGCTCGTGCTTGAATCAACGATGCGATCATCGCCGTCGCCATGGGCGTAAAGGAAGGTGTCATCCCCGCCATTGCCATCGAGCAGGTCGATCCCCGCGCCGCCCGAAAGCGTTTCACTGGCATTCGAGCCAATGATGTGATCCGCGCCCCCCGTGGTTTGCCCGATGACAAGGTTTGCGGCAGCGGTCACAAGATCGAGCGTCTCGCCGGTATCGGTGAAGACGAGGCTCTCAACCCGCGCTGCGCTTGAGATGGCCGCGTTGCGCAGAGTTATGTGATCATCGGTGCCCTCGAAGGTGAGCACAAGATCGGCCCCCGAGCGTCCGTCGCGCGCCAGTGTGACCTCGGCGGCGGTGTAGCCCGTGATTTCGATCCGGTCGGTCCCTGCGGTCTCCGCGATAACATCGCGCCCGTCGAACTTCTCGAAGACATACCGGTCATTGCCGCCTGCTCCTTCAAGGAGGTCATCGCCCAAGCCGCCGTCGATCAAGTCATTCTCGGCTGTCCCAAGAAGGCTGTCGGCTTCATCGGTGCCGATGATCTCGTTGACCTCGTAGACTTCATCGAGCGCCAGCCGCGCGTTGATCGCCGCGCCATCCCATTCGGTGCCGTCGCTGCCGAAGGTGATCTTTTCAATCGGATAGTCGCGCTGAAAATGACGCAGGATCGTGGCGGTCTCATCACCCGGCAAGCGGATAATGAGATCATTGCCCGAACGCGCCAGGATAACCTCGCTTTCAGCCAGATCGGCAAAAACAAGAACATCTTCGCGATTGTTGTTGTCGAAGGCCTCAAAGGTGAAAGAGCCCTCGCCGCTGACATGGGTGATCGTCTCGGAGAAATGGCTTCCGATGATCGTGCCTTGCAGCTTCATATCGGCGATCACGCGGTCGCGCAGCTGCTGCCCGGTGAGCGTTGTGCCATCCGCGAAGGTGATCTGCTCCATCCGGTAATCGGCGTCTTCGTCGAAGAAATAGAGCACGGTGACAACGTCACCATTGGGCGCTGTCACCGTAAGATCGCGGCCCACATGGGCAAAACGAACGTCGCCCGCGTTCAGGCCCTCGAAGTCGAGAACGTCAATGCGCTCATTATTGTCGAATGCGTCGATGGTGAACGCGCCATCGCCATCGCGATAGACGAACCTTTCTGAGAAGTGAGATCCGATCACCGCGCCCGAGGGTTTCATATCATCGACGACCCGGTCCCTCAGCGGCTGCCCGGTCAGGATCGTCCCATCGGCGAAGGCGATCTCCTCCATCCGGTAATCGGCATCTTCATCGAAGAAGTAGAGGATCGTGATAGTTTCGCCGCCCGCCGTCGTGACGGTCAGATCACGTCCGACATGGGCAAACGTCACATCACCGGGATTGAGGCCGACCATCTCAAGGCGGTCGATGCGCTCGTTATTGTCGAACGCCTCAATCGTGTAGGAGCCATCGCCCGGGTTGTGGAAGAATGTCTCTGAGAAGTGGCTCCCGATGACGTAACCGGTTGCCTTCATGTCTGCGACGACGCGCTCGCGCAGGGCGCGGCCTTCGAGGCTCGCGCCGTCGTCGAAGATGATTTTCTCGATGAGGTAGTCGGTATCCTCATCAAAATGATTGAGGATCGTGACGGTCTCGTCGGATGGGGTTTTGATGGTCAGGTTGTTGGAAACCCGGCCGAAGGTGAGATCATCGCTCCCCAGATCGAGGAAGGTCAGCGTATCGATATCGTTGTTGCTCGAGTCGAAATCACTGATCGTGAACGAGCCGTCACCTTGGGAAAAGCTGAAGGTATCCAAAAGCCGCGTACCGACAACCGCCCCGGCGAGCTTTTGCCCCTCCTGCGCCAGAACACGGATGTCAGTCTGCGTCAGCACCGGACCGTTGAGGAAGGATATCTCCTCGACCTGGTAATTATAGCTGAGGTCAAAGTAGTTCTCGACCGTGACGACCTCATCGCCCGGAACCGTGATCGTCAGGTTGAGCCCGGTGCGACCGAAAAGAGCCTCGCTTTGCTCGATATCAAGGAAAACGAGCTGGTCGGGACCAGAGCCAAAGCGTTCGTCTCGGATCGTGTAGCTGCCATCGCCGCTTGTATGCTCAATGAGATCAGGCTGTGACGTACCGATCACCAGGCCAGCGGCCTGCGCGCTATCGATGATCTTCTGCCCGAAGGCCTCTTGAGCGATGGTCTGACCGTCAGAGAATGTGATCGAAGAAACGCCGGTGCTGTCTTCTCCGTCGAGCTGACCGCGCAGGATGATCTCTTCGCCGCTTGACAGAACCAGCTTGAGGTCATCGCCTATGGCGAAAAAGCCCACATCGCCAATAGCTTCATCGCTGAGCGTGAGGGTATCGGTCGTTGGGCCCGACCCGGGCAGGATGCCGGTTTGCACATAGGTTACAAAATCCGCCGCTGGCACGGTAATGTCGGCGAAGACAACTTCACTCACAGCCAGGCTGCCATCTTCGCGGATCAGGTTGCGATAGATCGTGGTGCCTTGGGCGGGCACAAAGAGGATTTCGACGTCACCATTGGGCGCGCGGCTGACCTCGAAATTCTCAAACCCGGCATAGCTCAGGTTGAGCTCATTGAGCGCGACATCATCAGAGAAGTAAAAGACGAAAGGATCGCTCGGCGGGCCGGGTGGAACCCAGCCGCTATCGGCCTCGAGGCGCGCAGGCACCTGTGTGGCGTAGACCACCGTGTCATTATCGAAAACGAATTGCTCGATGGCGGCCCCGTTCGGCCCGGCAAAATACCCGGGGACGATGAAGCCGCCCGACCCATCGGCTTTCAGGATGCCCAGATCAGCGCCCTGTTGTTGGAAGACGGATGTCGCGAGGTCGAACCCGTCGAGGCGCGGTGCTTCCACGACAGGAGGCGCATAAAAGCCGTCACCGCCTTCAAGCAGCCCCAGGAGCGTCGCCTCATCGTAGCTCACATCCGAGAAGGCGACCTGGGAGAACCCCGAAAGGCCATCGAACTTCACGAGATTGGTGATGTAGATTTCATCGCCGTTGGCTGTGTAAATTTCCGCCTGAGAGAACCCGCCGAATTCAGGGTCGTAATATCCGTAGATCTCGGCATCCACGCCGGAAAAGCGGGTTAGATCGATGGTCGCCCCGGTGATGGCGGACGGCACGAAGTATTCGATCCACGGGAAATTATCGAGCGTGACTGCGAGGGCTGCATCGGCCCCGGCTGCGTCAGCGGCGACCTTTGCTGCGATGGCGGCGCTATCGAATGTGCCCTCCTGGAGATAGATCTCGGGGATCGCAGTCGAGCCGTCGGGCAGGAACATGCCGACATAGGTGAAAATCTCGTATTCATCGAAGAGCACGAGATCGTCGCCCTGGCGCATGAAGGTCGTCTGCGAGGGGCTGAAGTAATCGGCATATCGCGCTTCGATCGAGCGGAAATCAGGCGCGAGGCCGGGGCCTTCTTCGGGCCCGCCGGGCCCATCGCCGCCGCCTTCACGGGGGTCTTCAAGGATCGGCCCTTCGCCTTCTCCGGGGCCTTCGAAGATCGGGCCATCTTCGCCGCCTTCGCGCGGATCCTCTGACGGGCTGCCACCGCCTGAGCTGAGCGCCACGAGCGTATAAAAGCCGTCGCCTTCGGTATGGGTGAATGCATCCGCGCCGGGGCCGCCGCTGACGATCCCTGTGGTGGTCGCATAACCCTGCGCGACGCGCGCGGCGATCCCCGCCGTATCGAGCTCGGTGCCATCGCCAAACCGGAGCGTGCCGAGTTCGGCATCTGCATTGCCCGAGAAATGATCGATAACGCGGGCTAAGCCGCCTTGGACAAAGCTGAGAACGAGATCGGTACCATCCTGGGTCAGCATCGATTGGCCTGGCAGCAGGCCCTCAAGCACGAGCAAGTCGCCGAGCGCATCCGCGCCGGTGACGTTGATCACGGTCTGCGCGCTGAAATCTCGAACGACGAGCGTATCGTCGCCGCCATTGGTGACGAGCGTGGCGTTGCCCGCGCCGCCATCGAGCGTCTCATCGGCTGTGCTGCCGCGCAGGATATCATCGCCCGCGCCGCCCAGGACACGTTCGACCCCCGCGACCGAGACGATCTCACCGCCCCCCGATTGCCCGGTTCCCGCCGAAAGATCGATGTCCAGCGCGGCCGTCGAGGCGCTGAGGTCAAGCGTGTCGATGCCTGCTCCGCCATCGACACCGCCTTCGAGGGCCGCGGTGCGGATCGTGTCGTCGCCATCGCCTGCTGCCACACTGGTGCCCGCGCCGGATATCTCGATGATATTGGCGCCGTCGGTGCCGGTGATGCTGACGCCTGCATCTGTGCTGACGACATTTTCAAAGCCTGTCGCCGCCTCGCTGCTGCCATCGCTGAAGCCCAAAGTCCCCGCCGAGAGATCAACGCCCGTGAGCGTGGTCTCTCCGCTGACATCGAGCGTGTCGGTGCCTTGGCCGCCTTCATAAGTGTCGATGCCCGCACCTGTGATAACCCGGTCATCGCCCGCGCCCGCATCGACGCTGTCATCGCCCGACCCTGCATTGACGGTGTCATTCCCGCCCAATGCTTTCAGGATATCGGCGGAAGAGCTCCCGTTCAGGGCGTCATCGCCTTCGGTGCCCTGGGTGGCGGCTTGCGCCCACAGCTCGGTATACGTCGCTT
>JBCCTH010000007.1:0-26960 GCA_039198835.1 Pseudomonadota bacterium | reverse complement strand
CTTCCATGCCACGGCCCCGTCCCCTGGCCTAAAAAGTAGGGCTGGTAACCCTGGATCGCCCTTGGCATGCTCCTTGCGAGGGAGGAGCTTATGGATCATCTGCGCTGGGGCATTCTGGGGGCGGCGAAATTCGCCAGGGAGCATATGGGCCCCGCGATCCACGCGGCACGCGGGGCTGAGCTTGTAGCGATTGCGTCGCGCTCACCAGATAAAATCGCGGATTTTCAGAGCTTTGCCCCGCAGTGTCGCGCCGTTGAGGGCTATGATGCGCTCCTCGAAGACACGGGCGTCGATGCGGTCTATATCCCGCTGCCTAACCCGCTTCATGCGCCCTGGACGATCAAGGCGCTCCAAGCGGGCAAGCATGTCCTGGTGGAAAAACCCGCCGCGCTCCATGCCAGCGATTTCGACGCCATGATCGCCGCCCGCGACAAGGCGGGCCCTCTCCTGGCTGCCGAGGCCTATATGATCGTCCATCATCCGCAGTGGCAGCGCGTGAAGGCTCTCATTTCCGACGGGGCCATCGGCGCGCTGCGCCATATCGCGGGGGCTTTCTCATTTGATAACTCGGCCGATACGGCCAACATTCGCAATCAAGCAGGCATGGGCGGGGGCGCCCTGCGCGACATCGGGGTCTATGTTTTCGGCTCCGCGCGCTTTGTGACCGACGAAGAGCCCGAGATCACCGGCGCGCGCCTGCGGATGGAGAAGGATTTTGACACCTTCGCCGACATACAGGCGATTTTCCCTTCTGGCGTGACCTATTCGGCTTATGTTTCGACCCGCATGTTCGCGACACAAAGCATGGAGTTTCACGGGAGCCGCGGCCTCATTCGCCTCACCGCGCCCTTCAACCCCAATGTCTATGACGCAGCGCGCATCGAACTTCATCAGCCCAAACAAGGCGTGCGGGTGGAAAGGTTCCCGGCGGTAAACCAGTATGTCTCGCAGGTGGAAGCCTTCTCAAAGGCTGCGCGAACTGGCGCAGACTATGCGCCGAGCCTCGCCTTCTCGCGCGGCACGCAGGCGATGATTGACCGCGTTCTAGAAATCGGAGACCGGCTTGATGGCTGAAAAAGGCGAATTCGACGATGTCATGCCCGACCCGCCGCGCCGGCCTGAAAAGCCGGTCATCGAAGAAGGGCTGGGCGCGCGCGCGATCACCTCGCTGATAATCTGGGTGATGATCCAGCTCGCGCAGACGATCATCGCCTTCATCACGATCATTCAATTCATCTTTCTGCTCATCGATCGCAAAAAGCCAAATCCACGCTTGGCCGCGCTGGGCGAGGATGTGGGGATTTGGGTTGCGAAAGCGACGCGCTATCTGGCGGGGGCGAGCGAAGTGAAGCCCTGGCCCTGGACAGAGCTCGATTGAAAGACCGCCGCGCCAGAGTTCAAAGCTTTGAAAGAAACGCGCCGAGCTTTGGCAAGCCTTCCGCAAGCGCCTGGGGCCGATTGGCAAAACCTATGCGCATTTTACCCTCTTCGCCGAACGCCGCGCCTGGGGTCAGGAGCACGCCAGTTTCGTCTAAAAGGGCGCGGCAGAGCTCATATGACCCTGCTTTTGCGTGGTAGCCGAGGAGGGTGACTGTCCCTCCCGTCGGAGGGACCCAATCGACCTGAGGTGTCGTGTTCACCCAACGCGTCAGCGTTTCGAGATTGGCGCGCGTGATCTCGCGCGCGCGGGCGAGGAGAGCGGCCCTTGCCTCAAGCGCGATGGCGGCGAGATGCTCATCGAGCACGCCCACCGAGATTGTCGTGTAATCGCGGTGGCGCATGGCGGCTTCTAGGATATCGGGCGGCCCGGCGATCCAGCCGACGCGAAGGCCCGCGAGCGCGTAAGCCTTTGAGAGCCCGCCAGTGGCGATGCCCTTTTCATAGACATCCACAATGGACGGCGTGAGGCCGGAGCCCTCTTGGCCTGTCCCGCGGTAGACCTCGTCACACAAGACATATGCGCCCTCGGCGCGCGCGATGGCGGCGATATCTTCAAGCGTGGCGGGCGGCAAAAGCGCGCCTGTCGGATTGTTGGGGTTCACGAGGTTGATGACGGTCGCGCCGCGCGCCAGCTTTCGCAAGGCATCAAGATCGGGGAGATAGGCATCGGAGGCCATGAGCCGCAGCTCGCGCACCTCCGCGCCAAGGCTCGCGGGGATGGCTGTGTGTTGCTGATAGGTGGGCACAATCGAGACGACAACGTCGCCCGCATCCGCCAATGCGCGCCAGGCAAGATCATTGGCGCCAATTGTGCCATGGGTCGTGAGGATATTTGCGGGTTCATGCGCCTCATAGGTCGCGGCAATAGCCGCCCTGAGCCGCTCTGACCCTTCGATGGCCCCATAAGTGAGCGGATCTTCGTAAAGCGCATCGAGAAGCCCACCATTGACCCCGGCCAAGGTCTTGAGCTCCGCGAGCGAGATCGAATGGACACAGGTCTCCGCCAAGTTGTGGCGGCAACGCGTCTCTGTGTTGTTCATCCATTGCTCGACGGCGAAGGGGGTGATGTGCATTGAGCGCGCGCCTTGCTGTTGTCTTGCGCCTCTTTGCCACCCCAGGGCGTCAATGCCTAGGCCGCAGCGTTTGTGCGTTCTGAATAGCTTTTGAGCCCAGCGAGATCTTTCACATGCATGCTGCGTGTCCATTTGCTCAGACCGGCGAAGTGCCAGAGCGCATTGAAGGGCCTCGGGAATGTGTTCACACAATCGAGGTGAACGCGCGTTCTTTCGCCGTCGTCTTCGAGGACGAATGTGAGTTCGGGCTTATGAGGCGGCCCAGGGCCCACCAGGGTCATCGAGACGCTCCTGTTCTCGGTCAGCGATGTGATCTCCTGATGGCCTGTGCGCTTTCCCTTGGTGAAAAAGACCGTGCGCGCGCCCTCTGTTCCGTCTTCGTTTTCGAGCGCGCAGGTCGAGTTGGTTTCCGCAGGCCATGCTGACCAGGCCATCAGGCGCTCTTGGAAGCGGATGTCGTCATAGACCTGTGCTCGCGGAGCGGCGACGCCGATGCTCTCGCGATAGCTCAAGCGACGTGGGGCCCAAAGGCTCAAAGCCAGTATCAAAGCCGCCAAGGTGCCAATCAGAAGGAAGAAAGTGGTCATCGCGCGCTCCTTTGTTACCTTTGCGGTGACATAGGAGGGGTATCTTGACAATCAAGATAAATATCATCGCGGCCTGTCGCAGGCTCTACGGCGCCATCGAAACCCTCGACGCAGAGGCCTGTGCCCGGCTCGGCGTCGATCGCAATGCCCTGAGATGCCTGAACTTCCTGGAAGGCGGGCCGCAAAAGGCTGGGGCGATATCAGCGCATCTCGGGCTCACGACGGGGGCCACCACCACCCTGATCTCCCGACTGGAAGACAAAGGCTATGTCGCGCGCAAACCGGACGAAAGCGACAGACGCGCTGTCTGGGTGGAAATGACGGCGGCTGTTCATGCCGCCGTTGGGCCACTTTACGCAGGCGTGGCGAAGACGCTCACCGAGACCGTCTCGCGCTATCCGCCCGAAGAGCAGGGCGCTGCCATTCGCCATCTCACGGACGCGGCCGCAGCCTATGAGGCCGCCCTTAGCCCTCCTGGCGTTCCATCGCCTCGAGCTCGTCGATAAAGCCCTCGATCATAGAAAGCCCTTTGTTCCAGAACGCAGGATCGGAGGCGTCAAGTCCGAAGGGGGCCAGAAGCTCCTTGTGGTGCTTTGAGCCGCCCGCGCGGAGCATCTCGAAATATTTGTCCTGAAAGCCGGGATCGCCCTCTTCATAGACTGCATAAAGCGCGTTCACGAGACCATCGCCAAAGGCATAGGCGTAAACATAAAATGGCGAGTGGACGAAATGGGGGATGTAAGCCCAGAACGTCTCATAGCCGTCCATGAAATTGAAAACCGGGCCAAGGCTTTCGGCCTGAACTGACATCCAAAGCGCGTTGATATCATCAGGTGTGAGCTCGCCCTCGGCGCGGGCTGCATGGAGCTTACACTCGAAGTCGTAAAACGCGATCTGGCGCACGACGGTGTTGATCATGTCCTCGACTTTCCCGGCGAGAAGCACTTTCTTTTGCTCTTGCGTCTCGGCTGCGGCGAGCAACTTGCGAAAGGTGAGCATCTCGCCGAAGACGCTGGCTGTCTCCGCGAGGGTGAGCGGCGTTGCGCTCAAAAGCTCGCCCTGGCCCGCGGCCAAAACCTGATGCACGCCGTGGCCCAGCTCGTGGGCGAGGGTCATCACATCGCGCTGTTTGCCCAGGTAATTGAGCATCACATAGGGATGCGCGGTCACGACCGTTGGGTGCGCGAAGGCCCCTGGGGCCTTGCCGGGCTTCACGGGCGCGTCAATCCAGCCCTTTTTGAAAAACGGCTCCGCGAGATCGCCCATGCGCGGATCAAAGGCTGAATAAGCGTCCATCACGGTCTTTTCGGCCTGATCCCAGCCGATCACGGCATCGTCTTCGAGCGGCAACGGCGCGTTGCGATCCCACACTTCGAGCTGATCGAGCCCGAGCCACTTCGCCTTGAGAGCATAATAGCGATGGGACAGGCGCGGGTAAGCGGCAACGACCGCGTCGCGCAGCGCCTCGACGACTTCAGCTTCAACCTGGTTGGCCAGATGACGGCCCGTCTGGGGCGTGGGCATCTTGCGCCAGCCATCCTCGATCTGCTTTTCCTTGGCCAGCGTGTTGTGAACGCGGGCGAAAATCTTGATAGTCTCGGCAAAGCCCGCCGCCAGCGCACGCGCGCCGCTTTCGCGCTTTGCGCGGTCTTGCTCTGAAAGCAAGTTGAGCGTTGCCTCGATGCCCATCGTCTCACCGGCCACATCAAAGTGCAGACCAGCGATCGTTTCGTCGAAAAGCCGGTTCCAGGCCGCAGCGCCCACCGTCGATTGATCGTGGAGAAACTTCTCGAGCTCGTCAGAGAGCTGATGGGGCTTCATTGCGCGCAGACGTTCAAAGACCGGGCGATAGCGCGCCAGATCGGCGTTTTGGGCCAGGAGCGCTTCGAGATCATCATCGGGCAGGCGATTGAATTCGAGCGACCAAAAAACGAGCGGTGTCGTCGCTACCGTCATCTTGTCTTGCGCATCGGCCATGAACTTGGCGCGCTCGGCATCTGTCGTGACCTGATAATAGCGCAGCCCGACAAACGACATCAGCTTGCCGCCGATGATATCGATCTCTTCATATCGGCGCACCGCCTCAAGGAAGGCGTCCGCGTCGAGGGTGGCAAGCTTGCCCTCGTAATCGGCCGCGAAGGCCGCGCATTCCGCTTCGAGCCAGGCCATATCTTTTTCAAAAGCCGCATCCTCCGGCCCGACGTAAAGATCGCTCAGATCCCATTCGGGCAGATCACCGAGATCTTTGGTGCCGTGGGTCGGGTTTGCATCGTGGAACATGGGGAGCCTCTCTTTCGCTTGCGCGATATGTGTGGCCTTAAACCGAAGAGAGCAAGCACAAGGCGCGCCAATAAGAGAGGCTGCCCTGCCTTCCATTGGCCTCAAATACTGCCTGGGCTGTGAGTGGCCGGCCCTTCACCTCTCAAATCGAAAGAGACGCTCTGGATTTGTCACCAGAACTTTCTCGCGCACCTCATCGCTGGCGCAGGCATCAAAGGCATCAAGGAGAGCGGCGGCGCTGGGCATGGCCGCGTCTGCGAGCATCAGGTGCGGCCAATCGGTGCCCCATAAAAGCGCATCCGGGTTGGCCGCGATCGCGGCTTCCACGAAAGGGGCGGCCGCGTCATAGGGCGCGGCGCAAAGGCGATAGAGCGCCGAGAGCTTGAGATAGATATGCCCTTGCGACAAGAGCTTGAGAAGCGCCTGGAAGCCCGGGTCATCGACCCCGAGCGCGAAATCAGGCCACCCCAGGTGATCGATCACCAGCGGCACGCCAAGGCCCGCGATCTCGCCTTCAATGTCGGCCATGTGCCGGTGCGAATTGAGGAGCATCTGAATGTGTAGCCCATGGGCCGCGAGCGCCGGTGCCATGGCCTTGGCCCCCGCCCAGCTCAACACCCCGCCATGCACGTAATTGAGCCGAACGGCCACCATGCGCGCCTCTGCGAAGGCCGCGATCTCTGCGTCGCCCGCGCCATCGGGCAAAAGGCCCACGCCTTTGGCCGCGGGCCCCAAACGGCGCACGGCTTCGAGCGTCAGAGAATTGTCGGTGCCGTAGAGGATCGAATGGACGAGGATCGCCCTGTCAAAGCCCAGCGCACCCATGAGCGACCGATACCGCTCGAGCCAGATCTCAAGGGCCGCATCATCTGCGGGATCTTCAACGCGCCCGTCCCAGAGCGGAAAGTCAGACCCGACGAGATGAAGATGCGCGTCGACCGCGCCCGGGGGCGCGCGCCGCTTGGGCGGCTCGGGGGGCGGCGGCATCAGCGCTTTGGGCATGGTCTTTCTCCGCAAGGGCGCGCGGCGTTTCGCGCGTGGTCATCCGTAGGCTGCCAGCATCTTTGTAAGATCGTCAAACGTATTGGCCTCGGCCACCGGTTTATCTTTGCGCCAGCGGCTCATGCGCGGGAACCGGAGAGCCACCCCTGATTTATGCCGGCTCGACGCCTGGATCCCCTCGAAAGCGATCTCGAACACATGGGCGGGCGTTACCTGTCGCACAGGGCCAAACCTTTGGAGCGTGTTCTTTTTCACCCAGCCGGTAATCTCGCGGAACTCCGCATCGGTGAGCCCGGAATAGGCCTTAGTGAAGGGGACAAGCTCTTCGCCTTTCCAGACCGCGAATGTGAAATCGGTAAAGAGATTTGCGCGCCTGCCATGCCCGGCCTGCGCATAAATCATGACCGCGTCGATCACGAGCGGATCGACCTTCCATTTCCACCAATCGCCCTTTTTGCGGCCGCTGAGATAAGGCGAGGCCTGGCGCTTGAGCATGAGGCCCTCGGCATGATTGGCGCGGCTTTTTTCGCGCGTTGCGGCGAGCTCTTCCCAGTTTTTGAACGCAACGAGCGGCGAAAGCCGGATCGGCGCGCCGTCCGGCAATGACGCGACAAGGCTCTCGAGCGTTGCGCGACGTGCCCGCATCGGCCAGGCGCGGCAATCTTCTCCGCCCCATTCGAGCAGATCATAGGCATGGAGCACGACCGGCGCTTCCGACAGCAGCTTTTTGGGCACTGTCTTGCGCCCGATGCGCTTTTGGAGCTGCGCGAAGGGGAGCGGCGCATCCCCCAGCCAGGCCAAAACCTCGCCATCGATGACGGTGCCACCGGGCAAGAAATCGCGCGCTTGGGCAAGTTCGGGAAAGCGGTCGGTCATGAGCTCTTCGCCGCGCGACCAGAGATGATGCTCGCCTTCGCGCACGATAAGCTGCCCTCGGATGCCGTCCCATTTCCATTCAGCTTGCCAATCCCCGGGTGCTCCCAGGCTCTCGGGCCCGTCATCGAGCTGATAGGCGAGATAGAAGGGGTAGGGGCGCGAAAGATCGGCGGTGGGGTCATCGGCCTCGATGAGCGCCTGCCAGCTCGTCTCCTCCGGTGTCCAGGCCCCCATGAGTTTGTGAGTGATGACCGCTTCCTCCTGGCCGGTGGCTTGCGCGAGGGCGCGCGTCATGAGCTTTTGGCTCACGCCGACGCGAAATCCGCCGGTCAAAAGCTTGTTGAAGAGAAAGCGCCCAATTGTGTCGAGCCTGTCCCAGGCATCGAGCACCGTCTCTTTGCGGCCCTCTTCGTCAAGCCCGGGCAGCGATTTGATCACGCCGATCCAATGGGCGAGCGAGGCATCGGTTTCGCGCGTGGGCGGGGGCAGCACGAGCGCAATCGTTTCAGCGAGATCGCCCACCACCGGATACGCCTCTTCAAAAAGCCAGAGCGGGATGCCGGCTTGCTCGGCCGCCCAGCCGCGCAAGAAGGGCGTTGTCAAAGTGCGCTTGGGGCGGCGGCCTGAAAAAAGCGCGATGCACCAGAGCCTGTCTTCTTCGGGCGCGGTCTCAAAATAACCCTTGAGCGCGGCAACTTTAGGGAGCGTTTTCGTTGTTTGGTCGATTTTGGTGAAAAGCTCGGCGAATTCTTTCATTCCGCCTCCTTCAGGAACTGCGCCGAGCGCGCGATGGCGGCGTCTGCCAGAGGCGAGCTGCCCGCCATGAATTGCCAGACATGGGGCATGCCGTTTACCTTTTCGAGCCTCACAGGCACGTTGAAGCCAGCCAGATGCGCGGCCAGGGCATCGCTGTCTTCCTCAAGGTATTCGCCGCACACGCATTGAATGAGCGCCCTCGGCGCGCCTCTATAATCCCCGTGGATCGGGGAAAGGCGCGGGTTCTTCGGATCTTCATCGCCCGCATAGGCCTTTCCGAGGTCATGCAGAACACTTTCGGGAAACAGGAGATCATCGGCTTCGGGCACAGGCCGCTCGGGATCAACGATTGTCGCGGGGCTATAGAGCAAGAGCGCTTCGGGCGTCTGCCCGCGCGCCAAAAGATGCGCGAGTGCCACGAGCGCGAGGCATCCGCCCGCGCTGTCGCCGCCCAAGGCTGCCTGTCCCACATCGGCGCGCCATGCCATCGCCTCGCGGGAAGCGGCTTCGATATCATCGACTGCGGCGGGGAAGGGATCTTCGGGCGCGTGCCTGTAGCGCGGCGCGATAATGAGCGCATTGGCGGCGCGCGCCAGATGGGTGAGCATGGCCAGATGCGTCTCGGGCGCCCCGACGACGAAGCCGCCGCCATGGACCCATATCAGCCGCCGTTCAGGGGCTTCGGGCGAGATTTCGAGCGCCCCGCGTGGCCCGAGCGCGATGCTGCGATAGCGCACGCCGCGCGCCGCTGCGAGCTGGCGCATGCGCCCGGCCATAGCGAAACCGCGCCGGTGAGAGGGCCAATGCGGCGGGGCTGAAAGCGCGCGGCGCACAACGTTCCGCGCGCCCCAAGCGATGGCCCGGTCGCGCCAATGCAGCTTTGCGCCCGCCCAGGGAAAGCGCGCCTCAACGTGGGTCATGCGGCGGCGTCCGCCGTGCTGTCTATGCCTTCACCTTCAAATTCAGTTTCCACGATAGCCGCTTGATATCCCTGGCTTTCGAGCCAGGCGCGGAAGACACTGGTGTAACCGTGGGTGACAAAGATACGGTGCGCGCCGGTTTCCGCGATGGCGGTGTTGAGCCCGGCCCAATCCGCGTGATCTGACATGACAAAGCCCCGATCTGCCCCGCGTCTGCGCCTGACGCCGCGCAGCGCCATCCAGCCTGATGCGAAGGCGCTCGATGCGTTGCCAAAGCGCCGCGCCCAGGCCGAGCCAAGCGCGGAAGGCGGCGCGACCACGAGCGCGCCTGGGTAGTCTTTTGATTTCGTCTCCGGCGTCACAAGCGTCGTCTCCGGGAGCGCATAACCTTGCGCTCGCAGGACGCCATTTGTGTTTTCAACCGCCCCGTGGGTCAAGATCGGCCCGATGGCGGGGTCAACAGCGCTGAGGATCCGCTGAGCCTTGCCGAGCGAATAGGCTCCGATGATCGAGGGGCGCCCCGCGGCGGCGTTGGCCGCCCACCACGCATTGAGCGCCGCGCGGGCGTCAGCCTCGGGCGTCCAGTTGAACACAGGCAGGCCAAAGGTGCATTCTGTGATGAACGCGTGGCATTTCACCGGCTCAAAGGGCTCTGAGAGGCCGTCATCGACCACCTTATAATCCCCTGACGCAACCCAGACCTCGCCGTTCACAACCACGCGGATCTGCGCTGAGCCCGGCACATGACCGGCGGGAAAGAAGGTCACCTCCGCGTCGCCGATGCGGCGTGTTTCGCCATAGGCGACGGTTTCAAGCGAGATATTCCCCAAGCGGTATCGGATCACGGGGGCGGCGGCCTGTGTGCTCAGGTAGCGCGCCATGCCGGGGCGGGCATGGTCGGCATGGCCATGGGTTATGAGCGCGCGATCGACGGGTCTCCAGGGATCGATATAGAAGTCGCCCGCGGCGCAGTAAATGCCCTTGTCGGTAAAGCTCAACACCATGCGCTAAGGGTAGCGGCTCAAGCTCGCTTGCCAAGGCGCGCCGGTCGTGTTGATGCTCTCCTCCAAAAGCTGGGAGGGCCGCCATGACGATCGCCGATTTCAAAAACCGTATGCTGTCGGGCGAAATGCTGGCGGGCACCTTTCTGAAAACGCCAGCCTACGAGCTCATCGAGGTGCTGGCAAAATCGGGCCTCGATTTTTTGTGCCTGGATGCGGAACACGCGCCCTTTGATCGCGCGCGGCTTGATATGTGCCTTGCGATGGGGCGGGCGCTTGATTTCCCGTTGCTTGTGCGCCCCGCCGCGGCGACGCCCGCCGATGTCTTGCAAGCGCTTGCTGCGGGCGCGGTGGGCATTGTTGCGCCGCATATCGATAGCGCGGCGAAAGCGGCGGGGCTCGCCAAGATGTGCCATTTCGGGGAAGGCGGACGCGGCTATGCGGGATCAACCCGTTGGGCGGGATTTGCCACGCGCAAGATGAGTTATGTGCTTGATCAGAGCGCGGAGACGATTGTGATCGCGCAAATCGAAGAGCCTGCGGGCCTTGAAGCCGTTGAGGATATTGCGGCAACCGAAGGCATAGACGGGCTTTTCCTCGGTCCTGCTGATCTGTCTGTCGGATATGGCAAAACCGATCAGGCGAGCGCGGAGTTGCAGGCCGCCTTTGCGCGCTGTGGCGCCGCCGCCCAAGCGGCGGGCAAGGCTTACATGACCTTCGTGGGCAATGCCACCCAGGCCGACGGTTTGCGACACCACGGGCTCACGATGTTTTTTGTGGCCTCCGAACATAGCTGGATGCGCGCCGGTGCCGCAGCCGAAGCGATGGGCATTCACAAGCTCAAGCGATAACGGCGGTCACGAAGGTCTCGACGCTTCGAAAACCGCGAGCGTTTCGTCAAAGACCCGCGCGCGGATTGCGGGCTCTTCCATGATGACTTCATGTTCAGCATCGGGGAACTCGATGAGCCGACCGCCCGGCCACTTGGCCATGCGCGCGCGGATGCGCCCCATATCGACGATCCGCTCATTCGTGCCCAGAAAACAGACGCAAGCCTTCTTTGGGGCGGGTTGCGTTGCGAGATAGCGCATTTCGCGCAAAGCCTGATTGAGCCATCTCACCGAAGGCGATCCAAGCGCGATGGCAGGTTCGGCCCGGGCATGACGGGCCATGTAATCCCACATGTCGCGGTCATTGGTGAGGGTGTTGTCGTCGAAGGGCTCTTCGAGAACATAGACTTTGTCATTGGTGCCTGGCGATTTAAGATTGCCTAGTCCGAGCGGCGGAAGGGCCGATGAGACGGCCCAGGCGACCGGGCGCAGCGGCGTTGACATCTGCACGCCCCACATTGGCGCGGAAAAGGCGCACGCCTCCACGTCAAGACCCTCCAAAACCGCGCGCAGCCCGATGCACCCGCCCATCGAATGCGCCAAGAGATACCAAGGTTTGGGCAAGGCAAGGTCCTGGACGGCGGTCATCACGGCGCGCACATCGCGCTGATAATCGGTGAAGCGATCCACATGGCCCACGCGCGGATCCGGCAGCATCCGGTCGGCGAGCCCCTGACCGCGCCAATCTATGGAGACGCAAGCATAACCGCGCACGCCGTATTCGGCGGCCGCGCGGCCATACTTTTCAGCGTATTCCGTCCGCCCGGGAAAGATCAGAACGGTGCCCCGAGCGCCTCCGGGCCAGGCAGCAATGCGGATGCGAAGACCGTCATCGGCGCGCAGCCAATAGGCTTTGCCACCGGGCGGTCCCTCGGCGATATCATTGCGGAGAGGGGCGTCCTCCATGCCGGTGGCGTTAGGCGAGAACGCCTGCGAGCTTCATGGCCATGCCCATATCCCCCTCGACGGAAAGCTTGCCCGTCATGAAGGCCGTCGTCGGATTAACGTCGCCCGAAAGAATCCCCTGGAATGTCTCGGCATCGGCTTTGAGCGTGACATCGGCATCGTCCTCGCCGATACGCGGACCGTCCCCATCGATCACGATTGCACCCTGGCCTTCGATCTCGAATTTCGCTGTGCCGTCAAAGCCTTCTGCGCCCATTTTTGTCTTCAGGGCCGCAACGGCGGTTTCGATGATGCTCATGTGATCTCTCCGTAAAAGTCTCGCTGGTATTCTTGCGACCCGCAGCTACATTCAAGCGGGTTATGGCAACGTTTACAAACACGCTCACTCGTGCCGTTGCGGCACTCGCTTTGACAGTGGGGATTTCCTTACCGGCGATTGCGCAGCAAGGCGAACTCGACCCGCTCTTTGATCGCCTAAAAGCCGTGGACCCGGCGGATTACAAGCCGATTGAAGAGAAAATCTGGCGGGAATGGTCAAAATCAGGCTCGCCCGCCATGGATATGCTCCTCAAGCGCGGACAAGACGCCATGGAGGCCGATGACTTCGCCAAGGCCATCGAGCATTTCACCGCGCTCACCGACCATGCGCCCGGCTTCGCGCAAGGCTTTCATGCCCGAGCGACGGCGTTTTTCCGCGCGGGGAAGTATGGCCCCGCCCTGCATGATATCGAAACGGCGCTCGCGCTCGAGCCCCGCCACTTTGGCGCGCTTGCTGGGCTTGCTGTGATCCTCGAAGAGCTCGGGATGCGCGCGGAGGCGCTCGAAATCTACTACGAAGTGAGGGCTATACATCCGCATCGCGAAAACCTATCGGAGGCGATCGATAGGCTAGAGAAGGCGACGGCGGGTTCCCGGATTTAGGGGTTTCGCGCGCACGTCCGGCAATAGAAGGCAGTGAGCATGGCTGAGATGGGGCGGATCACCGCCGTCTTGGGGCCAACCAACACCGGTAAAACGCACTATGCCATTGAGCGTATGCTGAGCTACCGCTCTGGCATCATCGGTCTGCCGCTCAGGCTTTTGGCCCGCGAGGTCTATGACCGGATTGTGGCTGTGCGCGGCCCGTCTGTCGTGGCGCTGGTGACAGGGGAAGAGCGGATTGTCCCGGATCGCACGCAATTCTGGGTGTCTACGGTCGAGGCGATGCCCGAGGGGCTCGGGTGCGATTTCGTCGCGGTTGATGAGATACAGATGTGCGCCGATCCCGAGCGGGGGCATGTCTTTACCGATAGGTTGCTCCACGCGCGCGGCACCCATGAGACCCTTTTCATGGGCGCCGACACGATGCGCTCGGCCATTGCCGATCTCATCCCCCGTGCGCAGTTTCAATCGCGCGAACGGTTCTCCCAGCTCACATATACCGGCGAGAAAAAGCTCTCGCGGATGATCCCGCGTTCGGCTGTGGTGAGCTTTAGCATCGAAAATGTTTACGCCATCGCCGAACTGCTCAAGCGGCAAAAGGGCGGGGCGGCTGTTGTGATGGGGGCGCTGAGCCCGCGCACGCGCAACGCGCAGGTCGAGCTCTATCAGAATGGCGATGTCGATTTCATGGTCGCGACCGATGCGATCGGGATGGGGCTCAACCTTGACGTGACCCATGTCGCCTTTTCGGGAACACATAAATTTGATGGGCGGCGCATGCGCCCGCTTCAGCCCAATGAGCTCGCGCAGATCGCGGGGCGCGCGGGGCGTTATACGACCGATGGCACATTCGGTGTAACCGGCGAAGCGCGCCCGCTCGATGAAGGCGTTGTGGCCGCGATCACCGATAATCGCTTCACACCGGTGCGAAAGCTGCAATGGCGCAATGCGCGCCTCGATTTCGGATCGCCCGAGCGGCTCATTGAGAGCCTTGAAGCCCCAACCGATGATCCATGGCTTACGCGGGTGCGCGAAAGCGATGATCTCGCTGCCCTTAAAGCCCTGACAAGCGAGGCGGACGCTCGCGCGCGCGCCGGTGATGGGGCCTCTGTGCGCCTCCTTTGGGATGTTTGCCGGATCCCTGATTTTCGCGGAATTTCGCCGGTGGAGCATGCGGGCCTGCTCGCGGCCATCTTCAAATTTCTCCATGAGGCGGGGCGGGTGCCAAATGATTGGTTTCGCAGGCAGGTGGCGCGCATTGACCGCACGCAAGGCGATATCGATACGCTCTCGAAACGGTTGGCTTACATCCGCACATGGACATATGTGGCGCAACGCAAGGGATGGGTCGAAGATGAAAGCCATTGGCGCGAGGAAACGCGTGCCGTAGAAGACCGCCTGTCAGACGCGCTTCACACAGCGCTGACCGCGAGATTTGTCGATCGCCGGACCTCTGTCCTGATGCGGCGGTTGAAACAGAAGGAGAGGCTCTTGGCCGAGGTAAATGAAAACGGCGAAGTGACCGTGGAAGGCCAATTCGTTGGTAAGCTCGAGGGGTTCCGCTTTCGCCAGGATGAAAAAGCGAGCGCGGGCGAGGCAAAAACCCTGCGCGCCGCGGCGATCCAGGCGCTCGCGCCCAAGTTCCATCTTCTGTCTGATCGCTTCTATAACGCACCCGACACCGAGATCGATTTCACCGAGCAGGGCGGGCTCATGTGGGGCAACGATGCGGTGGGTAAGCTCGTCGCGGGCTCAGACGCGCTCAAGCCCAAAGTGCGCGCCTTTGTAGATGATGAAGCTGGCGCGGAGGTGGCCGAAAAGGTGACCCGGCGGTTGCAGCATTTCATCGACCGCAAGATCGCCGCACTTTTCGAGCCGCTCATGGCAATGCAGCGCGATGAGGCGCTCACCGGCCTCGCGCGCGGCTTCGCTTTTCAGCTCGTCGAAGGCATGGGGATCCAGAAGCGCGCGGATGTGGCCCAAGAGGTCAAAGCGCTCGATCAGGACGCGCGCGGCCTTTTGCGCAAACATGGCGTGCGATTTGGCCAGTTCACGATCTTTTTGCCTTTGCTTTTGAAACCCGCGCCAACGCGGCTTCGGCTCGTTCTGATGTCTTTGTCAAAAGGCCTCGACGAGTTTCCAGAAAGCCCGCCGCCTGGTCTTGTCTCAATCGAGGCCGATGCTCAAGCTCTGCCGTGGTTTCATACGGCAGCGGGCTATCGCGCGGCGGGCGCGCGCGCGATCCGCATCGATATGCTTGAGCGGCTCGCCGACATGATCCGCGCGCAAGATACCCGCGCGGGCTTTGAGGCCAGCGCTGACATGCTTTCGATCACGGGCATGACCCTTGAGCAATTCGCGAATCTGATGGAAGGCCTCGGATATAGGGCCGAACAAGGCGAGCGCGAAAAGGCACCAAAAGCGCCTCAAACGGTTGCTGCCCACGATCTCAAAGAGATGGCCGATGTCGCCGCGGACAACGGTGAACATGCGGCCCCGGCTCCAGAGGCCGAGCCGGCACCTCAGGCAGGTGACGCTCATATGGAAAGTTCGGGGGCAGAGCCTGCGTCAACGCCTGAGCCCAACGCGACAGCCGCGCCTGAAGAGGGGGGTGCCGAAGCGGCCGAGGCTGAGGGCCCGACGGGTGCCGCCCCGCAAGCCGAGCCCGAACGCGAGACCTTCTACACCTTTACCTGGATCGGCCAGGCCAGGCCCCGGCGCACTCAGCTGCGCCACCAAAAAGGCGACGCCTCTCAGGGAGACCGGCCCGGCCGCAAAGCGGGTGGCAAACCCAATGGCGAGGCGCGCGGCAAATCGGGCGGCAAGCCGAGAGGCAAACCCCAAAAAGAGCGCAGTTCGGGCCCTAAGACCTATCAGTCAAAGCCCGAAAAGAAGGATCGTATCGACCCCGATAACCCCTTCGCCGCCGCGCTCATGGGCTTTAAGGGCAAGGAGTGACCGCCGGGCCATCTGATCTCGCACAAAGCATGCGGGTCGATAAATGGCTCTGGCAGGCGCGGTTCTTCAAGACACGCTCGCTGGCGAGCAAAATCGTTGCCGAGGGCAAAGTGCGCGTGAATGCGCAGCCGATCTCAAAGCCGTCGCGCAGCCTCGCCTTGGGCGACGTTCTGACCTTCCCGCAGGGTCATGCCGTTCGTGTGATCAAGGTGCTTGATTTCGGCGTGCGGCGCGGCCCCGCCCCTGAGGCGCAGGCGCTTTATGAAGATCTGTCCCCGCCGGTTGCGGCACCCCCTTTACCGGCAGATCGCACCCCCGGGCAGGAGCGGATGGGAGGCCGGCCCACAAAGAGAGATCGGCGTTCGATTGACCGCCTTGAAGGCCGAGGCCCTCACAACTAAGTTCCGCGAAACACGAAAGGACAGCTCCGCCCATGACCTATGTGGTCACCGATAACTGCATCGCCTGCAAATACACGGATTGTGTCGAGGTCTGCCCGGTGGATTGCTTCTATGAAGGCGAAAACACGCTCGTCATCCACCCCGATGAGTGCATAGATTGCGGCGTTTGCGAGCCGGAATGTCCCGCCGACGCGATCCGCCCCGATACAGAGCCGGACATGGAAGAATGGGTCGAGTTCAATCGCAAATATTCTGAGCAATGGCCGAATATCATTACTAAGAAAGAACCGCTCGAGGGCCATGAAGAGCGCGACGGTGAAGAAAGCAAGCTCGAGAAATATTTCTCTCCGAACCCGGGCGAAGGCGGCTAAGCGCGACGCGCGAGATGTCGTTTTTGTAACAAGTCCTTCTAATAGGGCGATTCTTGTGCTATACCGGCACTAACGAAACACCAGCTGCCCCATCCCTTGCTTGCGCACCGGATGGTTTTTTTGACCCGACACATGGCGTGCCGAGCGATTTCCTTTCGGAAGGCGGGCGGCGTATGCGGGTCGTGGCGGCGCCCTGACTGCTTGAGGAAGGACCCAGATGAGCAAGGCCAAGAAAAACGATTTCAGCCCCAATGAGTATGTTGTGTATCCCGCCCATGGCGTGGGTCAGATCGTCTCGATTGAGGAGCAGGAAGTCGCGGGGATCACGCTTGAGCTTTTTGTGATCTCTTTCGAGAAAGATAAAATGACGCTGCGCGTGCCGACACACAAAGCGACAGATGTGGGGATGCGCCCGCTCTCTGGCCCGGATGTTGTGAGCCAGGCGATGAAGACGCTCAAAGGCAAGGCCAAGGTCAAGCGCGCGATGTGGTCGCGCCGGGCGCAGGAATATGAGCAAAAGATCAATTCGGGCGATCTGATCGCCATCGCTGAGGTGGTGCGCGATCTGCATCGCAGCGATGATCAGCGCGAGCAGAGCTATTCTGAGCGCCAGCTTTATGAGGCCGCGCTTGAGCGGCTGACGCGCGAGGTTGCTGCGGTCAACGGAGCCGATGAAAGCATGGCCGCTGAAGAGGTTGGCGCTGTCTTGATGTCGCGCGCGGCCTAAGCCGCCGACCAGCTTTTGAAAGGGCGCCCTTGCGGGCGCCTTTTTCATGCCAAAAGGGCTGCGGCCACGCAAAGGCCCGCCATCTCTGACATTTGCTGGGTTGCGCCCAAAACATCGCCTGTTTGCCCGCCGATTTTCTGGTGTGCGCTGGCCCATGTTAGGAGCGCGGCGCAAAACATGGCCAGCGCGATGGCGGCTCCCATCGCTCCGAACACGCAGAGCGCCAAGCCTGACAGGAGAAGCGCCGCGCCCCAGGCTATGCGCGGCGCGGGCCCGACGCGCGCGCTCACGCCGCTGCCACGGGCGTTTCTTGTGGCCATGAGCGGCGTCATTGCCCCGCGCGAGGCCGCCGCGACGCCGATGAGCAGCCAGATCTCGCCCGCTGAGATCAGCGCGCTCAATCCGAGCCATCGGATGAGCAGCGACATCACGAGACCGATCACACCGTAAGCGCCGATATGGCTGTCTTTCATGATTTCGAGGCGGCGCTCTTTCGTCCATCCGCCCCAAAAGCCATCGCAGCAATCCGCGAAGCCGTCTTCATGGAGCGCGCCTGTGACCATGAGCGCGGCCGCCAGCGTGAGAGCGGCCGCCAAGCTTGCGGGCAAAACCGCTGCGAACCCGGCCGCGAGAAGCGCCAAAACGAGCCCTATCAAGCCCCCAGCAACGGGATAGGCCCACACCATGCGCGCGCCGCGCTCGGTGGCCCAAGCGCCATCAACGCGGACTGGAAAGCGCGACAAGAACCCGAGAGACGCGGCGATATCGGACGCGACGAATGGCCGTTCATCGGCTGCCATGGCAATCTCTCCCTTGCTCGCGCTACGCGTGCCGATAAAGAAGGCGCGTTACACGATCAAGCTGCGGGCAACATGGCACCTTTTTCCACCTCATCTGAGTTTCTCGATCTCCTGAAGGGCTTTGAGGGCCCCGATCAGGCGGCGCGAGCCGCAGCGCAAGAGCGCAACGGCCAACTGACAAAGCCGCCCGGCGCGCTGGGCCGGCTGGAAGACCTCGCTCTATGGGCCGCAGGCTGGCAGCGCACGGCCACGCCGCGCATCACAGCGCCTCAGATCATCATTTTCGCGGGCAATCACGGCGTTGCCGCGCGCGGCGTCTCCGCCTTTCCGCCGGAGGTCACGCATCAGATGGTCGCCAATTTCGAGCATGGCGGCGCGGCGATAAACCAGTTGGCAGAGACCTTCGGCGCGAAGATGCGCGTTGTTGCCCTCGATCTCGATCGCCCCACCCGCGATTTCAGCGAAGCGCCCGCCATGGACGAGGCCGAGCTTGTGGCGGCGCTCGCTGCCGGGTGGCAAGCTCTTGATCCAAAGGCCGATCTCCTGGTGACCGGCGAAATGGGGATCGGGAATACAACCGCCGCCGCCGCCATCGCCACAGCGCTCTATGGCGGTTCGTGGGTCGGGCGGGGGACGGGCGTCGATGACGCAGGGCTCGCCCGCAAAGAGCAGCTGGTGCGCTCGGCCGTGGCTTTGCATGCCGATGAGATGGGCACGAACCCGCTCGAGGTTCTGCGCTGCGTGGGCGGGCGCGAGATCGCGGGGATGGCCGGAGCCATTGCCGCGGCCCGGCACATGTCTATCCCCGTCATTCTCGATGGCTTCATCTGCACCGCTGCCGCCGCAGTTTTGGCTGAGGCCGCGCCCGGCGCGCTTGATCATTGCGCCGCGGGCCATGTGAGCGGTGAAGGGGCCCATGGCGCGCTTCTCGGCAAGATCGGCAAAGAGCCGCTTCTCGATCTCGGGCTCAGGCTCGGAGAAGGCTCAGGCGCGGCATTGGCAATTGGCGTTCTCAAGGGCGCGCTCGCCTGTCATTCGGGCATGGCGACGTTCGATGAGGCTGGCGTCAGCGACGGATAGAGCGTTTGCTAGCCTTCCTTTTCGGCGGCGGCGACGATCTGGGTCTCTAAATCGCGCTCAAGCTCTTTGGCGCGCTCGATATAGGCGCGGTTTTCCGAGATCGGCACATCCGGATCCCAGAGATCCGACAATTCCCGCAGGATGTGCCGGTCGTGTTTGAAAAACGCTTTTTCGTGCTCATAGGCGTCAAACTCGCTGAAATCGAGCGCTTGCAAAACATATCTGCCCGCACGGAGCGAGGCGTCAAAAGTCTCGCGCACCGTGTTTGACGCCCCCGCGCGCACCAATTGATAGGTATGCACCCGGTCGCGCGCCCGTGCGATGATGTGCAAATCCGGGTGATGGCGGCGCGCATATTCGACGAGATCAACGGCGCGCGCCGTGTCATCAATCGCCACGATCAAGACCTTTGCTTCGGCGATGCCCGCCGCCGCCAGCAGCGCGTGGTTCGAGGGATCGCCGAAATAGGCCTTGTAGCCGAAGCGCCGCATGAGGCGGATCGTATCGAGATCGTTATCAAGCACGGTCGCCTGCATGCCCGCCGCCTGGAGCATGCGGTTGATGATCTGCCCGAAGCGCCCGATCCCCGCGATGATAATGCGCCCCTGCGCGTTAATCTCATCAGGTTCCGGGTGATCCACATCGCCAAGGCGATGCGTCAGCCGTTCGTAAAGGATAAAGAGAAGCGGGGTGATCAGCATCGAGAGCGCCACGATGAGCAAGAGGCGCTGCGAAAGCCCCGGCGAAAACACCTGCGTTTGACCGGCAAACGAGATCAGCACGAAGCCAAATTCACCGGCCTGCGCCAGAGATAGCGTAAAGAGCCAATGCGCGCGCTCGCGCAGCTTGAACACCCAGCCCAGGATAAAGAGCACGAGCCCCTTTCCGATGATCAGCGCCGAGGTCGCGCCGAGGATCATGAGCGGCGCGCTGATGAGCAGTGCGACGTCGATGCCCGCGCCCACGGTGATGAAGAAAAGCCCGAGTAAGAGCCCTTTGAAAGGCTCGATGGCGCTTTCAAATTCGTGGCGGAACTCTGAACTCGCAAGCACCACACCGGCGAGGAACGCGCCGAGCGCCGGGGAAAGGCCCACCAGGTTCATCAGAACCGAGATCGACACCACGATGAAGAGGGCAAAGGCGGTGTTGAGCTCTCTGAGCCGCGTGCGCGCGATCATGTGATAGAGCGGGTGGGTCAGGAAGCGGCCGACAAAGACAATGCTGCCCACCGCCGCCATGGTCACAAGCGTCACCCCCCAACCGGGCAGGTTGGCCACGAGCGACAGGCTATGATGATCTGCCTCGGCCTCAAGTTGCGATGTGCGCACGATAGAGCCGTCAGCCTGCCCGATGATATCGGGCATCACAGCCAGGAGCGGCAAAAGGGCGAGCATCGGGATCACGGCTATGTCCTGTGCAAGCAGCACCGAAAAAGCCGAGCGCCCCCCACCGGTTGCCATGAGCCCTTTCTCATTGAGCGTCTGGAGCACGATCGCCGTCGAGGAGAGCGCGAGAACCAGGCCCATCGCCAGTGACACCCGCCAATCATAGCCCAGGAAGAGACCCGCGCCCGCGATCAAAGCTGTCGTCAGGATGATCTGAAGCCCGCCGAGCCCGAGGAGCCGCACGCGCATATCCCAAAGGCTTTTGGGATCGAGCTCAAGCCCGATGAGAAAGAGCATCATCACAACGCCGAATTCGGCGAAATGCTGAATGTCTTCGGTATCGCTCACAAGGCCGAGCGCGGGGCCGATGCAGAGCCCGGCGAGCAGATAGCCCAAAACCGACCCCAGCTTGAAGCGGATCGCGAGGGGCACCGCCACAAGCCCCGCGCCAAGGTAAAGCGCCGCCTGAAGGAGAAACTCGCTCATAGCGGCAGCCCCGTATCGGCTTTGGGCTGGTCCATCACGATCTGGCTCTGGACGCGCGCGACGGCTTTCATTGGCAAAAGGACATCGTGGATCAGAAAATTGAGGCGCGCGAGGTCGGGCGTAAAGACGCGCAAGAGGTAGTCGGCCTCGCCCGTCATGGTCCACGCGCTCACGATCTCGGCGCGAGCGCGCACCGTGCTCAGGAAATCGCGGGCGTCTGAGGGAAGCTGCGAGGCCATCTGCACCTGGATGAAGGCCTGGACGTCGAGGCCGAGCTTCGCCGGATGCAAGCGCGCCGTGTAGTGGCGCACAAAGCCCGCCGCCTCGAGCCGCTGCCGTCGCCGCCCGGCCTGCGAGGGCGAGAGCGCGAGCTTTTCGCCGAGTTCTTGCGTCGTGAGCTGCGCGTTCCGCTGCAACGCGTCGAGAAGACGAATATCTGTGGGGTCGAGCGCCTCCATGCTGGAATTTTGCATCAGGCCCCTCAATTTCTCAAGATCGCAGAGCCATATCGCTGAAATATGCGGGCGCATGCGGAGCCACCGCACAGCCTTTGAGCTATCTCAATCTCAACAAGAGGAGAACCACATGGGTCCGTTTCCCCACGACGCACCGAAGGCCACGATCACCCCTGAAAATCCCGCTGGCACGGACGGCTTTGAATTCGTCGAATTCGCCCATCCCGAGCCGGAAGAGCTCCGCCAGACCTTCCGCCGGATGGGCTATGTCCACACCGCGACGCACAAGGCGAAGGCCGTCGAGCTCTGGCAGCAGGGCGACATCACCTATGTCTTGAACGCCGAGCCAGGCACGCATGCGGCGGATTTCATCGAAGCGCATGGCCCCTGCGCGCCGTCGATGGCCTGGCGGGTTGTGGACGCTGAGCACGCCTACCGCCACGCCGTGGCTCATGGCGCCGAGCCCTTTGATGGCCCCGGCAAGACGGTCGATTGGCCCGCGATCAAGGGGATCGGCGGCTCGCTCATCTACTTCACGGACACTTACTACGAAGCCAATCCCTACAACGATGAGTTCGACTGGATCGACAAAGCACACCCCGAGGGCGTGGGCTTCCACTACCTCGATCACCTGACGCACAACGTCTTCAAAGGGAACATGGACACCTGGTTCCGCTTCTACGGCGACCTCTTCAACTTCAAGGAAATCCGCTTCTTCGACATCGAGGGGAAGTATTCCGGCCTCTTCTCCCGCGCGCTCACCTCGCCCTGCGGCCGCATCCGCATCCCGATCAACGAAGACCGGGGCGAGACGGGGCAGATCGTGAATTACCTCAAGAAATACAACGGCGAAGGCATCCAACACATCGCCGTGGGCGCGCGCGACATCTACGAGAGCGTCGATGCCATCGCGGAGATGGGCGTGAAATTCATGCCTGGCCCGCCCGAGACCTACTATGCGCTTTCAAAAGAGCGGGTGCAGGGCCACGAAGAACCGCTCGACCGGATGAAACAGCATGGCATTCTGATCGATGGCGAAGGTGTCGTGGATGGCGGCGAGACGAAAATCCTCCTCCAGATCTTCTCGAAGACGGTGATCGGGCCGATCTTTTTCGAGTTTATCCAGCGCAAGGGCGATGACGGCTTCGGCGAGGGCAACTTCAAGGCGCTCTTCGAGAGCATCGAGGCCGAAGAGATGGCCAACGGCGAATACGATGATGCGGCCTAAGCTGGCTCTGTAAGGCCAGGCCCTGGGCTTGACCCGGGGCCTCAAGCTTCGATGCAGGCTAGGTCTCGGGCCGGGCCCTGGACGTGAGTCTCAGTACCTATCCCGTTGGAATTTCCAGCGTAATGTTCCTGCCACCTTTGACGTAGCGGATCTCGCTCTCTCCGATGGCGGCAACGCGCCCGCCGTCGACCCTGTCACCCACCTGCACCTTCACGAAGCGCCCATTGGCGAGGCGCACGAGCGCGCTCCGGTCAGACGGCTTGCCGTAGACGCCGATGAGGTTCACGCGGCGCAGGTTGATGGCGTCGACGGTCGTGGCTGCGCGCGCGACGGAGGCGCGGGTCGGCCCGCTCGGCGCGGTGGCGCGGGGCGTGACGGGCGCGGCGACGGCAACCGTCGTCGGCTGTGACGCGCGCGCGGCGGCGATGATGCGGTCGATGTTGCGCGGGCGCGCCTCAGGGCGCCGCGAATTCGCCACTGCGAGCTCGGACGGCGGCGCATCGCTTTCCTCCGCTTCCTCTGCCGCTTTTGGCGCCTCAGGCCGCACGCGCGGGCGGAATGCCGCGAGCTCGGCCCGCGTCAGGCCGCCATTGGCGCGCCGCTCCGCGTCCTCGGCCAGTGTCTCGGGGCGCGCTTGGGGCCGAAAGGCGGCGAGGCGGGCCAGATCGAGCTCGGCTTGGACTTCATCGGGCAGCCTGAGCGGCGGCACCAGCGCGGGCCGCCCCGCGATCACCGTGTATCCCAGCGGCGAGACCGACCCTTCGGGCGTGGCAATGAGCAGGCCGCGCGCATCGAACTCAAAGCGCGCGCTGGGCGCGGGCGGCAAGGGCTGTGACGGTGGCCGCTGATCGGCGTCGAGCGCCACCGAGAGTTCGAGGGCCACGGCATCGCCGGTCGCGATCACGCTGTCGATGGAGGTGACATAGAATGTCTCGAGCTCGGTCGCCGTGGGCGGCACCATGGCGCTGGGCGAAATGGCCCAGATGCCGGTGGCAGCGTAGAGCCGCTCCAAGCCGCGCTCATCGAGTTCTATGACTGCGACGGTCGCATCCTCTCCCTCCTCCTCGACGGTGTCGGGCAAGGCAGCGAGGTTTGTGTCGATGGGCTCGGGCGCGATGGAGAGCGGCGCTGGCGCGATGGCGGCAATCTCAGGCGCGGGGCGCTCGGCGTCTGGCAACAAGAGCGCCGATGTCGGCAGATCGGGCGCGGCCGGCAACCGCGGCTCGAAGAACCGCGCCAGTCCGTCCTCCCGTATGCTGGCGAGCGCGGCCACCGCCAAGAGGGCGATGATCAAGAGGACGGTAAGGATAAGCCCGAGGAAGCGCGGTCTGCCGCGCGCGCTCGCGCTCGGCTCCGCGCCCGGCCCGTAAGACTCCGCGTCCCTGTCTGCGGCATGGGCCCCGCTTCGGAAGCCAAGGCCGTCAGCGGCAAGAGCGGGCCTAAGCGACGCCGCCATGGCCGTGGCCTCTGGCATGTCGCCCGAGGGGATACGCGGCGCGGCGATGGAGGGCGCATCCTCTTGGGGCGCCGCAACGAGCGTTATTTTGGGCGCCACATCAATGACGTCCGGCACCGTGGCCGCGCCAAGCGCGGGCGCCGCGCCCGCATCGATCTGGCGCACGGATTGGAACGCAGCGACTGGGGCGGGTGCCTCTGATACGTCGCTCTCCTCGGGCTCGGGGTCCTGCGCCTGGGGAGGCGCTTCCCCCTCGATGACTTCCGCGTCCGCCACGGCTTCGGGCGCAACAGCCTCCGCGATAGCGTCGACTGGCGTGTCTTCAGGCTGCGGGGCGGCTGTGGCGACCTCCTCGGCTTTCTGGCGCGCAGCGGCCTCTCGCGCGGCGAGGATGTCCGCCAAGGCGCCCTTCGCATAAGGCGCGCCGTCGCGCTCAGCGTCTTCGTGCTCGCTGCCAGCCGCGCCAAAGAACGCCTCACGACCCTCCCAACCCTCATCGGGGAGGGCCACAAAGGCTGCGGGGGCGAGGCCGTGCTCGCGCGCGAAAGCCTCGGCTTCTTGCAGCGTCTCTTTGGCGACAGCGGCGATCCGCGTCTCAGGGCCCAGCGTGAGCCAATCATAGACGATTTCCGTCAGCGCGTAGGGCGTGGCGCCTTCGAGCGCGCGCGTGATCGAGAGCCTGGTCGGCGCGCCATCTCGGAGCGTCAAAAACTTGATCTGGTCGTTCGGCAGCACGAGCTTCGTCGCAAAAACGGTGCTTTCCGCCGCGGCGAGCTCCTGAGCTTTCTGCCGAAGCGCTGCCACCTCAGTGCCGAACTGGCCGCTGTTGAACGGCGCCTCGCCGAGCGAAACCCAGACGCCGTCGAGGCGGGCGTCGAGCGTCAGTTTATCGACGGTAAAGTGGAGCGCGAAATCTGGCGTCATCTTCCCTGCTACACCGTTGGCCCGGACGTTTTTGCGGACTTTTATGAGCCCGTGCCACCTGCTTCCTCCCCGAAAAAGTAGCCCAGGGGGGTGCGATTTGAAAGGAAAAGCTCGCGCGGCGAACGGGCGCGTGGCAGGCTCGCGCGGCATTGGACACTAGGAGGCGGGAGGCCGATATGCTCACGCCGTTTCATTTGGCGATCAACGTGCGTGATCTTGACGAAGCGCGCAGCTTTTACTTCGATATGCTGGGCGCCGAGGAGGGCCGCAGCGCGCCGACTTGGGTGGATGTGAGCTTCTTCGGTCACCAGGTTTCGCTGCATATCGGGCCGCCGCTTACGACGGCGCGCACGGGGCGGGTGGGGGACACCGAGGTGCCCATGCCCCATTTCGGCGTGGTGCTGCCGCTGGACCGCTGGCGTATCGTCGCGGCGCGTCTCGAGGATGCGGGGCACCCGTTCATCCTGCCACCGCAAGTGCGCTTCAAGGGTGAGACGGGCGAGCAATGGACGATGTTTTTCGAAGATCCCTCCGGAAACCCCATCGAGATCAAGGGCTTCGCAGATGAGGAGGCGATCTTCGCGCATTGAGTGCGCGCTTGCGGCCGGATAAAAATGCGCCCGGGAGAGCCCGGGCGCAAAGTGCGGAACGAGGGACAGTGAAGAATGGCGCGAGTGTTCCTAATCGCGCCCACATCGGTGAGCTAAGCACGATTTGCGTCGATGTAAGACTTGTCTCTAAACCGTGAAGAAGTGGTTAATAGGGCTCAGGCTTCGAGGACCGCGGGCCAATTCGCGTCGCCCGCGGCGATGTTGCCGGGGATGTCACGGCTCCACCGGCGCCGGACGCTCTTGGAGAAGTTGAGGTAAAGCTTGCCGTCATGGACGGTCCACGCCTCGGGGTCGATCGAGGCCGTGTAGCCGCGGGACACCGCGAATGCGCAGTAGCCGCCATATTGCGGTGCATAGGCGTCAGGGTCGGCCATGAAGAGATCGCGATTTTCCGCCGATACGAAGCGCCAGGTTGTGCCCATGTGCTCGGCTGTGAAGTCCGGCGAGCCGTCCACGGCGCGGCCCTCCGTGAAATAAGCGACCGCGTCTGCGCCGCGAATGGCCGCGCCGCCTTCGGAGAAAACGGGCGGGGCCGCGGCATGGGCAGGTGCGGCGATGGCCGCCGCCAGAGGGGCTGCGGCAGCGGCGATGAGAAGGTTACGGCGGGTGATCATGGCGATGCTCCTTGTGTTCTGCCCCGAAGATGCGCTCGCCAGAGAGCCCATGAAAGCCGCGCTCGCCGAAGCGTGACGGCGCATTGCCAAATGTTTCAATCGAAGATGTCTTCGATCACATCGAATATCTCGCTGAAGACCTTCCGCTTGAAGCTCTTCTTTTTCTTATACTTTTTAGGCCTGTCGCGGTGCTTGCGCTCGTCCTTCGAGGGCTCTTTGGGCTTGCGCACGGCGGAGGGTTTCACGAGCTCCGAATGCGCCTTCGAGCGTTCTTTCGGTAACATTTTGAGGTCGTGAAGCGGCGCACCGCAGGCCGAACAGGCGAGCTCGTGGCGGTCTCGCCCGCTGAGGACGAGCGCGGCGCGGGTGCCGCAATAGCAGCATGTGGCGATCTTAGGACTGGACATGACCCAACGCATATAGGGCGACGGCGGCAGCATTTGAGACGTTGAGTGAACCGAATCCGCCCGCCGCCGGGATGCGGGCCAGCGTGTCGCAGCGGGTGCGCGTGAGCTCGCGAAGCCCTGGCCCCTCCGCGCCGAGCACGAGGCCCAAGGGCTGATCAGGCGGTGCTGCGCGCCCGATCTCGATCTCGGCCTCGCCCGCGAGCCCGATGAGCGCGTATCCCATCGCCTGAAGCTCACCCATCGTGGTGGCGAGATTTCGGACGCGCAGATAGGGCTGACGCTCGAGCGCGCCCGACGCGGCCTTGGCTAGGGCGCCCGTTTCCGGGGCGGCGTGGCGCTCCACCCCGATGACGGCGCGGGCGCCGAACACCTCCGCCGAACGCAGGATCGCGCCCACATTGTGGG
>JBCCTH010000006.1:0-28157 GCA_039198835.1 Pseudomonadota bacterium | reverse complement strand
GGCTCGAGCAGGGCAGGGCGCTGGAGCCCGCCGATATCGACCGCGAGTTGCGCATGGGAAATTCGGGCGAGGGCACGGGCGCGCGCATAGGCGACCAGATGGAGCTTATCTCCTCCAACCGGGTTGAAATCAAAACCCGCAAGAAGCTCGTCGAGCCCCGCACAGAGGCGCAAAAGGCCTATGTGAAAAGCCTTTTCAACCATGAGCTCGCTTTCGGCATCGGGCCCGCTGGGACAGGCAAGACCTATCTCGCCGTTGCCGTGGGTGTGAACATGTTCATCGAAGGCCATGTCGACAGGATAATCCTGTCACGCCCGGCGGTCGAAGCGGGCGAAAAGCTCGGGTTTCTGCCGGGGACGCAAGACGAAAAAGTCGATCCCTACATGCAGCCGCTTTACGATGCGCTTAATGATTTCCTGCCCGGAAAGCAGGTCGACAAGCTCAAGCAGGAAAAGAAGATCGAGATAGCGCCCTTGGCCTTCATGCGCGGGCGCACACTGGCGCGGTCTTTTGTTGTGCTCGACGAAGCCCAAAACGCCACGACGATGCAGATGAAGATGTTTCTGACCCGCCTGGGCGAAGGTTCACGCATGGTCATCACCGGCGACCGAAGCCAGGTTGACCTGCCGCGCGGAGTGATGAGCGGCCTGCGCGACGCCGAGCGCCTTTTGAAGGGCATCCCCAAGATATCGTTCAATTATTTTACCGCGAAAGATGTCGTGCGCCATCCGCTCGTTGCCGCGATCATCGAGGCCTATGATGCCGATGACCCCGCCGTTGGAGGGTAAGGCAAGCACAGTGTGCGCAGGGTGAGCGTTGAAACCGTCATAGAAGATATCCGCTGGGCCCCGAGCCTCGAGGCGCTGTCGTCCCGTGCGATCCCCGCCGCCTTGGCGCATTTAAGCATCGGGGAGGGCTATGTGGTGGTGATGGGATGCGACGATGCCCGCATCGCGGCCCTCAACGCCGATTTTCGCGGAAAGCCCGCGGCGACAAACGTGTTATCGTGGCCCTCTCAAGAGCGTCGCGCGGCAAAAGACGGCGCAACACCCAAAGCCCCGAGCCATAGTGAGCTCGGCGATCTGGCGCTCGCCTTCGAGACCTGCGCGCGCGAGGCGCACGCCCAATCCAAGACCTTTGACGCCCATGTGACGCATCTTCTTATCCATGGGACCCTCCATCTTTTGGGCTACGATCACGAGCGCACAGCAGATGCAGAGCTCATGGAACGACTAGAGATCGAAATACTTGGCAAAATGGGCTATGGTGACCCATATTCGACGGATTGACCGTGGCCATGGGCCACCCGTCCCAGGGCTAGGAGAAGATGGGCGACAATTTAGAGGGATCGTCTGACGCGGCGCAACGCGCGCACGCCGATGGCGAAGACAGGCCGAGTAATGCGGATGCAAATGCGGCTGAACCGAATTCCGGATTTTTTGGGCGGCTCGTTCAGGCGCTAAGCCCCTCAGACACCGCTGAAAGCCCCGAGGAGCGGCGCGTTATGGGCGTCCCGGGGATGGTAAACCTGCGCCGCATGCGCGTCGAAAACGTGCTCGTGCCAAAGGCTGAGATCGTCGCCGTTGCCGATACGATATCAAAAGAAGAGCTTGTCGATATCTTTCGCGAAAGCGGGCTGACCCGGTTGCCCGTTTATGACGGGACGCTCGACACCCCCCTCGGCTTCGCGCATCTCAAAGACTTTGCGCTTCAGCACGGCTTCAACGGGACAGGCGGCGCGTTTTCGCTCGCTGAGATGATCCGCCCCTTGCTCTATGTTCCGGCGTCGATGCCCCTGGGCGTCCTTTTGACCAAAATGCAGACCGATCGTGTCCATATGGCGTTGGTGATCGATGAATATGGCGGCGTCGACGGGCTCGTGACCATCGAGGATCTCATTGAGCAAGTCATCGGTGAGATTGAAGATGAGCATGACATGGATAGCGATGTCTATTGGAGCGTCGAGAAGCCGGGCTGCGTTCTCGTCGAAGCCAAAGCGCCGCTTGAAGAATTTGAAGAGGCGTTCGGTCTCTCGCTGACGGCCCATGAAGATATCGATGAAGAAGAAATCGATACGCTGGGCGGGCTCGTCTTCATGCTTTCGGGGCGCATCCCCGCCCGCGGCGAAGTCGTGCCACATCCGGCAGGGCCGGAATTTGAGGTGGTGGATGCCGATCCCAGGCGGATAAAGAGGCTGCGTGTCCGTATCCCAGAGCAATTCGCCAGCGCCGCTGAGTGAGGTCGTCACGCGATTGAGCCCGCTCGGGCTCGGCGGGCTTTGCGCGGTTTTGGGTGGGCTCGCGGGGCTCGGTCATCCGCCGCTCTCCTGGCCACAGCTCACGGTCCTCTCGCTTGTGGCGCTCTTTGCGGCGCGCCCTTGGGCGCTTGGAGCCGCGCGTGCCGCGCTGATTGGCTGGGCCTATGGCGTGGGCTATTTCGCGGTCTCGCTCCATTGGATCGTCGAGCCCTTTCTCGTCGATGTCGCGCGCCATGGCTGGATGGCCCCCTTCGCGATCAGCCTGATGGCGGGCGGTCTTGCGCTCTTTTGGGGCGCCGCATTCGCCCTTGCGGCCCGTTGGCCAAGCGCGCCCTTCCTGGCTCTAACCTGGGCCTTGGCCGAGTTTGCGCGCAGCCATCTGTTCGGTGGCTTCCCCTGGGCCATGATCCCCCATGCGTTTATCGATCATGCAGCTTATCAGGCCGCGGCCTTTCTCGGGCCCCACGGGCTTACGCTCGCGCTCCTTCTGGCAGCCTCCTTGTGCGGGCTGGCCTTTCGGGCGCATTGGGCGCGTCTTGGCGGTGTGGCGCTTTTAATCGCGGCTTTGGTTCCCGGCCCGCAGGAAAGCCCAAGAGCACCGGATCAGACAGGCGATGCCCCGCTTGTGCGCGTTGTCCAGCCAAATGCCGAGCAAGACCTGAAATGGCGCGAAGATATGATCCCGGTCTTTTTTGAGCGCAAGCTCGCGGCAACGGCCGCCGCGCCAAAGGTTGATCTTGTGCTCTGGCCTGAAGTCGCACTGCCCACATGGCTTGAAACAGGCGACGCGCTTTTTGAACAGGCCGCCGCCCGCGCGCAAGGCGCGCAGCTCCTCATCGGTGCGCAACGCCGCGAAGGCGGCGCGGCCTTCAACAGCCTCGCACAGATCGATGCGGCAGGGAGCCTCACCGATACCTACGACAAATTTCATCTTGTGCCGTTTGGCGAATACATGCCGCTCGGCGCGCTCTTCTCGCGCCTCGGGATCTACGGGCTTGCCGCCAATGAAGGCTTTGGCTTCGCGGCGGGCGGGGGGCCCGCGATCCTACAGGTGCCCGGGATCGGCGCTGTGCAGCCGCTGATCTGTTTTGAAAGCATCTTCGCGCGCCATATCCTGCGCGGCGACGCGCGTCCGCGCGTACTCGCTGTGCTGACAAATGATGCATGGTTCGGGCAATGGGGCGGCCCCGAGCAACACCTTGATCAAGCGCGCGCACGGGCCATTGAGTTCGGCCTGCCGGTGGTGCGGTCGGCCAATACTGGCATTTCAGCGATCATTGATGCGCAAGGGCGCGTGACGGCTTCGCTGGCGCTCGGGGAGGCTGGGCATGTCGATGCAGCGCTGCCTGCGGCACGCCCGCCCACGCTTTTCGCGCGCTTTGGCGAGGCTCTGTTTGCTGTCGCGGCGCTTTTCGCACTTGCAGCATCTTTCGCCGTATCGCGCTTCGAATTCGATTGACGGGCCTTTGAGGCGCGCGTAGGGCGAAAAACGGTGCTGCCACAACGGCTTCCTGGCGTGGCGGTGATAACAATGAATGGAGCGTTCCCATGTCCCGCACTGAATATACCTTCACTTCGGAATCCGTTTCCGAGGGTCACCCGGATAAGGTCTGTGACCGTATCTCCGATGCCGTTCTCGATGCCTTCCTGAAGGAAGAGCCCGAAGCGCGCGTTGCCTGCGAGACATTCGCGACCACGGGCATGGTTGTGATCGGGGGGGAAGTCGGCCTTTCCGACCAGGATTTGCTTAAGCGTTACATGGGCTCGATCACCGAGATCGCCCGCGATTGCATCCGCGATATCGGCTACGAGCAGGATCAGTTTCACTGGAACACCTGCCGCGTGATGAACTTCTTGCATGAGCAGTCGGCCCATATCGCGCAAGGCGTCGATGCCAGCGGCAACAAAGATGAGGGCGCGGGCGACCAGGGCATCATGTTCGGCTATGCCTGCACCGAGACGCCCGATCTCATGCCCGCGCCGATCCAGTATTCCCATGCGATCCTGCGGCGTCTTGCCGAGGCGCGCAAATCGGGCGCAGCCCCCGATCTGCGCCCCGATGCCAAAAGCCAGTTGTCTGTGCGCTATGAAAACGGTGAACCGGTCGAGGTGACGTCGATCGTCCTGTCGACGCAGCACGCCTCCGAGAGCCAGAGCTCCGATGATATCCGCGCCATCGTCGAGCCCTACATTCGCGAAGTGCTTCCCGCTGCGTGGATCTCCGATGCGACGGAATGGTGGGTCAATCCCACGGGCACCTTCGTTATCGGCGGCCCTGACGGCGATGCCGGCCTGACCGGCCGCAAAATCATCGTGGATACCTATGGCGGGGCCGCGCCCCATGGCGGCGGCGCGTTTTCCGGCAAGGATCCCACCAAGGTTGACCGGTCCGCCGCCTATGCCGCGCGTTACCTTGCCAAAAACGTCGTCGCCGCGGGCCTCGCCCAACGCTGCACGCTCCAGCTCTCTTATGCCATCGGTGTGTCGAAACCGCTGTCAATTTACGTCGATACCCATGGCACGAGCGAAATCCCCGCCGAAAAGATCGAAGCGGCCGTGGCGCAATGCATGGATCTGACCCCGCGCGGCATCCGCACGCATCTGGGCCTGAACAAGCCGATTTATCAGCGCACGGCGGCCTATGGCCATTTCGGCCGCGCGCCTGAGGATGATGGCGGGTTTTCCTGGGAAAAGGCCGATCTCGTGGATGCGCTCAAAAAGGCGGTCTGACCCGCAAGCGCGGGGTGTCCTGCGTCGCGGTCCCGGCTTGGGGCCGCGCGCTGGATGGCTCTCTTTTGAAGGCTTGAGGTCCCTGGTCAGGCCCGGATCACAAGCGCGAAACCGGCGCGCGACCGGTCAAGGAGACGGGGATGGCCGATCATAAGCACCCCGAAGCGCCCTGGCGCAACTTTTACGGGCGCACAAAAGGCAAGACGCTCAAGCCCGCCCAAGAGCGGGACCTGGCCGAACTCCTCCCACGCTTTAAGCTCAAAGGCGTAAGCTGGGCAGAAAACCCGCGGCGCGACACGCTCGACCTGGCGCGCTTTGGAGGGCGGCCGATCTGGCTCGAAATCGGCTTTGGTGGCGGCGAGCATCTCGCGGCCATGGCCGAGGCGCACCCAGACATCGCCTTCATCGGGTGCGAGCCCTTTCTCAATGGCGTAGCAACGCTCTTGGGAAAAATTCGCCGGCAAGGGCTTTCAAACATCGCGGTTCACCCCGGGGATGCGCGCGATCTCTTCGATGTCTTGCCAGCGAGATGCATCGCCAAGGCGTTTTTGCTCTACCCCGATCCCTGGCCCAAAGCGCGCCACCACCGTCGCCGCTTTGTGACGCCTGATCATCTTGCCCCGCTGTCGCGGATCATGGCGCAGGGGGCGGAGTTGCGCATCGCCACCGATATTCCCGACTATGTTCGCCAAGCGCTCGAAGAGGTGCCAAAGGCAGGTTTTAGCTGGGCGGCGACCCGCGCCGCTGACTGGCGCGAAGCCTGGCCCGATTGGCATCGCACGCGCTATGAGGCCAAAGCGCTCCGCGAAGGGCGCATCCCGCATTACCTGACATTCCACCGCGACCCAGACTGAGTTTCAGGGCTGGCCCCCGCTTTGCGAGAGATGTAGGACAGCGGCGATCAAATGCGGGGGCACAACATGTCAGGCCACGGTGCGGCGATTGCCATGGTATCGGAAGCTGCGGCGCCTCTCACAGGCATCGCGGCGGTGCCCGGCGACAAGTCGATTTCTCACCGCTCCTTGATCCTTGGCGCGCTCGCCGTGGGCGAGACCACGATCACCGGCCTCCTTGAAGGCGATGATGTTCTTGATACCGCCAAAGCGATGCGGGCCTTTGGCGCCGAGGTGGTCCAGCATGGCCCGGGGCATTGGTCGGTCCATGGCGTGGGTGTCGGCGGCTTTGCAGAGCCTGAGCAGGTCATCGATTGCGGCAATTCTGGCACCGGCGTCCGGCTCATCATGGGCGCGATGGCGACATCGGCCATTACCGCGACGTTCACGGGCGACGCCTCTCTCAATGCCCGCCCCATGGGCCGCGTCACCGACCCGCTCGCGCTTTTTGGCGCGCAGGCGCATGGCAGGTCGCGGGGGCGTCTGCCGCTCACACTCGTGGGCGCGCCCGTGCCCTTGCCGGTTCACTACACCGTCCCGATGCCGTCCGCGCAAGTGAAGTCAGCCGTGCTCTTGGCCGGGCTCGGCGCGCCGGGCGAAACGGTTGTGATCGAGAAAGAGGCCACAAGAGACCATACAGAGCGGATGCTCGCGGGTTTCGGCGCGCAAATTCGCACCGAAGAGACGAACGAAGGCCGGGTCATAACCCTCACCGGCCAACCAGAACTCACGCCACAGCAAATCGCGGTGCCGCGCGATCCGTCGTCGGCCGCGTTCCCTGTTTGCGCGGCGCTCATCGTGCCGGGCTCTGACGTGGTTGTGCCCGGTATCGGGCTCAATCCGACGCGCGCAGGCCTCTATACGACCCTCAAAGAGATGCAGGCAGATCTCACCTTCGAGAACTTGCGCGAAGAAGGCGGCGAGCCGGTCGCAGACCTGCGCGCGCGTTATTCGCCAAACATGAAAGGCGTGACTGTCCCCGCGCATCGCGCCGCCTCCATGATCGATGAATATCCGATCCTTTCCGTCGTGGCTGCCTTCGCCACGGGCAAAACCCATTTCGAGGGCGTGGCCGAGCTCAGGGTGAAGGAAAGCGACAGGATCGAAGCGATGGCGAACGGTTTGCGCGCCAACGGGGTTGAGGTCGAAGACACAGCAGATACGATGAGCGTCATCGGGCAGGGGGCCGTGCGCGGCGGGGCCATGGCCGCGACCCATCTCGATCACCGCATCGCCATGTCGTTCCTCATTCTGGGCATGGCCGCCGATGCCCCCGTGAGCATCGA
Source organism: Pseudomonadota bacterium (assembly GCA_039198835.1). Lineage (GTDB taxonomy): Bacteria > Pseudomonadota > Alphaproteobacteria > Rhodobacterales > Rhodobacteraceae > Shimia_B. The sequence continues at coordinate 20,991 of JBCCTH010000006.1, read as the reverse complement.
TGATGGTCAGCCCATCGCCACGTCCTTTCCCATTTTCGAGCCGCTCATGTCGGCGCTCGGGGCCCGGATAAGGCACAAAGATGCATGAAGGCGGCTGCCTCTGCGGCGCGGTGCGTTATGCCACGAAAGGCCCGCTCAGGCCGGTCATCGCCTGCCATTGCAAGCAGTGCCGCGTCGCCACCGGAAACTTCGTCACAGCCACGTCATGCCCGCGCGAGACGCTTGAGATCAAAGGCGATGTGCGCTGGTATGCGTCATCATCTAATGCCAAGCGCGGCTTTTGCGCGGTCTGCGGCTCAAATCTCTTTTGGGACGGGCAGGGCGCCAACGTTTCGATCATGGCAGGCAGCCTTGATGGAGAGACGGGCCTGAGCCTCCAAGCGCATATCTTCTGCGCCGATAAAGGCGATTATTACGAGATATCCGACGGATTACCGCAATCGCCGGGGGCCGACCCCCGGTTCACGACCTGGGTCGCCCAATGAGCTTTTGCGTTGCAATCGATGGCCCGGCAGCGGCGGGCAAAGGCACGATCGCGCGCGCGCTTTCAAAGCATTTCAACCTGGCGCATCTCGATTCAGGGTTGCTTTATCGGGCCGTGGGCGCGCGCAAGCTCGCCGGGCAAGACCCTATCGAAGCGGCGCGCCTGCTCGACCCGGGCGAGCTCGACGGCGAGAGCCTGCGCCGGGCCGAAATCGCCAAAGCCGCGAGCGAGGTTGCCGTGATCGCCGAGGTGCGCGCGGCGCTCCGTGATTTCCAGCGCGCCTTTGCCCACCGGGCTGGGGGCGCTGTGATTGACGGGCGCGATATCGGCACCGTGATTTGCCCGGAGGCCGCCGTGAAGCTCTTTGTGACGGCCTCACCCCGGACACGGGCAGAGCGCCGGCATGCCGAGCTTTTGCAGCGTGGTGAGGCGTCCGATCTCGCGCGCGTCGAAGAAAACGTCATCGAACGCGACCGGCGCGACAGCGAACGCGCGCTATCGCCGCTTGTGCCTGCCGATGACGCCTTTCGCCTCGATACGACCGCGCTTTCCATCGAGGAAGCGGTGGCGCAGGCCATCACAATCGTATCCGATAAGCGATCCCAACTGATTTAGCCTGGAGGGCCTCCCATGCAGATGCGCAAGATTGCCGGAAGAGAGGTGAGTGTTCTCGGTGTCGGCGGCATGTCCTTTTCCGATTTTTATGGGGCCACCGACGAAGCTGAAAGCCATGCTGTGCTTGATGCAGCCCATGGGGCCGGGGTGACCCACATCGACACCGCCAACATCTATGGCATGGGAAAATCCGAGACCGCGATCGGCACCTGGCTTAAGAAACGCGGCGACCGGGAGAAATTCTTTATCGCCACAAAGGCGGGGATCGCCCGGGGTATCGGCGCGGCGGCGGCGAATTTTGACAATGGCGCGGCGTATCTTGAGCAAGAGCTTGAGGCGAGCCTCGCGCGCCTCGGCACCGATCACGTCGATCTGTTCTATATCCACCGCCGCGATCAGCGCATTCCCATCGAAGAGGTCACGGGCGCGCTCTCCCGTCTCGTTGAAAAAGGCAAAACGCGGGCTTTTGGCTTTTCAGAGATCTCGCCCGCCTCGCTGCGGCGCGCGGCAGCCATAGCGCCGGTTGCGGCAGTTCAATCCGAATATTCGCTGCAAACGCGTCAGCCAGAGCTCGGCCTCTTGCAAGCCTGCGCCGAGCTTGGCACGGCCCTCGTCGCTTTCTCGCCCGTTGGTCGCGGGATGCTGACGGACCTCCCCCCGACCGTCGAGAAATATGCAGACCATCCCTGGATGTCCGCCAATCCACGGTTCATCGAGCCCAACCTATCCGCCAATATCGCGGCAACCGAGCCGCTGCGCGCCTTGGCGCGGTCGCTCGGTGTCTCAACGGCTGCCTTAGCGATCCGATGGGTCCATGATCAGGGCGCGCATATCGTCTCGATCCCGGGCACCAGAAGCGCGCGCCGCTTCGCGGAATATCTGGCCGCTGAACAGATCCCTGAAAGCGCCATGGAAGAGGTTGCGAAGATTCTCCCTGTCGGGTGGGCCCATGGCGACAGATATTCACCGGCGCAGTGGAATGGGCCCGAGAATTTCTCGTAGCTCAGCTCAGGCCAGCGCTTGCATGAACGCAGCCATGCGCGTTTGGTCCTTGATCCCAGGCGCGCTTTCGATCCCGCTGCTCACGTCGACTTGCGTTGCCCCCGTGAGCGAAGCGGCGCGCGCCACATTCGCGGCATCAAGGCCTCCGGCAAGCATCCAGGGGCGCGCCCAGTCACGGCAAGCGATAAGCGACCAATCAAAGGAAAGCCCGTTCCCGCCAGGGAGCGTCCCGTCCTTCGGCGGCTTCGCATCGATCAAGAGCTGATCCGCCACTGCCTCATAAGCATCGATACCGGCAACATCTTCGCTTGAAGCGACACCGAGCGCCTTCATTACCGGCTTGCCAAAGCGCGCGTGAATGTCGGCGACACGCGCGGGCGTCTCCCTCCCATGAAGCTGAACCCAGTCTATTTCAGAGGGGAGCGCCGACAAGAGAGCATCGTCAGGGTCAACGAGCAGCGCAACGCTTTGAACCGCCGGGGGGAGCTTTGCCGCCAAACCCGCAATATCTTCAATTTCGATATGCCGCGGCGACTTCGCGAAGTGGACAAACCCCACATAGCGCGCGCCAAGCTCCGCCGCCCGCGCCACATCTTCAGAGCGGGTGAGCCCGCAAAACTTTACGTCAACAGACATGGCAGGGGCGGCTTTTACGTATCGTCGAGAAGCGCAAGAACCTCGTCCTTGCCTTCGTGCTTTTCGCCTTTGAGGCGCGTGACCTCGCGCTTGAGCGCCGTCGTTTCGCGCTGGCCCCGCGCCGCCGCCGAGCGCAGCTTCATCTCGCGGAGCCACTCCCAGACAAAGCCCATGGCAAGCCCAAGCACAATGCCCGCGAAAATGACGATAAAGAGCGGCAATTCGAGGGAAAACGCTAAAAAGTCGGCCCCGGGAATCGCCATCATCCCCTCGGGGACGGTTTTAACAGTGACCATCTCACGATTGGCCAATGAGACGATAATGAGAAAGACAGCGATTGCCGCCAGAAAGATATAGCGCAGGTAGCGAAACATTTATTCTCCGTTCAGTCGGTCGCGCAGCAATTTTCCGGTCTTAAAGAACGGAACATGCTTTTCATCAACATGGACGGTTTCGCCAGTGCGCGGATTGCGGCCAACGCGCGCATCGCGTTCCTTGACCGAGAACGCCCCGAAGCCGCGAAGCTCGACCCGATCACCGCGCGACATCGCATCGATGATTTCGTCAAAAATCGTCGCGACAATGCGCTCAACGTCTCTGTAATAAAGATGCGGGTTATCATCGGCGATCTTCTGGATCAGTTCCGATCGTATCATGGCAACCTCGCTCGTCTTGATCTGGCGGTCGCCAGCCGCCCACCGGCACTATACGCACAAAGACGGCCCCACGAAAACATCGGGGAGGCCGTTCCATCGTGAATAAAGGCTGAAATCCCCATGCGAGCGGGCCTTGAGTGGCGCAAAGCGTGGCCAGGCTTTTGACGAATGATGAATAATCAAGCGCTTGAGCGGGGATAAGCCGGGCGAATCGGTTGGCGCGTGGCGCGGCCCGTGCGCCCGCGCCCGCCCAAAACAGGAAGCGCCCCGCCGACAGGGTCAGCGAGGCGCTTCAATTCCTTATGTGTCAGAGCGTTATTCGTCGCCCTTCAGAGCCGCGCCGAGAATGTCGCCCAGCGACGCGCCCGAGTCAGAGCTGCCATATTGTTCGACGGCTTCCTTCTCTTCTGCGATCTCGCGCGCTTTGATCGAAAGGCCGAGGCGGCGGGTTTTCGCATCGATATTGGTGACCCGCACATCGACTTTGTCGCCCACGCCAAAGCGCTCGGGGCGCTGTTCGGCGCGGTCGCGCGACAGATCCGAGCGGCGGATGAAGCTCTTCATCCCCTCATAGGTGACTTCGATCCCGCCATCCTCGATCGAGGTGACCTCAACCGTGATGATCGAGCCGCGCTTCACGCCGCCAACGGCCTCCGCGAACGGATCGCCGCCAAGCGCCTTGATCGAAAGCGAGATGCGCTCCTTTTCGACGTCGATCTCAGAAACAGCCGCTTGCACGACATCGCCCTTGCGATACTCGCCGATCACATCCTCGCCACGGCCTTCCCATGTCAGGTCAGAGAGGTGGACCATCCCGTCGATATCGCCTTCAAGGCCAACACAGAGCCCGAACTCGGTGATGTTCTTGACCTCGCCTTCCACAGCCGTCCCCACCGGGAACTGCTCCGCAAAGACTTCCCAAGGGTTGCGCATGGTCTGCTTGAGGCCGAGCGACACGCGCCGCTTCACGCCGTCGATTTCGAGCACCATCACATCCACTTCCTGCGAAGTAGAAACGATCTTGCCGGGGTGAACGTTCTTCTTTGTCCACGACATTTCAGAGACGTGAACGAGCCCTTCGACACCGGCTTCAAGCTCAACAAAGGCACCGTAATCGGTGATGTTGGTCACGCGGCCCTTGTGGTTGGAGCCCAGCGGATATTTCACCGCGACGAGATCCCACGGGTCTTCCTGAAGCTGCTTCATCCCGAGTGAAATGCGGTGCGTGTCCTTGTTGATCTTGATGACCTGAACTTTCACCGTCTCCCCAATCGAGAGGATCTCAGAGGGGTGGTTCACCCGGCGCCAAGCCATATCGGTGACGTGCAAGAGCCCATCAACGCCGCCAAGGTCCACAAACGCACCGTATTCGGTGATGTTCTTGACGACCCCGTCCACATTGTCGCCCTCGGCCAGCTTGCCGATGACCTCGGCGCGCTGCTCGGCGCGGCTCTCTTCAAGGATCGCACGGCGCGAGACGACGATATTGCCGCGGCGGCGGTCCATCTTGAGGATCTGGAAAGGCTGCTTGAGGCCCATGAGCGGCCCCGCATCGCGCACCGGGCGCACGTCAACCTGGCTGCCGGGCAAAAACGCCACGGCCCCGCCCAGATCGACGGTGAAGCCGCCCTTGACGCGCCCGAAGATCGCGCCTTCGACCCGGTCTTCCGCTGCATAGGCCTTTTCAAGGCGATCCCAGGCTTCTTCACGGCGCGCCATCTCGCGCGAGATGACAGCTTCTCCGCGGGCGTTTTCGGCCGCGCGAAGATAGACTTCGACCTCCTGGCCCACCTCGACCGATGGCGCTTCACCGGGTTCTGCGAATTCTTTAAGCTCGACGCGACCTTCCATTTTGTAGCCGACGTCGATGATGGCTTGGCCCGCTTCAATCGCGATGACCTTGCCTTTGACAACAGAGCCCTCCGTGGGCGTGTCAATCTCGAAGCTTTCGTTCAGGAGGGCTTCGAACTCCTCCATGGATGCGTTTGCCATGCGGCGTGTTTTTCCTATTCCGGTTTCGTTTAGCTGGCCGAACGGTTGTCTCCGCCGGTCTTATGGGTTGGTCTCTGGCGGGGCATGGCGGGCCAAATAAGAAAGGGTCGGAAGCCCCGACCCTGCTCTAGGTTATTGGTCCGCAGCTGTCCCGCCGCTTTTGACAGGGGCGCTATAAGGGGGTTGCGCCGCCGAAGCAACCCCAGAGCCAGATCGCGCCTTGGGGCCTGGGTGAGCACGGTGAGGCCAGCAGGAGCTTGCGCTGGGTCACGCGGGGGCGCGGGGCCAAGAGCCAGAGCGCGCGCGCCAAAGGCGCTCAATCAAGGGTGCTGAGATAATCCAAGATCGCGGCGCGATCCCCCCGCGCCGGAAAGCCGTCAAAGCCCATCGTGGTCCCGGGCACGGCGCTGCGCGGGGAATGCAGGAAGTCGTCCAGCAGCTCGATTGTCCAACGCGGGTTCGACCGCGCGAACCCCAAAAGCGCGGGCGAGTAACGGTCATAATCCGCATCCGCTGCGATCTCGCGCCCGACGATACCGGCAAGGCTTGGCGCAACCGCTGTTGCCCGCGCAGGGGCATGGCACAGCACGCATTGAGCGAAAAGCTGACGGCCGCGCGCGCGCGGGTCGCGCAGGCCCTCATCTGGGGCGACGGCCGTGTATTTCGCGCGCAGGGCCAGCAAGCCATCAAGTTGCTCGGCGGAGAGCGTATTTCTCAGGCTAAGCATCGCCCCAGCCTGCGCCCAAGTCATCGCCGCCTCTATCGCCCCGATCTCCGCGCCCAACCGCGCGGTCTTCTCCGGGGTGATGGCCTGGCCTTTCAGAGCGCCTTCAAAGCCTCGCATCAGTTCTGCCCGAGTGCGAAGAAAGGCGGGGAAGGCCTCACTGTTTTGGGCAACAGCCGCATCGAGCAGCCTGCGCTGATCGCGCGTGAGCAGGCCCAGCACCTCCCGCGAAACCGCTCCGCGCCGCACGGCATGCCCAGATGCAAGCCTGAGGCTGACAAACCCGAAATGCTGGCTTGGCTTGCCCACGACCTCGAAATCGTTGAAATCAGGCGAGCCCGTCGTCCAGCTTAGAAAGCGGGCGGCGACATTCACGAGCGCGCGCCGGTCCACCGATGGCAGAGGCGGGTCTTGATCCAAATCAGCGATCATATCGGGGCGACCGGCGACATGGGCGGCCCGGATCATCGCCAGTCTGTCTCGCTGCTCTGGGCTCAGCGTTTCGAAAATCTGGCCGAAGCGCTGCGAGATCACGCGGCCCAGCTCCGCCTCCGCTGCCCCGTAGGCCTCTCCTAGTTTCAAAAACGCGTCTCGTGTGACCCCCTCGCCAACGCGAAGCTGTTCAAGCGCGCGGTTCATCTCAAGGCGCGCGGCCTGGGTTCTGGCATGGGGCGGCTTTTGCTCATCGAGGAGGGCGGCCATCATGCCGATTTGTTCCGCCTCCAGCGCCGCGAGCGTATCGCGGGCAACATCGGCGCGCGTCAGGCTCTGCCCGCTCGACACACGCAAGGCGACAAAACCGAAGAAATTCGCCGTGCGACCGACCGAGATATAATCGTTATTGGCCGGTGTCCCCGTGAGCCAGGTGAGCGTTCTTGAGGCAACCGCGCTGCGCAATTGCGCCGCGTCGACGCGATGGTCGCTCAGGTCGCGGAGCGCCGGCGCCCCGGTTTGCGCCCCAAGCTGGCCTGCCATCAAGGCCGCTGCAATGGCCGCGAAAGCGCTGTGTCTCAGTGGGGTCGCCGCCTGCATATCGCTGCTCTTTCTATGCCATCATGGTTTTGTACGATCTTCGCCGTCGGTTCCGTCGCGACTTTTTCGAATAATCTTCAAAGGTCGGCATCTTGCGGGGGATAAGACGGGCGCAAGCCCACAAAGCCGCGAAGCTCCGCCGCCCGTGCCATGCGCGGCGGCGTCTCCGCGCGCGCGTCCCATGCGTGGCGGCGTCTCCGCGCGCCAGTGCCATGCGTGGCGGCGTCTGCACACGCCAGTGCCATGCGCGACAAGTCAGCCCTTTTCCTTCGGCCCTCTAAAAGCTAAATCGAAGCGTCCAGCGGGAGGGTGCTTAGATGCCAGACGATCTCTTTAACTCGTTCATGAACGGCCCCGATGAAAAGGGCCGCTTCGGTCAGTTTGGCGGCCGGTTTGTCTCCGAGACACTCATGCCGCTCATCCTCGATCTCGAGGCGGAATACGAAAAAGCCAAAACCGATCAATCCTTTTGGGATCAGATGAACGATCTCTGGACCCATTATGTAGGCCGCCCGTCGCCGCTCTACTTTGCCGAGCGCCTGACAGAGCAGTTGGGCGGTGCGAAGATTTACATGAAGCGCGACGAGCTCAACCACACAGGGGCTCACAAGATCAACAACGTGCTGGGCCAGATCATCCTTGCGCGCAGGATGGGGAAAACCCGGATCATCGCCGAGACAGGCGCAGGCCAGCACGGTGTGGCAACCGCCACCGTCTGCGCCAAGTTCGGGCTGAAATGCGTGGTTTACATGGGGGCCCATGACGTCGAGCGCCAGGCGCCCAACGTCTTTCGCATGCGCCTTCTCGGCGCCGAGGTCATTCCGGTGACATCCGGCCGGGGCACGCTCAAAGACGCCATGAATGACGCCCTGCGCGACTGGGTCACCAATGTGCGTGACACCTTCTATTGCATCGGCACCGTCGCGGGCCCCCACCCTTATCCGGCCATGGTGCGCGATTTTCAAAGCATCATCGGCAAAGAAGTGCGCGAACAGATGATGGCCGCAGAGGGCAGGCTGCCCGATACGCTGATCGCGGCCATCGGTGGCGGCTCCAATGCCATGGGCCTCTTCTATCCCTTCCTCGACGATCCCGATGTGAGCATCATCGGCGTGGAAGCGGGCGGCAAGGGCGTCAATGAAAAGATGGAGCATTGCGCCTCGCTCACCGGGGGGCGCCCCGGTGTCCTCCACGGCAACCGCACCTATCTGCTCCAGGATGCCGACGGGCAAATCCTCGAAGGATATTCTATTTCAGCGGGCCTTGATTACCCGGGCATCGGGCCAGAGCATTCGTGGCTCCATGAGATCGGCCGCGCGACATATGTCTCGATCACGGATCGTGAGGCGCTCGCGGCGTTCCAGCTTTGCTGCGAGGCCGAGGGGATCATTCCCGCGCTTGAGCCATCCCATGCGCTGGCCCATGTCCAGAAGATCGCGCCTGAATTGCCCGCCGATCATATCATCTGCATGAACATGTGCGGCCGCGGCGACAAAGATATCTTCACTGTCGCCAAGGCGCTCGGCTTTGACATGTCCGATACCGAGGGCCGCAGCTTCGACTGAGGTCGGAGGCCGCGCGCGAACGACGCCCCGCTCAGTCGCGGGCGCGGTCGAGCGTTTCTCGGACCTCCCTGAGAAGCCCCAGCACCCGTGCGAGCGCCGCGGCCTCAACGGGCGGCAAGATCGGCATCAAGTCATGGGTGACCTTCGCCTGGGCCTCGTCGCGAAAGGCGCGGCCCGCATCGGTGAGCCAGACTGTCTTTGATCGTTTGTCTTTGGGGTTTGGTCGCAGTTCGATGAGACCATGGGCCTCAAGACCCGCCAGCGTATGCGTCATCGTATTCTTGGGAACTTGAAACGCCCGCGCGATCTGCACCGGGGTGCGTCCATCGCTGACCCGCGTGAGGTGGTTGAGCACGCTGAAATGCGGCAACAACATCCCCGTCGGGAGCCGCTCTTCAAAAAAAGAGCGGCTCAGTTGCTGGATGATCCCGATCTCGTTGAAGAGATCAAAGAACGCGCCGGGCGCTGCCGCCCGGGAAGGCTCTTGAGTGTCGTCAGGCATTCACCAATTTTGCATCCAGGGGCCAGCGCGGGCTGGGGGGAACGTCGGGGCCATAGCCCAACCGACACAACATTTGCACAGTTCCGCCCTCCGGGGCCAGCCGCGCGTGAACCATGTCATAGAGCAGCTTCATCTCTTCGTATTCCTGAAGCGCCTGGCTCAGCGGTTGAAAACCCAGGCCCTCGGCGGTGGCCGCGAGGTTGATCCGCACCCAATTCGCCCCCGCCTCGATCTGATCGGCGCGCGCATTGCCATCGCTCACGAGCCAGACATAGCCCATGCTCGTGCGGGTGTTGTCGGTGGTGGCCGCGAGCCCCTGCTGGAAAGACATGCTCTCGGTGTCCATCAGCTTTTCGGGCGTCATCTGCCCGCCCAGGCGCGCGAATTCGATGAGCGGCCCGGTGAGGTCGATCCCATCAGGCTGCGCATCGCTGGCGCGCGCGCCGATGCGCATGACATCAACGCTCTCTTTGAACGTGTGCGGCGTCATAAGTTCGATCGTGAGCGCCTCTGTCGTCAGATCGCGGAACTCGGCGATGAACGCGGGATCGGCTGATGTGCCCACGCGCGCGCCAGGCAAGGCGGCACGTTCAAGCGCGGTGAGTGAGGCCGCCTCAACCGGGCGCTCGGTGTCGAACGGCTCTTTGAGAGAGCGGCGCGCGAGCACATGCTCAAAGAGCGGCTCGCGCGTGGCATTTGTTGCGGCGAAGACGATGCGTGCCACGGGCCGCCCATCGAGGGCGTCCACGTCTGATCCTTCGGGGAAGAGCGCCACTTGCGTTTCAAAACCTTCCGCAAGCGCCGCCATCCGCAGGACTTCGAGAAAACACCCGAGCCCGATGGTGATCTGGCGGCTAAACGGATCGGTGTGCGGCAAGAGCTTTTCCTGATTAACGAAGAGCGTCGCCGCGCTGGGCTCCGACAGGTCCACGAGCCAGGGCTGCTGGTTGTGAGGGTTGGGCGCGAGAATGGCCCAGCTCAAAGCGCGCATGCGCGGGTCATCATAGGCTCCGGCCTGCTGCCAGGGCGCGGCGGCGGTTTGGGGCGTGCGCATGAGCGTGCTCGCGAGGCCGCCACCAGCGGCAACGATGAAGCCGCCTCCCATGAGCGCGAGGGTCTTCCGGCGGGACAAGGACATCTGAGTCTCCATAATTTGGTTCGATGTAGAACCATATAGTTCGATATTGAACTTATGACAACCCGTCACCTTGCCTGCCGCCGCATCCATTGCTAGCCCCAAGGGAAAGAGAGAGGTGCCGCCATGCCCGCGATCACAAACATCTACGATCTCAAGAAGATCTATGCCCGCCGCGTGCCGCGCATGTTCTATGATTATTGCGAAAGCGGCTCCTGGACCGAGCAAACCTTCCGCGACAATGTCAGTGACTTCGATGACATCAAGCTGCGCCAGCGGATCGCCGTGGACATGACCGGGCGCTCCACCGCAGGCAAAATGGTGGGCCAGGATGTCGCCATGCCGGTGGCGCTCGCGCCCGTTGGGCTCTGCGGCATGCAGGCTGCCGATGGCGAGATCAAGGCGGCGCGCGCGGCTGAGAAATTCGGCGTGCCCTTCACGCTCTCAACGATGTCGATCTGCTCCATCGAGGATGTCGCGAGCCACACCGAAAAGCCCTTCTGGTTTCAGGTCTACACCCTCAAGGACGATGACTTCATGAAACGGCTTTTCGCCCGCGCCAAGGATGCGGGTTGCGCGGCGCTGGTGATCACGGTCGATCTTCAGATCATGGGGCAGCGCCACAAAGACATTAAGAATGGCCTCTCCGCACCGCCCAAATTCACAGCGTCCTCCATCCTCGATCTGGCGACGAAATGGCCCTGGGGCCTCGAAATGCTCCAGACGAAGCGCCGCTTCTTCGGCAACATCGTGGGCCACGCGAAGGGCGTGACCGATCCGTCCTCGCTCGCCTCCTGGACGGCGGAAGCCTTCGATCACGCGCTCGATTGGGAAAGGATCAAGGAGTTTCGCTCCTGGTGGGACGGCCCAGTGATTCTCAAGGGCATCCTCGATGAGGAAGATGCGAAGATGGCCGCCAACGTAGGCGCCGATGCGATCGTCGTCTCCAACCATGGCGGGCGTCAGCTTGATGGCGCGCTGTCTTCGATCCGCATGCTGCCGCGCATCATGGACGCGGTGGGCGACAAGATCGAGGTGCATCTCGATAGCGGCATCCGCTCGGGTCAGGATGTGCTCAAGGCCTTGGCGCTTGGGGCCACGGGCACGATGATCGGGCGCGCTTTCGTATATGGGCTCGGCGCGCGCGGTCAGCAGGGCGTGAGCGAAGCGCTCCAGGTGATCCACAAAGAGCTCGATACCACGATGGCACTCTGCGGCAAACGCGATGTCGCCGATCTTGATCGCTCGGTGCTGCTCTTGCCCAAAGATTTCGAGGATCGCTGGCAAGCTGCCTGATGCTCGTTTTTCACTCTCAAAAGCTCGTGGTGTTTTCGGTGCCGCGCACCGGGTCGACCTCGCTGCATAAAGCGCTTCGCCCGCATGCGGATTTTGAATTGAGCAATCCGCCGGGCGACAAACATATGAATGTCCAACGCTTCGAGACATGGGCGAAAGAAAAGCATCGCCGCTACCTGCGCTTCCGCCGCGCCGCGGTGATCCGTGACCCGCTCGCGCGCATCGCCAGTTGGTATGCCTATCGCCGCCGCGACGCCGTCAGAGGCACCGAGAAATCGACCGAAGCCATGAGCTTTAACGACTATGTCGAAGATGTTTTGAGCGATGCGCCATCGCCCCCCGCCAAGATCGGCAATCAGCATGACTTTCTGACACTGGCGGGGGGAGATCTGGGTGTGCAAGAGCTGTTTTGCATCGAACGCGCTGATGTCATGGTGGCGCATTTTCGCGGGCTCTTCGGGCACGTGGATCTGCCCCATCGCAACGCCTCTCCCCCCGTCGAACTCTCGCTTGATCCAGCGCTCGAAGATCGGTTGCGCCAAGAGCGCCGCGCGGAGTTCGCGCTCTTTCAGAAAGTCGCCGCCACAGGCCATCTCATCGTGTCAAACGCTTGAGCACCCAGACCCAGATCAGCCCCGTCATAACCATTGCCGCAACACAGGCATAGGCCACGCGGAGACTGGCGATTTCGCTCAAGCCGCCCATGAGAAGCGGCGCGATGAAAAAGCCGCTGAACCCCATGACCGCCGCCTTCGAGATCGCCTCGGTGCGAAACGCCGGCGGCACCATGCGCCCCGCGAGCGCAATGCCAAGCGGCCCGATCACCGAGACCCCGAGCCCAAAGAGCCCAAAACCCAAATAGGCATAGCCCGGTGAAGGGGCGAGGGCGGCGATGAGCGCGCCCGCGGCGGTCAGAAGCGTCGCGGCGATGATCACGCGCTCGTCCCTGAAACGCTCGGTGAGGCCCTGCCCGCCAAAGCGCCCGAGCGCCATCGTCAGGCCGAGCATCACCGGCCCGAGCGACCCCGCGAGGGGATCGCCGCCCAAGGTCCGCTCGATGTGGATCGCTGACCACGTTTCAACGGTCGCCTCCGCCATGAAGGCCATGAGAACGATCGCGCCGCAGACCAGCACAATCCGCCAAGGCAGCACGGCCTTTGGCGCATCCGCTGGCTCTTCATGGGGCCTTGGGGGCGCATAAAGCCGGGTTGCCAGCGCAAAACAGCAGAGCGCCGCCACGATCAGTGCCGCCAAAGGGGGCTGACCGGCATCGCGCAAAAGGCCCGTCCAGAAAGCCGCCGCCGCATAGGCCACCGAAAACATCGCATGCGATGAATTCATCAACGGCCGTGCATGGGCCGCCTCAAGCTCGCTCACGCGCGCATTCATCAAGATGTCGCAAAGCCCCGAGAAAAAGCCGAGCATCGCCATCGCCATCGCAAAGCTCACAGGCGCGGGTGCGATCCCCGGAAACAGGACGAAAAGCGCGAAAGCGAAGGCCGAGACCTGCAAACCGCGCGCGCCAAGGCGCCGATCCATCATCGGCGCGATGACCATCGCCGCCAGAAGACCGGTGCCATTGGCCAAAAGAAGAAACCCGAAGGCAGCGTCGCCCACGCCGAGCCCCGCCTTGAGGTCAGGCACGGCGGCCGCGAACGTGCCCCAGAAAATTCCGATGATCATGAACGCCATGACCGGCACGCGCGCGATCCAGACGGCGGATAAGATACGCATGGCCGCGCGCTTTCATGGCTCCGCACCCAAAGCAAGCACCAAAGGCCTTTTCAAATCTTCAAAACGCGTCTAAGGGCAGCGCTTCATCGCGGGCATACACCCTTGGAGGATGCCCGCCCCAACCTGATAGGAAAATTCCATGGCCGGTGAGATCCCTGATCTTCACGCCACGGTACGCGCGGGGACAGGCAAGGGGGCCGCCCGCCAAGCTCGCCGCGACGGGCACGTACCTGGCATCGTATTTGGCGGTGACGCTGATCCGCTCCCCATCAATATCCCTTTCAATGTGCTGCTCAAAAAGCTCAAGGAAGGTCGCTTCAAATCCACGCTCTTCAACATGAAGGTCGAGGGCCAGGACGACGTGCGCGTTATCTGCCGCGATGTGCAGCGTGACATCGTCAAAGATCTGCCCACCCATGTCGATTTCATGCGTCTGAAGCGCACGACAAAGATCAACCTCTTCATCGCCGTCGATTTCGTGAACGAAGACGCAGCGCCCGGCCTCAAGAAGGGCGGCTCGCTCATCGTGGTGCGGCCAGAGGTCGAACTCGTCGTGACGGCGGGCGATATCCCCGAAAGCATCACCGTCGATCTGACGGGCCTCAATATCGGCGATACGATCAACATCTCCGATGTGACATTGCCCGAAGGTGCAAAGCCCACCATCGATCGCGACTTCGTGATCGCCAATATCGCCGCGCCCAAGGGCATCGGCGGCGGCGATGATGACGAAGCAGAAGGCGACGCGGGCGAGGCCGGTGAAGCGGGCGAGACCGCAAGCAACTAAGCGAGAGCTTGGCGTGCCGCGAGGCGCGCCATTCCAGGCAAAGAGTGTGAAAGAGGGGCAACTTGGCCCCTCTTTTTCAGTCTAGAAGCCCCGATTGCGGGTCAGGCAGACCACATCGCGGTTCGACACATGCGGGTCATAAGACAGCCCGATCTCGCTCAAGCGGTCAAAGATGCGCTTTGTATCGCCCTCGGTGAAGCGCGCCGGGTGAAGCTCGATGCAAACGGTATGAACGCGCGCGGGCCAGGGTTGCGAAAACATGCTCGCCTCCGCCCCTTCGACATCCATGATCACAACGGTCGCGGCGGTCTCCTCAAGGAGCGCATGAATGTCGAGCAAGGGCACCTCGACTTGCCGCTTGGCATTCGCCGGTGTCTCCACGAGCGACGAGCCCCAAAAAGCAGGCCCGATATTGAAGGTGATCGTTTTGTCCCCGCCCTGCACCTCGCCCGCCACAGCCCCATGAATGAGGCGCACGCCTTCAAGCTCGTTCTGCGCGAGATTGGCCTCGACAACCGCCAAGAGATCAGGATGCGCATCAACAGCGGTGACATTTTCAGCGCCCGCCGCCTTGGCGCAAAGCGCTGTCACAAAGCCCACGCCCGCCCCGATCTCAAGAACCTTGTCGCCCGCCGCGATCCGCCGTTCCGCACAGCGGGCCTCGGCCTGTTCGTAGCGCCCCGATCGCATCGCCTCAAAGACCTTCGGGCCCGACACATGGCGCGGAACGCTCAGTCGTATTCCCTTTAGGTCAAAATCAGGCATATATCCCCCTGCGATGTCTCATAGCACAGTGCAGGGGGAAGGAATGCAAGTCTTTGTGGGTCTTGGCAATCCCGGCGCGAAATATAGCCGTAATCGCCACAATATCGGCTGGATGGCGCTCGATAGCATCGCCCAAGCCCACGGGTTTGGCCCCTGGCGCGGCAAGTTTCAGGGCAGCGTGGCCGAGGGCCATCTCGGTCAGGCGAAAGTGCTTTTGCTGAAACCGGAAACATTCATGAACCGCTCGGGCCAGTCTGTGGGCGAGGCGCTCCGCTTTTATAAGGGGTCCCCGGCGGATGTGACGGTTTTTCATGACGAGCTCGATCTCGCGCCCGGCAAGCTCAAGGTCAAACAAGGCGGTGGACATGCCGGCCATAACGGGCTGCGCTCGATCCATGGCCATATCGGCGAGAATTACCGGCGCGTGCGGCTGGGCATCGGGCATCCGGGCCACAAGGATGCGGTGCCGGGCTATGTGCTGCGTGACTTTCCGAAAGCCGATGACAGCTGGCTCGCCGATCTGATGGCCGGTCTCGCAGATGGGGCGGTGCATCTGGCGGCGGGCGATGCGGGCCGCTTCATGAACGCGGTCTCGTTGCGCGTCGCGCCGCCACGCTCGGGGGGCGGCGCGCAGTCAGGGAAGAAACCGCCGGAAAAGAAGGCAAAAAGCCCGGAAAGCCCACCATCGGCCATCGCGCGCGTCCAGAGCGCGCATGCCAAGGTCCCGGGCGCAAAGCCGCCCGAAGAAGAAGAAGACAACCGCTCCGCGCTCCAAAAGCTCGTGGATCGCTTTCGGTGACGGTGTTTGTGAGCATGTCGTGACCCCAGCTTTAGAAAGCGCGTTTGCCGATCAAGCGCGGAGCTGCGCGGCGCTCGGCTCGCCGTTCATGGCGCGGCTTTTGCCGGTGCTGCCGCGTCTCATCGCGCCCGAAAGCCGCCTTGGCGCGCGGCTGCGCGGGTGGCCGGAAGCGCGCCTTGGCCCCTCACATGACAGCGTTCCCCTGCGCCTCGCGGGCGCGCTCCACAGGCTTCATCTAGAAGGCGGCGCGCCAGGTCTTTCAGCGGTTTATCCGCCCAATGACCCCACCGATGCCGCGCTGGCCCATGCGCTGCGCGCGGCTCTGGCAGATCATGAAAGCGCGCTCCTCGATGGGCTCGGCATCCCCCCGCAAACCAATGAAGTGCGCCGCGCGGCGGTCTTGATCGCCGCTGGCCACTGGCTGACACAAACGTTCGGCAAGCCGCTCATCTTGTCGGAGATCGGTGCAAGCGCGGGCCTCAATCTGAATTGGGACTTCTTTTGCCTGCGCGCAGCGGGTCGGGTGCTCGGGCCGCGTGGCTCAAGCGTGGCGCTTGCCCCTGATTGGCGCGGCGCGGCCCCTGAAATCTGCCCGCCCTATGTCGCCGAGGCGCGCGGCGTCGATCTCAATCCGCTCGATCCCGCGCTGCCCGAGGATGCTTTGCGCCTGCGGGCGTTTCTATGGCCCGACCAACCCGAGCGGCACGCTCTCACCGAGGCCGCCATCGCTTTGGCGAAAGCGCCCGCCACCGATGCGCAGGTCGCGCGCGGCGATGCGCTCGCCTGGCTTCCAGGCCGCCTGCGCCCGCGCGCGGGGCATTGCCAAATGATCTATTCCACAATCGCTTGGCAGTATCTGCCGCGGGCGGCGCGTGCCGAAGGCGCGGCTTTGATCAGCGAGGCTGGCGCGCGCGCCACCTCCCGTGCCCCGCTCGCCTGGTTCCGGATGGAGCCCGACGGCAACGCTCCGGGCGCGGCCCTCACGATGTCGCTTTGGCCCGGGGGAGGGGAGGCGCGGTCTTTCGGGCGCGTCGATTTCCATGGTCGGTGGGTCGACTGGCAGCCACCCGCGCCCTAGCTCTTCGCTCAAGGAGATCAGGCATGCTTGAAAAAGACCCGTCCGAAAACGTCCTGGGAGGCCCGCTCGAGATCTGCGGGCTCGACCCTGTCACCGGCTTCTTTCGCGATGGTCATTGCAATACCTGCGCCGCCGACCAAGGCAGCCATACGGTCTGTGCCATCATGACCGATGAGTTCCTGGCATTCTCCAAATATGTCGGCAACGATCTCTCCACCTCCCGGCCCGAATATCGCTTTCAGGGCCTCAAAGCGGGGGATGCCTGGTGCCTTTGCGCGGGGCGCTTCTTGCAAGCCCATGAAGAAGGATGCGCGCCGCAGGTTCGGCTCGAAGCGACCCATAAGCGCGCGCTTGAGGTCGTCCCCCTGGACGTGCTGCGCCAACATGCCATCGGCGCGCCCGGGGGCGTGCTGGGGTGATCGGGCGGCCCGCGCTCGGTGGCGGGTCTTTCCCTTGCAAGTTGCAGGTGAATGGCCACGCAAAGCAGTGTTCCACCGCCCGCGCTTACCTCAGCCTCCCGCCGCTGGGGCGCTATTCCCTAGCCGCACCGCCACGCCCCTAAACGGGGCCCTCGCAACGGCTGCCACAAAAGCGAGCGGGCGCTTTTTTTTGACACCCCGCGCGGGCGCGGCAGCGTTTGCTCAATTGCCGGGCGTGCGCCAATCAAAGCCTGACATGCGAGACAGCTTTGTGCGCCAGCGCGCTTTCTTCGCCTGCAAGAACCGCATAAGCGAAACCCATGCGCCTCCAACCTCTTTCAGACGCCCGCGCCGGGCCAATAGCGCGCCGACCAGAAGCGCTGTTGTTGCTCATGGCCATCGCCATGCCGCTCTCGTTTTCAGTCTGGTCTGCGCTTTTGAACAATTTCGTCGTCGAGGTGGCCGATTTTGATGGGTCGGATATCGGGCTCTTGCACACGGTGCGCGAAATCCCCGGTCTCCTCGCCGTGGTCGTGATCGCGATCATCCTTTTTGTGCGCGAGCAGGTGCTGGCGCTCTCGATGCTGGTCCTCCTTGGTGTCTCGACCGCGCTCACAGCCTATTTCCCGACGATGGGCGGCATTCTGGCGATCACCCTGCTCAGCTCCATCGGCTTTCACTATTATGAGACGGCCAATCAATCGCTCCAGCTCCAATGGCTCGAAAAAGGCCGCGCGCCTCAGGTGCTTGGCTGGCTTATGGCGGCGGGCTCAGCGGCGACGCTCGTGGCCTATGGGCTCATCGTGCTGACCTGGCGGGCCTTCGAGCTTGATTACAGCACCGTCTACATGGCCGCCGGGGGCCTGAGCGTTGCCATCGCGATATATTGCTTCCTTGCGTTCCCGCAGATTGAGGCACCCACGCCGCAACTCAAAAAGATGGTCCTGCGCCGCAGATACTGGCTCTTTTATGCGCTCGAATTCATGGCGGGCGCGCGCCGTCAGATCTTTGTGGTCTTCGCGGGCTTCATGATGGTCGAAAAATTCGGCTTTCAGGTCCATGAGATCACGGCGCTTTATCTGATCAACCTCGTCATCAACATGTGCGTTGCGCCACTTCTGGGCAAAGCCGTTGGCTATTTCGGCGAGCGTAACACGCTCAGCTTTGAATATGCCGGTCTCGTGCTCGTCTTCCTCGCGTATGGCGGTCTTTACTATTTCAGTTGGGGCGTGGCGGTGGCGGCGTTTTTATATGTCGTCGATCATATCTTTTTCGGCCTGGCGCTCGCGAAAAAGACGTATTTTCAGAAAATCGCCGATCCCGGCGATATCGCGCCCACGGCGGCTGTGTCGTTCACGATCAATCATATCGCGGCGGTCTTTCTGCCGGTGGCCTTGGGTCTGATGTGGCTCGCCGCGCCCGAGGCCGTCTTTTTACTGGCCGCGCTCATGGCGCTTGTCTCGCTTTCCTTGTCATTGCTCATTCCGCGCCATCCCGCTCCGGGCAATGAAACCATCTTCGTGCCTCGCGCGCTTCCGGCCCAGTAGGGCGCGCGATGGGGCCGCTTGGGTGTCACGGGGGCGTGTGAGCGCTTTGATGCGCGGCGGCGCGCGCCCTATATCTCAGGTAACCTGCGTAAGGAGAGCATGATGTTTGGCCTGATGATGAAGAAAATGGAGATGGTGCCCGAGGGTGAGGCGCTCAAAGGGCGTGATGTCGCGATCCCCACCGCCCGCGAGCATTACATTTCAGGCCATGCGCTTAAAGCGCCCGTGCCCGAGGGCATGGAAGAGGCGATGTTTGGCATGGGCTGCTTTTGGGGCGTGGAACGCATGTTCTGGGGGCTTGAGGGCGTCTATCTGACCATGGTGGGCTACGCGGGCGGGTTCACGCCCAACGCCACCTATGAAGAGGTATGCAGCGGCAAAACCGGCCATAACGAGGTCGTCCGCGTGATCTTTGATCCGGCGGTCATTTCCTATGAAGCGCTCTTGAAGGTGTTTTGGGAAGGCCATGACCCAACCCAAGGGATGCGACAGGGCAATGACCGGGGCACGCAATATCGATCGGGCATCTACGTTTATTCTGAAGCGCAACGCGAAGCGGCCGAGGCCACGCGCGCGCGCTTCGCGCCGCGCCTCGATGCGTCAGGCTATGGCCCGATCACGACCGAGATCGTCGAAGCGCCCGCATTCTACTTCGCCGAAGACTATCATCAGCAATATCTGGCCAAGAACCCAAACGGCTATTGCGGGATCGGCGGGACAGGCGTGACCTGTCCGGTGGGCCCCGCACTCAACGCTGGAACCTGAGGCGTCAAAGGGCTAGCAGGCGCGGACCTCAAGGAATGTGCGCCCATGCCCACCTACACAGCTCTCACAACTCTGGCCGATGCCACTCAGGCGGCGGCTCTGGGCGAAGCGCTTGAACGCGCGCGCCCCGAGCCCACGGGCATCGGTGTCTTTGAAGTGGAAGACGTCAGCGGGCTCTGGGAAGTGGGCGCTTATTTCGTGGAAGCCCCCGACCCGGTGAGCCTCGATATCCTCGCGGCGGCCTTCGGGGCGAAGCCCTTTGCGATTTCTGAGATGCCCGATATCGATTGGGTCGCCAAGGTCCGCCGTGAGCTCGCGCCGGTGCGCGCGGGCCGCTTCTTTGTTTATGGGTCCCATGATGCCGATAAAGTCCCCCAGGAGGCCGAGCCGCTCCTGATCGAGGCGGCCATGGCTTTTGGCACCGGTCATCACGGAACGACCAAAGGCTGCCTGGAAGCGTTTGAGCGGCTTCTGAGCGCAGGCGCGCGCTTTGAAAACGTCATTGATGTCGGGTGCGGCACGGCTGTCTTGGCCATGGCCGCCGCGCGCGTCCTCAACGCCCGCGTCACCGCCACAGATATCGATCCCGTGGCGGTCGAAGTAGCCCAAGCTAACTTGGCAGTCAACGGGCTCACAGAGCGCGTATCGTGTTTTGCCGCCCAAGGCTTCGATGCACCGGCCATCGCCGAAGCCGCCCCCTACGATCTTATCTTCGCAAACATATTAAAAGCGCCGCTCATTGCCCTTGCACCCGACATGGCACGCAACGCCGCCCCGGGCGCAAACCTGATTCTTTCAGGCATTTTGACCCACCAGGCCGATGAGGTGTGCGAGGTTTATGCACGTCACGGATTTAATCTTTCCCATAAGCAGGAGATTGTTGACTGGGTTTCCCTGACACTTTCGGTTTAAGCCCCATTTTCAGGGGATTTGCGGCGAATTCGCCGTATTTGCCCCATTCCTGCCACATTTCACCGGGATTTTGTGTTTGTGGGGGCGGCTTTAGAGGCTGCCGAAAATGCGTAATCCGTACCGTCCTTTTGACAAACGGCTTTCCTATATCGAGCGCAAGCACCGCAAGCTTGATCGCGGAAAGGTCGTCATGATGAGGCCTGACGGCCTCATGGTTGTCCAACCGCGCCGCTTTGGTTTTTTCCGGTTGGTGAAATTCTGGCTCCTCGCCGTCGTCTTGTTTGTCGGCTTCAAGGCCGTGACCCACGAAGTCATTGGGCCCATCGATTATGAGAACCGCGTCGCACGCCTCGCAGGCGGCACCCAGGCCGTAGTGCTTTTGTCTCGCGCGATGGAAATCGATCCATTGACGCGCTGGACAATCGATAACGGAGGTCCGCTCCTTAATAGCGCCAAGCGCTGGTATGCGGAGAACCGCACCGAGCTCAAACTATGGGATAGAAACGGCTAACGCCTGATCCCGAATTTGAAATGAAAAAAGCCGCG
>JBCCTH010000005.1:0-28833 GCA_039198835.1 Pseudomonadota bacterium | reverse complement strand
TGTTGGCAAAACACCCCGACATGCTCGCCCATGATCGCGAAGGGCGCCCCCGGGGCTTTGGCTCTCGGCGGCACTACTGCTTTTCGCATGCGGGCTATCGCGATGAAGCGCGCCGCATCGCTTCGGTCCTGAGCGCGCGCTACGGGAAAAACCCGCACATCGCCGCTTGGCAGATCGACAATGAATATGATTGCCACGATACCGCGCTCAGTTATTCGCCCAGCGCGCGCGCGGCCTTTCATGATTGGCTGGCCCAGCGCTATCAAAGCACTGACGCCCTCAACCGCGCCTGGGGGAATGTATTCTGGTCGATGGACTACGCCGACTTCAGCGAAATTGACCTGCCCAATCTCACCGTGACAGAGCCGAACCCGGCCCATGTTCTGGCCTTTCGTCGCTTCTCGTCAGATCAGGTGGCGCTCTTCAACAGAGCGCAATGCGACGCTATTCGCGCATATTCCGACGCGCCCTTGATGCATAATTTCATGGGCCGCATCACGAGCTTTGATCATTATGCGGTCTCGCGCGATCTCGATATCGCCAGTTGGGATAGCTATCCGCTCGGTTTTCTGATGGATCGCAACGAGGCAGATCAGGCCTTCAAAGATCGCTACCTGCGTCAGGGCGACCCTGATTTTCAGGCCTTTCACCACGACCTTTATCGAAGCTGCGGCGCGCTGCGCGACAAGCTTGACGCAGCAGAGGGCCGGTGGTGGGTGATGGAGCAGCAACCGGGCCCGGTGAACTGGGCACCCTGGAACCCCGCACCGCTGCCCGGCATGCTCAGGCTCTGGGCGTGGGAGGCTTTCGCGCACGGGGCCGAGACCGTCTCATATTTCCGGTGGCGGCAAGCGCCATTCGCTCAAGAGCAGCAGCATGCGGGGCTCAAGCGGCCCGATAATGGCGCGGCACCCGGGCTTGCGGAGGTGGCGCAAGTCGCCGCCGAGCTTACGACAATGCCAGAGGCGGGCACGGGCGCGGCCCAGGCCGCGCTCATCTTCGATTATGAAAGCGCCTTTGCCTGGGAGGCGCAGCCCCAGGGCCGCGATTTTGACTATTTTCATCTCGTTTATGAGGTCTACCGGGCCCTCCGGGCCTCGGGGCTCGACATCGATATCCTGCCGCCAGGGCGCAATGATTACTCGGGCTATGCCCTGATCTTCGCGCCGGGCCTTTGCCATGTCGATAAGGCGTTGATGGCGGCTCTCTCGGGGTCGGGCGCGCAAGTCGTGCTTGGGCCGAGGGCCGCTCTCAAAGACCCCGAGCTCAGTATCGCCTTGCCTCTGGGCCCCGCGATCCCGGGGCTTGATGCCAAGGTCACCCATCTTGAAAGCTTGCCCCCGAACCACCCCATCGCGCTTCAGGATGGCGGGGCGATCTGGAAGTGGTTTGAACATCTTGAAGGCGGCGCGGAGGCGCTGGAGCTGACCTCGGATGGTCGCCCGGCGATGGTCGGCGTGGGCAACATGCATTATCTCGCCGGGTGGCCGGACGCACAGGCGCTTATTCGCATCACGCGGCGCATGGCGACGCTTGCGGGCCTTGCGCCGCTGGCGCTGCCCGAAGCGCTGCGCAGACGCAGAACCGCCACGCATGAATTCTGGTTCAATTACGGGACCGAAGAGATCAGCTTCGCGGGCAAGACCATCGCTGCCGCCGACGTTCTTTGGGGGGCACTATGAGCGATTTTTTCGGCGTGACCGGCAGCGGCGAGGACGTCCACGCGATCGACATAGGATCGGAGGCACTGCGCGTGCGCGTTCTGACTTTTGGCGCGGTCCTCAATGATGTGCGGCTCGAGGGCGTTGCCCATCCCCTGACGCTCGGCGCGCCGGACATCGCAGCCTATGAAGGGCCTCTCGCCTCGTTCGGCGCGCTCATGGGGCCGGTTGTCAACCGGATCCACGGCGCGGCGGCGCGGATCGCGGGGCAAGAGCACAGGTTTGAAGCGAATTTCGAAGGCAAGCACACGCTCCATTCAGGCGGGGGCGGCACCCATGAGCAGGTCTGGCGCTTGACGGAGCAGTCGCCACGCTCGGCAACACTCGAGCTAACCTTGCCCGATGGCTTGGGCGGCTTTCCAGGCAATCGCTGGTTTCGCGCCATCTATACGGTCAAGGCCAACGCATTGACACTCGAGGTCACCGCTTCGAGTGATGCGCCCACACTCCTTTCGCTTGCAAATCATTCCTATTGGGCTCTGGACAGCACGCCCGGTTTCGCGGGCCATGGGATCACGATACCCGCGGGGCGGTATGTCGAAGCGGGCGATGATCTGATGCCGACGGGAACGATCCTCGATGTTGCGGGCACGCCCTTTGACGCGCGCGCAGGCCGCATGCTCAGCGGCGGCGAGAGCGAGTTCTTTGATCTCAATTACTGCTTTTGCGAGGGAGATCGCGCGCTCCACGAAGTGGCGCGCCTGCGGGGGCGCGAGGGCATTGAAATGTCCATGGAAAGCACGGCGCCGGGGCTCCAGGTCTATGATTGCGGGACAATCGACGGCGGCCCCCACCGCACGCATCACGGCGCGCCCTATCGTCGATATGCCGGGGTCGCGCTTGAAGCGCAGCGCTGGCCCGGAGCCGCGCGCCACAGCGCTTTTCCCTCCATTGAATACAGCGCGGGCGCGCGGTTCCACCAGATCACGCGCTGGCGCTTTTCGCGGTGAGGCCGCCGCAATACTAGGCGAAAGCGGCCTCTCGCGCTGGCGGCGCTGCGAACAATCCGCTCACCCGGGCGCGCGAGCCCTTGCTTCGCCCAGCCGTCGCTTCGATATCTGAGGCTCGCGGCACTGGAGGCGATCATGAAAGTCATCATCATAGGATCAGGCATCGGCGGGCTGACGGCGGGCCTCGCCCTCAAGCGCCATGGGCATGAGCCCGTGATCTATGAACGTGTGACAGAGATCCGGCCCGTTGGCGCGGCGCTCAGCGTCTGGTCGAACGGGATCAAATGCCTCAATTATCTGGGCCTTGGCGCGCAGGTTAAGGCGCTTGGCGGGCAAATGGATGCGATGTCATATCGCGAAGGGGCAAGCGGCGAGATCATGACCGCCTTCAGCCTCCTGCCACTGATGGAGCGCGTGGGCCAGCGCCCTTACCCTGTCGCGCGCGCGGAGCTACAGGAGATGCTCTCGGACGAATTCGGGCGCGACGACATTCATCTGGGCAAGGAACTCACCCAAGTCAGCGAAACCGAAGGCGGCGTGCGCGCCGTGTTCTCGGACGGCTCAAGCGCGGAAGGCGACTTTCTGATTGGCGCGGATGGCGCGCGTTCAACCGTGCGCGACTATGTTCGTGCCACGCCCACCGAGCGCAGCTATTCGGGCTATGTCAACTGGAATGGCCTTGTGAGCGCCGATGAAAGCATCGCGCCGCTTGATGCCTGGACAACCTACGTCGCCCAAGGCAAGCGCGCCTCGGTGATGCCAGTGGGCGGCGGGCGCTTTTACTTTTTCTTTGACGTGCCCATCAAAGCGGGGCTGCCCAACGACAGGGCCGCCTACAAACGCGATCTGCGCGCGCATTTCGAGGGCTGGGCCGCGCCTGTCCAGACGCTCATCGATGCCATCGATGCCGAAAAAACCAATCGCGTTGAAATCCATGACGTTGACCCGTTCGACGAATGGTCGCGCGGGCGGGTCGTTATTCTGGGCGATGCCGCCCACAATACCAGCCCCGATCTGGGTCAAGGGGCTTGCATGGCCATGGAAGATGCCGTCGTGCTGGCGCAGTGTTTTGCCGCCCATGACGGCCCGCCTGACATGATCGGCAAGCGATTTGCGCAATTGCGCGCGCCGCGTTGCGCTGATCTCGTGCTCAAGGCCCGCGCGCGCGGGGCCGTGACCCATGGCGCGGACCCGGCCGTCACCGATGCATGGTATGCCGAACTCAGAACCGAGACAGGCGAGACCATCATCAACGGCATCGCCTCCAACATCGAAGGCGGGCCTTTCGCCTGAGCGTCAGGCCCCCGCTAGCTGCCCCGATAAGTGCTCATGCCGAAAGGGCTCAAAAGAAGGGGGACATGGTAATGGTCATCCTCTGCCATCCCAAAGCGGATCGGGATTTCATCGAGAAAGAGCGGCGTGTGCTCTGCAAGGCCCGTGCTGCGCAGATAAGCGCCGGCATGAAATAAAAGCTCGTAGGTGCCGGGCCTGAAGGCGCCATGCGCAAGGATCGGGCCATCTGTGCGGCCATCCGCGTTGGTCAATGCCTCGGCGATCTGTTCGCGCGCACCGCCTTCGAGCCGGAAAAGCTCAATCCTTACGCCCTCGGCAGGGCATCCACGCGCCGTATCCAGGACATGGGTTGTCAGATAGCCCTCTGGCATCGCTTGCTCTTTCCTTTTGCCGCTGAATTTGATCTTTTCCTGAACATCATCACAGGAGTTACGATGGCACAAGGGCCGCCCCGCTACCCGCGCGACATGGCCGGTTATGGCGCAACGCCGCCAAACCCCGCTTGGCCCGGAGGCGCGCGCATCGCGGTTCAATTCGTGGTCAATTATGAAGAAGGCGGAGAAAACAACATCCTCCATGGCGATGCCGCCTCGGAAGCCTTTCTGAGCGAGATCGTTGGCGCGGCCCCTTGGCCGGGGCAGCGGCACTGGAACATGGAAAGCATCTATGAATACGGCGCGCGCGCCGGGTTCTGGCGGCTCTACCGCCTGTTCACCGAGAGCGCGATCAAACCCACCGTCTATGGCGTCGCCAGCGCGCTCGCGCGGTCAACCGAGCAGGTGCGCGCGATGGTTGATGCGGGATGGGAGATGGCGAGCCACGGTCTCAAATGGATCGAATACAAGGATTTCAGCGAAGCCGATGAACGCGCGCATATGGACGAAGCGATCGCGCTGCACCGCGCGCTCACTGGCAGCCGCCCGCGCGGCTGGTATACCGGGCGCTGCTCAACGCAGACCGAGCGCCTCGTGGCCGAGGAGGGCGGATTTTCCTATTCCGCTGACAGCTACGCCGATGACCTGCCCTATTGGGTGAAATACGGTGCCCGCGATCAGCTTGTCGTGCCCTACGCGCTTGATGCCAATGACATGCGCTTCGCAACGCCACAGGGCTTTAACGCGGGCACGCAGTTTGAAGATTATCTGCGCGACAGCTTCGACTGCCTCTATGAAGAAGGCCGCGCGGGCCAACCCAAGATGATGTCGATCGGGCTCCATTGCCGCCTGATTGGCCGGCCGGGCCGTATTCAAGCGCTCAAGCGTTTCATTGCCCATGCGCAGGGGCATGAAGGGGTCTGGTTTCCCACGCGGCTCGAGATCGCGGAGCACTGGAAAGAAAGGTTTCCGGCAAGTGGACGAAGAGGTCCCGGCGCGGAGGCCGGGACTGCGACAGCGCTCGATGAGGCTGATTTTGTGGCGCGCTTCGGCGGCATCTTTGAACATTCTCCCTGGATTGCCGCGCGCGCCCACGCGCTTGAGCTTGGGCCCGCCCATGAAAGCGCCACGGGCCTTCATAGCGCCCTCACGCGCATCTTTCGAACAGCCACGCAAGAAGAACGGCTCGCCGTTTTGCGCGCGCACCCCGATCTCGCTGGAAAACTCGCCGCCGCGAAACGGCTGACCGCCGAAAGCACCTCGGAGCAGGCCAGCGCAGGGCTTGATGCGCTCACCGACGAGGAGCGTGCCTCTTTCACTGCGCTCAATAGCGCCTACATCGCCAAGCATGGGTTTCCCTTCATCATCGCCGTGCGCGACCACAGCAAGGCAAGCATTCTGCGCGCCTTTGAAGCGCGGCTCGCCAACGACAGCGCCCGCGAATTCAACGAAGCCTGCCGCCAGGTGGAGCGGATCGCGGAGCTGCGTCTAAAGGACATGCTATGAGCGCCAAAACCTACCATGCGCCACGCGGCGGGTTGCCCAACCCCAAGACCCGCGCGCATGACCGATCGGTCTTCACCCAGGCTTACGCGGTCATCCCGCGCGGTGTGATGTCTGACATCGTTGCCTCGTTTCTGCCCGGATGGGTCGGCGCGCGGGCGTGGGTTTTGGCGCGGCCGCTGAGCGGCTTCGCAGAGACTTTCGCCCAATACGTCGTTGAGCTCATTCCAGGCGGCCTCTCCGACCGCCCGGAGCCCGATGCCGGGGCCGAGGCCGTGATCTTCATGCTGCGCGGCGATATCGAGCTGGAGATCAACGCGCAAAGTCACCGCCTTGATCCGGGCGGCTATGCCTATATCGCGCCAGGCGACAACTGGCGCATCCTGAACCGCCATGATGAGAAATCCAACTTCATCTGGGTGCGCAAGCGCTACGTCCCCGCTGAAGGGGTCACCCCGCCGCAGAGCTTTGTCACCCATGACGATGATGTCACGCCCACGCAGATGCACGGCCATGGTAATATCTGGACAACGACGCGCTTCGTTGACCCTGGCGACATGTCCCATGACATGCATGTCAACATCGTCAATTTCGAGCCCGGCGGGATCATCCCTTTCGCGGAAACGCATGTGATGGAGCATGGCATCTACATCCTCCAGGGGCGCGGCGTTTACTATCTCAATGAAGATTGGGTCGAAGTGGAGGAAGGCGATTTTCTCTGGCTCCGCGCGTTTTGCCCGCAGGCCTGTTATGCCGCTGGCGACCGGCAGTTTCGCTATCTTCTCTACAAAGACGTCAATCGCCACCCCGCGCTCACGCTGCCATGATCCAGATAGCCCCCCTCACCGCCGATGCATTTGCTCCCTTCGGAGATGTCATCGAGGCGCGTGGATCTGCGGATATGGTAATCAATCGGGGCCTGTGCGAGCGCTTTCATGATCGCGCGCGGCTTGATTTCGGGCCAGACGGGCGCGCTGGGATCAGCCTCTTTGACTCGCTCCCGCGGACGCTGCCCTTTACGCTCGATATGATGGAGCGACACCCACTGGGCAGCCAGTGCTTTATCCCGATGTCACAAGCCCGCTTCCTGATCGTGGTGGCGGAAGATGCGGACGGCAAGCCAGACGCGCCGCGCGCCTTTCTCACCGAAAAGGGGCAGGCCGTGAACTTTTTGCGCGGCGTTTGGCACGGCGTGCTTTCGCCGCTTCATCCGCCCGGGCTCTTCGCGGTCATTGACCGGATCGGAGAAGGCAAAAACCTTGAGGAACACTGGTTTGATACGCCCTTTATCGTCTCTCATTGATCTGCGAGGCTCCCTTTAGGGCGATGCTTGGGTGCCGGCCCTGCGCCCAAGCCGCATGTTCAACCGAGGAGTGTCGCGATGCGCGATGAGGCTTTCCTGAAATCGCAGAATGCGCAGCAGCTCTGGCATCCGATGGCGCATCCCGGCGATATGCAATCAAACGCGCCCACGATTATCGAGAGCGCCGAGGGTGTGACGATCACCGATATCGACGGGCATCGGGCTCTAGATGCAGTGGGCGGGCTCTGGTGCGCGAATTTGGGCTATTCGAACCAGAAGATCAAAGCGGCCATCGCGGCCCAGCTCGAAAAGCTCCCCTATTATTCGGCATTCGCCGGCACAACGAACGGCCCCGCGATCGAAGCCGCCCATGCCGTCTGCGAGTTCTTCAGAGAAGATGGCATGGTCCGCGCCTTCTTCACATCCGGCGGCTCTGACAGCGTCGAAACCGCGCTGCGCCTTGCCCGGCAATATCACCGGCTGCGCGGCGAGCCGAGCCGAACAAAGTTCATCAGCCTGAAGAAAGGCTACCACGGGACCCATTTTGGCGGCGCGAGTGTCAATGGGAATAACCGCTTCCGCACCGCCTATGAACCGCTCCTTCCCGGATGTTTTCATCTGCCATCGCCCTATCCCTATCGCAATCAGTTCAACGAAACGGACCCCGCGAAGCTCGCTCAAAACATCGCCGCCGCCTTCGAGGAGGAGATCGCCTTTCAAGGGCCGCAGACGATCGCGGCCTTTATCATGGAGCCCATCCAAGGGGCAGGCGGTGTTATTGTCCCTGATCCCAGCTTCATGGGGCTGATGGCCGAGATTTGCGCGCGCCACGGGATCTTGCTCATTGCCGATGAAGTTATCACAGGGTTCGGGCGCACCGGCGATTGGTCAGGGTCGCGCCACTGGGGCGTGAAGCCCGATCTGATGTGTACCGCCAAAGGCATCACATCGGCCTACTTCCCGGTGGGGGCGTGCCTGATCGGCGCGCGCGTGGCCGATACCTTCGAGAGCCATCAAAGCGGCGAGGCGGCGATCTACCATGGCTATACTTATTCAGCCCATCCCGTCGGGGCGGCGGCGGTGATCGCCTGCCTTGAAGAAACGCGGCGTCTCAACGTGAAAACCAATGCGCACGAGCGAGGGGCGCAGCTTTTCGAGGGGGTGACCCGACTTAAAGAGAACTTCGACACCATCGGTGACGTCCGCGGCGGCCACGGGCTCATGACCGCGATCGAGCTTGTGAGCGACCGCGCCCGTAAGACCCCGCTCGACGACGGGGCGATGAAGCGTCTGGGCAAGAGCATCTACGCCGCGGGCACGATGGTGCGCGTCTCGGGCAATAACGTGATGATGTCTCCCGCCCTCACACTCACCAAGGAAGATGTCACGCATATCCTCGCGAGCCTCGAAAAAGGCCTGCAATCGATTTAGGGCGTGCCCCAACCGCCGCCGCCCGGCGTTTCCATGCCATAGACGCTCCCCTCGGGGAGATCGATCTCGTCATTGCCGGCTTGCGCGATAACCCGACCATCGGGGAGCTCGGCCCAATTGCGCCCTGTCGCCCCGGGCGCGCCCCCTGCCGCGCCAAATGGCGCGATCACGCGATGCCCGCAAAGCGTGGTCACGGTCACAGGCGCCAGAAATCTCAACCGACGCAGGCAGCCCGCGCCGCCGCGCCAACGCCCCGCGCCGCCAGAGCCCGCGCGAATGCGCCATTCCTCGAGCCGCACGGGGAAGCGCTTTTCCAGGATCTCGGGGTCGGTGGCCAGCGTGTTGGTCATGTGCGTCTGGACGGCGTCACAACCATCAAAGCCCGGGCCGGCCCCCGTCCCGCCGCAGATCGTCTCATAATTCTGAAACGCATCATTGCCCCAGACGAAATTGTTCATCGTGGCCTGGGAGCCCGCGATCACGCCAAGCGCCCCAAAGAGCGCATTGCAGGCGGCCTGGCTCACCTCGGTGTTGCCCGCGATCACCGCAGCGCCCGGGGCGGGGTTGAGCATGCTCGCCTCTGGCACCACGATCTCGATGGGCCGCAGGCAGCCTTCATTGAGCGGGATATTCTTGCCCACCAGCGTTCGAAAGCAATAGAGCACAACGGCCCGCGTCACCGCGAGCGGAGCGTTGTAGTTCAGCGCATGCTGGCCTGACGTGCCTGTGAAATCAA
The DNA here is from genome assembly GCA_039198835.1 of Pseudomonadota bacterium. GTDB lineage: Bacteria > Pseudomonadota > Alphaproteobacteria > Rhodobacterales > Rhodobacteraceae > Shimia_B. The sequence continues at coordinate 19,522 of JBCCTH010000005.1, read as the reverse complement.
CCGTCGCGGCGTGCCTTGCTCGGTCGATCTTGAGCGACACTCGGATCATTTGGCCGGTATCCATCCGATATTCGAACGCGCCATCCGACAAGGCCGAAATCGCCTCGCGAACCACGGCTTCGGCATTGCGCTGGACATGCCCCATATAGGCTTCGACGGTGCCCGCCCCGTGCCGCGCAACGAGCTTTAAGAGTTCGCGTCTCCCCGTCTCATTGGCGGCGATCTGCGCTTTCAGATCGGCTATGTTCTGTTCGACATTGCGGCAGGGATACCGGCCCGAAGCGAGGACGGCGCGCGCCTCCGCCTCCAGAAACCGCCCGCACGAGACGAGGCGCATATTATCAATAACGACGCCTTCTTCACTTATTTCGCGGCTATCGGGGGGCGCAGAGCCCGGCGTGCGACCTCCGATATCGGCGTGATGGCCCCGCGAACCAAGCCAGAAGGCCGGCGCGCCCTCCACGAAAACCGGGGTGACCACGGTCACATCCGGCAAATGGGTTCCGCCATTATGGGGCGCGTTGAGCATGAAGGCATCACCTTCAGCCACATCGGGCCAGGCGTCTTTCACCACCTTGATCGCGGCAGACATCGAGCCGAGATGCACCGGCACATGGGGTGCATTGGCCACCAGATCGCCCGCGCGATCGAAAATGGCGCAGCTAAAGTCAAACCGTTCCTTGATGTTGACCGACCATGACGTGTTCGCGAGCGTCGCGCCCATCTGATCTGCTACCGACATGAAGAGATTTGACATCACTTCGAGCATGACCGGGTTGGCCTCTATGCCTGTGCCAGCCTGCTGTGCCGCTTCAGATCCCCGCTCCAGAAGGAGGTTACCCGCCGCATCGAGCCGTGCTGCCCAGCCCGGTTCGACCATGTTGGTGCCAGTGGCTTCCTTGATGATCGCAGGCCCTGCGATGCGCGCGGTCGCGCCGAGCGTCGCGCGGTCAAAGAGCGGGACGCGACACGCCCCGCCGAGATAAAGCTCGACCTCGGCCAGTGGCGCGCCCTCGCCGCTCACAGTCACGGCGCTAGGGGCCTCGCCCGTGGCACCGATGGCCTCGACGGCGATCATCTCGAACTCGAGCGCGCGCTCGGGCGAGATAAACCCAAATCTGGCGCTGTGGGCATCTTCAAACGCGTCTTTCATCGCGTTCATTTCAGTGAAGGGAACTTCTAGCGATTGATGAGACCCTTCATAGCGCAGATGCGCGCGTGCCTCTAAGGTGACGTCTCGCGCGCCTTGCGCTTTGACGTCCTGCTTTGCCGACTCGCCCAGTTCTGAAACTTTTTGCGCCGCGAACTCTATGCTTTCCGCCATTTTTCGGTCAAGCTGAGCCTCTCGGATCGCGCGGATATCTGCCAACCCCATGCCATAGGCGGAAAGGACGCCCGCGAAGGGATGAATGAGCACGCGCGACATCCCCAGCGCCTCGGCCACGAGGCAGGCATGTTGCCCGCCCGCGCCACCGAAGCATTGAAGCGTGTAATCGGAGACATCATGCCCGCGCTCAACGCTGATCTTCTTGATGGCGTTAGCCATGTTATCGACCGCGATTTTGAGAAATCCTTCTGCGATCTCTTCCTTTTCCATGCCGACTTCGTCGGCAAGGCGCGCAAAGCGCGCCTCGACGGCCGCCACATCAAGCGGCGCATCGCCGCCCGGGCCGAACACCGCCGGGAAGTGATCGGGCTGCAATTTGCCGAGCATGACATTGCAATCGGTCACCGTAAGGGGCCCGCCCCTGCGATAGGCGGCAGGCCCCGGATCTGCGCCCGCGCTCTCTGGCCCAACTTGGAAACGCCCATCACGAAAGCTGCAAATCGATCCGCCCCCCGCCGCCACGGTATGAATATCCATCATCGGCGCGCGCATGCGCACACCGGCAACCTCGGTCTCGAAGGTGCGTTCATACGTGCCCGCGAAGTGGCTGACATCGGTTGAGGTTCCGCCCATGTCAAAGCCGATGAGCCTTTCGAACCCGGCAGCGCGCCCGGTCTCCACCATGCCGACAATCCCGCCCGCGGGGCCGCTCAATATCGCGTCCTTGCCCTGGAACTGACCGGCATCCGCGAGCCCGCCATTCGATTGCATGAAGAGCAAGGCCTGCGTCGCGCGGCCTAGATCGAGCGCATCCGCGACTTGGTCGACATATCTGCGCAACCGCGGCGAGAGATAGGCATCGACGACCGTTGTATCGCCGCGCCCCACGAGCTTGGCCAGGCGTGAGACCTCATGACTTTGGCTGATCTGCGTGAACCCGATCTCGCGCGCGATCTCTGCGATGGCGCGTTCATGGTCTGGCCTGACATGGGCATGCATGAGCGCGATAGCCGCGGCGCGAACCCCGCTCTCATAGGCCCGCTGCAAAGCCGCGCGCGCCGCCTCAAGATCCAGCGCGCGGATGATCTGGCCTTCCGCATCGAGCCGCTCGGGGATCTCTTCTACCCGCTCGTAAAGAAGATCGGGCCGGGTGATCTTGAGATCGAAAAGCGCGGGGCGGGTCTGATACCCGATCCGCAGAAGATCGCCAAACCCTTGCGTGATCAGCAGCACGACGCGGTCGCCCTTGCGTTCGAGGAGCGCGTTTGTCGCGACAGTCGTGCCCATCTTAACAGAGCTGATATCACCGGGTTCCAGATGATCGCGCCCCAAGAGATCGAAGACCCCCTGCACAGCCGCGTCCTCGTAGCGCTCAGGGTTTTCGGACAAAAGCTTGTGGGTCACCAAGTGCCCGTCAGGGTGCTTGGCGACGATATCGGTGAACGTGCCCCCCCGATCGATCCAAAATTCCCAAGCCTTGCCCATGGGAGCCTCCTCGACGTCCGCGCCAGATCCGCTTAGGTGAATGTCATTCAAAGCGAGGCGCGTCCATGGCAACCCAGTTCCATCAGTTTCCGTATCTGTCGGATAATTATGGCGTGCTCGTGCGCGACACGGCGAGCGGTCGAACGGCTTGCGTGGATGCGGGCGCTGCGGGAGCGGTCTTTGACGCGCTTGATGCGACCGGCTGGGAGCTTGACGAGCTTTGGATCACCCATTGGCATCACGACCATACCGATGGGCTCGACGCGGTGCGCGATGCGACGGGGTGCAGCGTCACAGGGCCCACTTTCAAAGGCGGGCTCAGCTTCGCTTTTGATCGCCGCCTCACCGACGGAGATGAGTTTCACCTGGGTGAAACCCGCGTCGCCGCCTGGCATACGCCGGGCCACACGCACGATATGATCAACTATTATTTGCCCGATGACGGCGTGATCTTCACCGGGGATACGCTTTTCGCGATGGGGTGCGGCCGGGTCTTTGAAGGGACGCATCTGGATATGTATGAAAGCATGGAGAAACTGCGCAGGCTGCCACCTGAAACGCGGGTTTATGGCGGGCATGAATATACGCAAGCGAATGCGCGTTTCGCGCTGAGCGTTGACCCGGAGAACGAGGCCCTCAAAGCGCGCGCCCAGGAGGTTGACGCGCTCCGAGCCGCGGGCAAGGCGACTTTGCCGACGACCATGGCGGCCGAGTTCGCCACGAACCCGTTTTTGCGCTACGGCGATAAAGCCTTGCGCGCCGCGCTCGGGATGACGGACGCAACAGATGAGGCGGTTTTCTCGGAGCTGCGCAGCCGAAAAGACAGCTTTTAGTGCGGCGGGTGCTGCGACTGGCAGCAGACCTTGAAGGATGAGGCCCCGGCCCAGAGCCGCGACTGCTATGGTTTTTGAAGCAAGCCATCCTGCATTTGATCGCTGCCACAAAGGCGAGACACATCGCGCGCTTTTACAGGCCGCAAGCCTTACGGCACGACGACAATGTTGCCCGTGTGCTTTTTGTCTATGAACGCCTGTTGCGCTTCGTGGAAGCGCTCGAGCGGGTAGGTTGCCGCGACAAGCGGGATGAGGTCTCCGGCTTCGATATAGCGCACGAGGTTGCTGAAGATCGCAGGCGGGATGACCGTTGACCCGGTGAATGTCAGATCTTTGAGATAGAGCGATCGAACATCGAGGCTGACAATGGGGCCAGCGATCGCCCCTGATGTCGTATAGCGCCCGCCCCTCTCAAGAACGTCGATAAGCGTTGGAAAATAGTCGCCTGCGACAATATCAGCGACGACCGACACCGTATCTTGCCCGATGGCGCTCATGAGCGCGGCGCCAAGATCTTCTGGCGCGCGTGGCAAGATCGCATCGGGCCGGCATCTTGCGACGTCGGCGTGCTTTGCCTCGCTGGCAAGGGCCACGACCGTCGCACCGCGCCTTTTGGCGAGTTGGACAAGCGCCCCGCCCACACCGCCCGATGCGCCAGTCACAAGCACAACATCCTCCGGCGTCACCTGCGCGCGTTCGATCATGCCTTCTGCTGTCGAATACGAGCAGGAAAATGTCGCCAGCTCTGCATCACTCAGATCGCTCTTCACGGCGGCCACATTGCGGGCATCGATTGCGGTATATTCCGCGAAACCGCCATCGGCCTCTGATCCGTAATAGCCTGTCTTGTTGCGGTTGAGCGGGTCTTCCCAATCGCGCAGCCAGTTATCCGTGATGACCCGCTGCCCGAGGAGCGCCCGGTCCGCCCCTTCGCCCAGCGCCACAACATGCCCGCAGACATCCGCGCCCTGAATGCGCGGAAACCTGACACCCGCACCGCCCCAGGTGTTGTCTTGGCGGCTGTCGAGCGTCTCATAGGCGGCGCCCGTCGTCGCTTCAGTGACCGATTTTGAATACCAGCCTGCCCTGGTGTTCACATCGGTATTGTTCATCCCACACGCCGCCACCTTGATCAGGGCCTCGCCCGGGCCCGGCTCGGGCACAGGCCAGGCGGGCTCATATTCAAGCGCATCAAGCCCGCCATGGCGCTTAAGGACCACGGCTCGCATTGTCTTGGGGATATCTTGCGCCACCGCTGGCCCCTTTTTGTCGTTTCCATGTTAGGCGCGTGTCGCTCAGGGTTAGCCAAGCCTAAAGGCCATGGTCGATCATTCAGCGAAGGGAGAGCAAATGGCAACGCGGGTTTTCCTCAAACGGATCGTCGATGATGCTGCGGGTCTGGAAGATCGCGCAGAAATTGCAATCGGCACAACGGGCTTTCGCGGCGACGGGCAGCGGATGTTTATACAATGGAACGGCGTCGGCCTCTTGCTTGATCAAGATACCGCGGCCGCGTTCCTCAAGGCGGCGCGCGAGACTGCCGCCGATATCGGCTTCGCATGAAAGCCCTGGTGATGGAAGCGCCGCGCGGCGCGCTCACGGTCGAGGATTGGCCTGATCCTGTTTGCGCGCCGGATGGTGTCGTCATCGAGGTGGGGGCCTGTGGCGTGTGCCGCTCCGATCACCACAGCTGGACCGGCGCGGACCCCACGCCGCTTCCGCACATCATGGGCCATGAATTCGCCGGAACGGTGATCGAGGCGGGGCCCGAATGCAGCGTTGCCATCGGAGAGCGGATCACCGCGCCTTTCATCCTGGGCTGCGGCGTCTGCGACGATTGCAAAAGCGGCCATCCGACGATCTGCGCGACGCAATATTGCCCCGGCTTCCATGGCCCGGGTGCATTTGCCGAACGTCTCGCCATACGCGCCGCTGATTTCAACGCCGTGGCCCTGCCCGAGACAGTTCCCTTCGAGACGGCCGCCGCGATGGGCTGTCGCGTGACAACGGCCTGGCGCGCCTTGGTCGACCGTGCCGCGCTGCGGCCGGGTGAATGGGTCGCGGTGCATGGCTGCGGCGGCGTGGGCCTCTCTGCCATTCTCATCACCCGCGCGCTCGGCGGCCGCGCTATCGGGATCGACCCCAATCCACAGGCCAGAGAGATGGCCCGCGCGCTTGGCGCAGAGCATGTGTTGCACCCCGATCATGACGCCGAAATTCATGACCTTACCGGCGGCGGTGCCCATGTTTCTCTCGATGCATTAGGGATCTCCGCGACCTTCGCAGCATCGCTCCGCTCCTTGCGGAAATTGGGGCGGCAGGTTCAAATCGGCATGCCCACCGGCAAACATGCGACACCGCCGCTCCCGCTTCTTGAACTCGTCTATGCGCGCCAGCTTTCGATCCATGGGATGCGCGGGCTGGGGGCCTCAGAATTTCCCGCGCTCCTGTCGATGGTTGAGACAGGGCGGCTTGACCTTGCCCCTCTGATCGTAGACCGAATTGGCCTCGGTGGCGTTCAAGCCGTCTTTGAAGAAATGGATGCCTTTGCAATCAGTGGTGTCCATGTCGTTACCCGTTTCAACGCCTGAGGGAGGGGCTTTCATGGCCGCGCAAGACTATTATCAGAATTATATCGATGGGCGTTTCGTGGATGGCGGCGCGGGTAGAATCGATGTCGTCAATCCGGGCACCGGCGAGCATCTTGCAAAGCATGCAATGGCCAACGCCGACGATGTCGCCAAAGCCGTGGCGGCGGCGAAGCGGGTCCATGAGAGTGGCGCGCTCACGGCGATGCGCCCGGTTGAGCGCGGGCGGATGGTGCAGGCCATGGGCCGCTACATCCTCGAACATCTCGATGAGGTGGCAGAGCTTTTGACCCTCGAACAGGGTAAGCCGCTTTGGGAAGCCAAGCAGGAAATCCGCGGGACAGCGCGGTACTTTGAATATTACGGCAATCAGGCCGATACGGTCGAAGGCCGCTCCATCCCACTCGGGCAGAAATACTATGATTTCACCGCCTTTGAGCCCTATGGCGTTTCGGCGCAGATCATCCCCTGGAATTATCCCGTGTAGATGGCCGCGCGATCGATCTCGGCGGCTTTGGCGACCGGTAACACGGTCGTCGTCAAAAGCTCTGAGATCTGCCCGTGCTCTTCCTACATCTACGCCCATGCCGCCGAGGCGGCGGGCTTCCCTCCCGGTGCGCTCAATATTGTCTGCGGTTATGGGCATGAGGCGGGCGCGGCGCTCACATCGCACCCCGATGTGCGCCAGATCGTCTTCACTGGCTCGGTCGCCACGGGCAAAACAATCGCGCGGGCCGCGGCCGATATCCTTGCGCCCTGTGTTCTTGAACTGGGCGGTAAATCTGGCGCGATTGTCCATAAGGACGCCGATATCGACGGGTTCACCGGCAATGTGCGGTGGGGCATCTACTTTAATTCCGGGCAGGTTTGTTCGGCCATGAGCCGCGTGATCGTGCATGAGGATCGCCATGACGAAGTGGTTGAAAACATAACCGCCATGGCAAAATCGCTCTCCGTGGGGCCGGGCATCGAACGGCCGGAATTTGGCGCGAATATGGGGGCGATGATCTCTACCCAGCAGCGCGACCGCGCTGTCGGGCTCGTGGCGGGCGCGCAGGCCGCAGGCGCAAAGATCGCCACTGGGGGCCGCCCGCTCAACAACCCCGGCAGCTTCATGGAGCCCACTGTCTTGACCGATGTCACGGTGGATATGGAGGTTGCTCAGGAAGAGATTTTCGGGCCGGTCGTCAGCGTCATGAAATTTCGCACGCCGGAGGAAGCCATGGCCATCGCCAACGGGACACCCTACGGCCTCGTGGGCGGCACGTTTACCCAAAATCTCGATCAAGCGATGCGCGACGCGCAACAGCTTCGCGCCGGGCAGATCTATGTGAACGAATGGTTCGCGGGGGGCGTGGAGACGCCCTTTGGCGGCTATGGGCAATCAGGATATGGCCGAGAGAAGGGCCGAGAGGCGCTACTCAACTATGTGCAGACTAAAAACGTCGCTATTTCAATCGGAGGTGGTGCCGGGCGGTCGTAAATGCGCCGCACCGCAGCAAATTGACTTTTATAGACGGCTAGATTACTGATTTCGCCTAGATCAGGAGCTCATCCATGGATGTCGTCGTCTACGTTTCCCCCGGTTTCAACCTTACCGGCACGCTTGGCTTTACCGATGCATTTCAAGCGGTTGATACGGGGGGCGACGATCCTGATTACACGATCTTCTTTACCTCCGACTCAGGGGGCGATGTGGCCAGCAAACAGGGGCCGAGAGTCGAAACTATTGATGTCGATGCCTTGAAAAGCGGCAGTGATATCGTGGTTGTATCGACAGCAGATGCGCCAAATGCCGCCTGCGGCGCACCGCTGGCAAAGCATCTCAGATACTGGCAACGACAAGACGGTCTCGTTTTGGGCTTGGAAAGCGGCGCGTATGTCTTGGCGGATGGCGGCTTTCTGGAGGGATCAGCCGCGATACACCCCAGGTATGCCTCTGATTTTGCAGCGCGTTTTCCAAGCGTGCCGCGCACGGACGGGCTCTTTACAACCGCTGGCGCGACGCGCACGTGCGTCGGTGGTGCCGCCGCGACCGATTTTGCTCTGAGCATCATCGCCGAACAAAAGGGCGCGGAAATCGCACGCCAGGTGCGCGATGCGCTTTTGGCCCAAGAACCCCGACAGGGCACACAGCGCGTCACTGGCGGCGCGGCGTCACCCCTCATCGAAGGGCTGCCCCCCGCCCTTGAGACGGCCATCGCGCGGATGCGCGGCTCTCTCGACAAAGCGCTTTCGGTGCCCGAGCTTTCGGCCAAGACCGGCATGTCACAGCGCCAGGTCGAGCGATTGTTCAAGTTCTATACCGGACGCTCACCCAACCAGTATTATCGCATGCTGCGGCTTGATCGAGCGCGCGAAATGGTCACTCGGGGGACGAAACCCATGCCAGAAATTGCAACCGCTTGCGGCTTTCAGAGCTCGGTGCATTTCAGCCGCGCTTACAAAGAGCAGTTTGGCGTGCCGCCGATGCGTGACCGCGTCAATAGCAGGTTGGGGTGAGAGGGTAGCAGGGGCGCACGACGCCCGCAGCCGACCGCAGTCAGCCTCGCGTATGCATCTTTTGAAATGGCAGGGCATGGTGGCGTGGGGGAGACTTGAACTCCCGACCTCTCGATTATGAGTCGAGCGCTCTAACCAGCTGAGCTACCGCGCCATGGGCCGCGTGATTAGGCGCTGCGCCGGGGGGGGTCAAGGCGCAATTCGAGCTTGCGCCCCGCCGTGGCGCGCGCTTCTTGTTTGCCCATGGATATCATCGACAGATTGAAGAGCCTTCTGGGCGAGGCGCATGTTTTAACAGGCCGCGACTGCGCAAAATGGTCGAGCGACTGGACCGGTAAATACACCTGGGAGCCTCTGGCCATTGTGCGCCCCGGATCAACCGAAGAGGTCAGCCGCGTCGCGCGGCTCTGTTATGATGCCGGGGTCGCCATGGTGCCCGTCGGCGGCAATACCGGGCTTACCGGCGCGACAAAGGCCCAGGCCGCTCTCATGGTCTCGCTCGACCGTCTCAACAAGGTGCGCGCCATCAAGGCCGAGGCTCGGGTGGCGATTGTCGAGGCTGGGGTGATCCTCGACACGATCCACGATGCCGCGGGCGCCCATGATCTCATCTTCCCGCTCACATTCGGCGCGCGTGGTTCGGCGCTCATCGGCGGATGTCTGGCCACCAATGCCGGGGGATCGAATGTTTTGCGCTATGGCAATACCCGCGATCTGTGTCTTGGGCTCGAAATCGTCTTGCCCGATGGCCGCATCATGGATCTCATGAGCGAGTTGCGAAAGGACAATACAGGCTACAACTTGCGCCATCTGTTCATCGGGTCGGAAGGCACATTGGGTTTCATCACAGCCGCCGTGCTCAAGCTGTTGCCCGCGCCCCGTATGCGCGCCACGGCCATGATGGCCTGCCAGACGCTCGATGCGGCTCTGCCCCTGCTCAACGATCTACAGGCTCGGACGGGGGGCGCGGTCGAGGCGTTTGAATACATGCCGCGCAGCTATATCGCGCGGCATGTCGCCCATACTGGCGCGCGCGAGCCATTTGACGCGCCCTACCCCGTTAATATTTTGATCGAGGCCGCCTCGACACGGGAAGATGACGCGGCCCAGCGAGACGGTGCGCCCGCATTGCAAGGCCTCCTGCAAGACGCGCTCTTTGCGGCCATGGAAAGCGGCGCTGTCGCGGATGCGGTCGTGGCGCAAAACGAGACGCAGCGCGCGGCGATGTGGTCTCGCAGAGAAATGGCCGCAGAGCTCACCTTCGGGCGGCTCCCCATCGTTGACACGGATATCGCTGTCCCGCTGGAAAGCGTGCCTGCGTTCTTGAGCGCCATCAGAGAGCGGCTGGGCGCGCTTGATCGGGACGCGGAGGATTTTATCGTCTCGCATCTGGGCGACGGCAATTTGCACTATACAGTTTATCCCACGCGCGACGAAGCGGCGCTCAAAGACGCGATCGTCGAGGCCATCGAGGATGTCACCCTCGCGCTCGGCGGCTCCTTTTCTGCCGAACACGGGATCGGGCTGAGCAAGCTTGGATCGATGGCGCGCCGAAAGGATGAAACAGCGCTGGATATGATGCGCGCGCTAAAGACGGCTTTTGACCCGAAAGGCCTTATGAACCCTGGCAAGGTCTTGCCATCTGAAACGTGACAGGCGGATCAGCGGCAAAGCTTTGTGACATATCAGGCAAAGCGCCGCTTCGGTCCTGACCCGGGATCTCGGCTTTAACGCTCGGCGCGGCCCCGCCTCACGCGGGTTCCCGCCAGGCAAAGAAATCAGGCGCGGCCCGACCGAGAAGGCGGGCGGCAAGCTCGCGGCCAAGCTCTCCACCGCGCGCAACCGGGCCTGAAATCTCATCTGCCAGTCGCTCGCTCCCATCCGGGCGCAGGATTTCGCCGCGCAATCGGAGCGATGCGCCGTCAAGCTCGGCGAGCGCGGCTATGGGTGTCTCACAACTGCCATCGAGAGCGGCAAGGAAAGCCCGCTCGGCGGCAAGCCTTTGCCCCGTGGCTTCATGGTGGATCGCCGCCAAAAGGGCCCGCGTCTGGCTGTCATCGGCGCGACATTCTATCCCGATGGTGCCCTGCGCGACAGCGGGCAGCATATCGTCTTCGGGGACAGCTTTCTTGGGCACATGGTCCATCCCCAGCCGGTTGAGCCCGGCCATGGCCAGAAATGTGCCGGCTGCTAGGCCATCTTCCAACTTCTTCAGGCGCGTTTGCACATTGCCGCGAAACTCAACGAGCTTGAGATCAGGCCGCTTGTTGAGCAACTGCGCGCGGCGGCGCAACGAAGATGTGCCCACCACACTGCCCTGCGGCAGGTCCGCGAGCGAATGCGCCCCGAGTGTAACAAATGCATCCCGCACATCCTCGCGCGGCAGGAATGTCTCGAAGACGAGCCCGTCAGGCTGGAGCGTCGGCATATCCTTGGTGGAGTGAACCGCGATATCGATGCCACCGGCCAGCATCGCCTCTTCGATCTCTTTGGTGAAAAGGCCCTTATTGCCGATTGTTTTGAGGGCGATATCGGCATCGATCAGCGTTCGATCATCGCCGGTGGTCTTGATGATACAGATCTCGAAAGCGTCCTCGGCAAGGCCGTGGGCTTTCATCAGGCGGGTGCGCGTCTCGTGGGCTTGCGCGAGCGCCAGGGGCGATCCACGCGTGCCAATCTTGAGCGGGCGGTCTGCGGACGGGGTGCTCATGCTCTGTTCCTAATTGCGTCATGCGGGGCTGGCAAGTAGAGTGTCACTAATAGTTGACACTTGCAAAAGGCCCGCAGCCCCATGAAAGATGTGACCATGACCGCAACGAAGAAACTCATGCGCGCGCTTGCGGGCGAAACGCAGTCTGTCCCGCCGATCTGGATGATGCGCCAGGCGGGGCGCTACCTGCCAGAATATCGTGCGACGCGGGCCCAGGCGGGCGATTTTCTTTCGCTGTGCTACAATTCTGAGCTGGCGGCGGAGGTGACGCTGCAACCGATCCGCCGTTACGGCTTTGATGCCGCGATTCTCTTTGCCGATATCCTGCTTGTGCCTGACGCGCTCGGGGCCGACCTTTGGTTTGTGACAGGCGAAGGCCCGCGACTTTCGATCACTGACACGATGGAGGCCGTGAACGCGCTCAAGGGCAAGGATGACATTCACGACCATCTCGCCCCGGTCTACGGGACGGTGCGGACGCTTGCCCGAGAGCTGCCCGATGATGTCGCCTTGATCGGCTTTGCGGGCGCGCCCTGGACCGTGGCCACTTACATGATCGCCGGGCGCGGCACGCCCGACCAGGGCCCGGCCCACAAATTGCGCCAGGACGCGCCCGAGGTATTTGATGCGCTCATGGCGCGGCTCACGGAGGCCACGATCGAATATCTCTCGCTCCAGATCGAAGCGGGCGCGGAAGTCGTGAAGATATTTGATTCCTGGGCTGGATCGCTGAAGGGCGAGGCTTTCGAGCGTTACGCCCTGGCCCCCGCCCGCGAAATCACCCAAGCCATCAAAGCGCGCCACCCCGGTATTCCGGTCATCGCGTTCCCGCGCGAAGCCGGCGACGGCTATATCGGTTTTGCCAAGGCCACCGGCGCTGATTGCGTGGCGCTCGACAATTCCGTTTCAGCGCCCTGGGCTGCGGCGCATGTGCAGGTCGATGGCTGCGTGCAGGGCAATCTTGCTTCGTCTCACATGGTCACGGGGGGCGAAGCGCTCGTGCGCGAAACCCGCGAGATCGTGGACGCTTTCAGCGGCGGCCCGCATATCTTTAATCTGGGCCACGGTATTACGCCCGAAGCGGACCCCGAGAATGTGCAGCTCATGATCGACACCGTTCGCGGTTCTTAAGCGCCGCACGCGGGGCGCAATAGGCCGCTGTCCCGGGCCTGACCCGGGGCCTCTTGCCGCCGCCGCAAAAGTATAGGCCCCGGATCAAGCCCGAGGCGGTGCCAGTGTTTTGAGGCGAGGGCGCGCGTTACACCCACTTTGCAAGTGGCGGCAGGCTCATGAGAACCGCATTCGCATCATGGCCGGTTTCGAGGCCAAACTTTGTCCCACGGTCATAAACGAGATTGTATTCCGCATAGAGCCCGCGATGGACGAGCTGCGCGTCTTTATCGGCGTCGGTCCAGGGCTGATCACGATGTTTTTCCACCTGCGGAAGATATGCTGGGAGGAACGCGCGGCCGACATCCTGCGTGAGCGCAAAATCAGCCTCCCACTCGCCTGAATTCAGATCATCGAAGAAAATGCCGCCCACGCCCCTGGCGCGACCGCGATGGGGCACAAAGAAGTATTCATCCGCCCAGGCCTTATACCTGTCATAGACATCGGCCCCGTGAGGGTCGCAATACATCTTCAAAATGCCGTGGAAATCGGCCGTGTCGTCTTCATATTCGATGCAAGGGTTGAGATCTTCGCCGCCGCCAAACCAGTATTTATGGGGCGTCCAGAACATCCGCGTGTTCATGTGAACGCTGGGGGTATGGGGGTTTTGCATATGCGCGACGAGCGAAATGCCAGATGCCCAAAACCTCGCATCATTTTCCATGCCAGGCACGCCACGCGCCGCCATGGCGGCCTGCGCCCGTTCGCCCAACGTGCCGTAAACGGTTGAGACATTGACGCCGACCTTCTCGAAGACGCGCCCGCCACGCATGACGCTCATCAAGCCGCCTCCGGCATCTGAGCCGTCGGGCGAGGTGCGCTTGGTTTCGGTCACCTCAAAGCGCCCGGCCGGGGCACCCGCGAAGGGGCCTGTCGTCTGGCTGTCTTCCAATTGCTCGAAGGCCGCGACGATATCATCGCGCAACGCGCGAAACCAAGCCGACGCGGTGACTTTGCGGTCGTCAAACATCTTTGTCATACACATGTCTCCTCAAGATGACACTATCAGGAGAAGCGTGACCGTTCCAGAGCGCCTTTGCCTTGATCTAGAACAATAAATGTCAGTGCGCTGGCACAGAAACCGGATCAATCAAAGTGCGCCCGCCATCGACTGTGATGATCTGGCCGGTCATGAAGCTCGATCCGTCGGAGGCCAGAAACTGGACAGCCTCGGCCACTTCCTGCGCCGAGGCTATCCGCGAAAGCGGCGTCACATCGCGGATCGTATCGCCGTATCCTTCGTTTTCGGCCATCCGTTCCTCAAGGAAAGACGACATGACCGAGCCAAAAGCCACCGCATTCACGCGAATGCGGTGATCTGCATAAGAGACCGCCAGCGAGCGAGTCATCTGATCGAGCGCGGCCGTCGAGACCGAGAAGGCCAAAAGCTCGGGCTGGGTCCGGCGGGCGGCGATGGAGCTCAGATTTATGATAGAGCCGATATTGGCGTCTTCGCTCTCCTCGCCTTGCTTGATCATGCGCTTGGCGACCTGCTGTGAAAGCCTGAGCCCGGCCATCAGATTCTGATCAAGGAGCTGTTGCATGCTGTTATCGTCAGGGTCGAACGGGTCAGACGGGGCGATCTGGCGCGCGGCGTTAACGAGGATATTGACCTCATCAAACGCGTCGATGGTGGCGCTGACGAGATTTGCCACCGTGAGCTTCTGGCGCAAGTCGCCCGCGAACAGGCGCGCCTCTGAAGTATCCGAAACCAGATCGCCGATCTGATCCTTGAGCGCCTCCTCGTCGATATCGGCGAAGACGACATTCGCGCCCGCATCGAGAAAATGTTGCCCAATGGCGAGACCCACCCCATGGGCGGCCCCAGTGACAATGGCGGTCTTGCCCGCGATGGAAAATGACATGCAGTGTCCCGATTCTGCCCCTGGCAGGCAGCTTAGCGCCTGGGGCGGGTGGCTTGGAAGAGCTTGAAGCCTTGGCTCCCTGGTGGGCCGTCAAGCTCGGTTACCTTGCTAAAAGAGCGGTTCAACGCCTCTTCGTAGGGCAAATGACGGTTGCACACCATCCAGAGCGTTCCGGAGGGGCGCAAACATGACGCGGCGTTCATGATAAAGGCGATGCCCAGTTCAGGCGCGCCTTTGCGGCCTTGGTGGAACGGCGGGTTCATGATCACGTGGGCTGCTTTCTCAGCGGGGCGCCAGCGCGTGGCATCGGCCCAGTGCGCGCGCGCGTGGCGCGTATTGGCGCGCGCGCAATCGAGCGCCATGGCATTGGCCTCGACCATGGCGATCTCGGTGGCCCCCCGCGCCTCGGCGACTGCCGAGAGATATCCCCAGCCTGCGCCGAGATCGATGACCGGGCCTTCCAAACGCTCGGGGAGAACTTCCGCGAGCGCATAGGAGCCCGGATCGATGCGATCGGCCGAGAAAATGCCGGGGGCGAGCGTGAAACCGTGCAGCTCAGGCTGCGCGTAGCGCCAATCGCCAAACGCCTCGTCCCTGGCGCTCATCCAGAAAAGGCGGCCATGGGCCTTTGTGACCGTGCCTTGGATCACACCACGGGTGCGGCAGGCGCGCCACAGGCTATCGATCCCGTCGGTCTTTTGCCCGTCAACGATGATTTGAGGGCAGATCGCGGCGGCGGTGGCGATGAGATCGCGGGCGAGCTCTTTTGAGCGTGGCGCGATGATCAGGACCGCGCCGTAATCGCGCGCAGGCGGGTTCGCCGGCGCATACCGCTCGGCAACCAGAAAATCCGGCGTCTCAACGTCAAAATCCTCAAGCGCGGAAAGGTCGGTATCGATGCGGGGATGCAAAACTAAAACGGGGCCGGAAAGCTCCAGCCCCTCGCGCAGCGCAATGTCTAATCGCACGTTATTCTTTTTCCATCGTGCATTGGAGCGGGTGCTGATGCCGGCGCGCAAAATCCATCACCTGAGCGACCTTCGTCTCCGCGATCTCATGAGAAAAGACACCCACGACCGCCACACCCTTTTTGTGAACGGTCAGCATCAGTTCGAACGCCTGACTATGGGTCATGCCGAAGAAGCGCTCCAACACCATCACGACAAACTCCATCGGCGTGTAATCGTCGTTTAGGATGAGCACTTTATAAAGCGGCGGGCGTTTGGTTTGCGTGCGCGTTTCAAGCACGACACCGCCATCGCCTTCATCGCCGCCTTCGCCCATGGCGCGCCATTCCACGCTGCGTTCACTCATCGCCTAGCTTCCTTCGCTTCGGCCCTGTTATATAAGGCCGCCTGCATCCTTGGAAAGATCAAAGGCCGCGCTCCGCACAGGGAACAGGAATTTGGTAACAGCCCCATTAACCACCCTCGCCTTCGACGCCGATGACACGCTTTGGCAAAACGAAGCTTACTTCAAGATGACGCAGGAGCGGGTTGAGGCGCTTCTCGCGCCCTATTGCGCCCCCGATGAATTTCACACCCGCCTTCTGGAGACAGAGCGGCGCAATCTCGGGCAGTATGGATATGGTGTGAAAGGGTTCACGCTCTCGATGATCGAGGTGGCCATTGAGGCCAGCGCGGGGCGGGTTCCCGCGACGGTGATCGCCGAGATCCTGGCGGGCGGGCAAGATCTGCTCGCGCATCCCGTCGCACTTTTGCCGGGGGTCGAAGAGACGATCCGCGCGCTCTCGGCTGACTTCCGCATCATGCTGATTACAAAGGGCGATTTGCTGCATCAGGAAGAAAAGCTCGCGGCATCCGGGCTTGGCCCGCTTTTCGACGATGTCCATGTCGTGAGCGAAAAAGACGAGGCCATCTATCGCCGCTGCCTGGGGCAGGACGCCGCGCGGACGATGATGATCGGCAATTCGATGAAGTCTGACATTCTGCCAGCGCTCGCGGCTGGAAGCTGGGCCTGCCATATCCCCGGCGAGCATGAATGGGAGCTCGAACGGGCCGAGCCACCCCAGCGTGACGCGCGGTTTCACAGGCTCGAAAATATGGCGGGCCTGCCCCAGCTTTTGGCGCAATTGAGCTAAACTTTCGTCACATTTCCGCCTCAATTCCACATATGGCGGGGAGATGCGCTGCACGATCTAGATATGCTCTCGCGCCTCGCCGGATTGCCGCAGAATTGCCCTAATTGTTCTGCGTATTTCATTTTTTGGAAGCGCCGCAGCGTGTTAGCCTATTCCCCAGGATGGAGGCACGTGCGGGCAACGCGCGGCCAAAAAAAGATTGAGGCATCGACGTGCGCAGGCGTCTTTTTCAGGCGGCCCGATTGGGGCTGGTTTTATGCTTTCTCGCAGTTGCGAGCGTGGTGCAGGCCGCGCCCTATGCGGCGATGGTCATGGATGCGCGATCCGGCGAGGTGCTGCATGCGCGCAATGCCGATACACGGCTTCATCCTGCCTCGCTCACCAAGATGATGACGCTCTACATCGCCTTTCAGGCGGTGCAACGCGGCGAAATCTCGCTCGATACCGCCGTGACGATTTCAGCCAAGGCCGCCGCTGAGCCGCCCTCGAAGCTGGGCTTGCGCGCGGGCCAAAAGATCCGCCTGCGCTACCTGATCCGCGCCGCCGCGATCAAATCAGCCAATGATGCCGCCACCGCCATCGGCGAGGCGATCTCAGGGTCTGAAGCGGCCTTTGCGCGGCGCATGAACCGCACGGCGAAATCCATGGGCATGACCCGCACCACATTCAAAAACGCCCATGGCCTGACCGAAAGCGGCCATATGAGCACAGCGCGGGACATGACCGTTCTGGGGCGTCACGTGCTCTATGATTATCCGCAATACTACAATCTCTTTTCGCGGCGCTCCACGGATGCGGGCATTGCCACGGTGACGAATACGAACCGCCGCCTCCTAAACAATTATCGCGGCGCGGACGGCATCAAAACAGGCTACACCCGCGCTGCCGGCTTCAACCTCGTGGCATCGGCCGAACGTGGCAGCACGCGCGTCATCGCCACCGTCTTTGGCGGGCGCTCCACAACCACGCGCAATGCGCGCGTCGCTGAACTTCTCGACATGGGCTTTTCCCGCGCGCCTGCCCGCGTGGCTGTCCGCAAACCCTCGCTCAGGCCCGCGCCCAACGCGCCCGGCGCCGTGGGCAAGACGATCCGCCTTGTCACGGCTGTCAAACAAAGCCTGCGCCCCCGTCTGCGCCCGGGCAGCGAAGCCCCCGCGCCCGCCGAGGTGGCCCCGGCGATGCGCGTGGCGGAAGCTGACATCCTCAACGCCATCGAAAGCGCCAAGGCGGAAACGCCAAGCGGAACGACACCGCGCATCAGGCCCGCGCGCGTGACGGCGAATGGCTCAGCCATCGCCACCCCGCCCTCGGACGCGCCCGAGATCGTCACCCGTGCCTCCACCTCGGGAGGCCGGCATTGGGGGATCAATGTCGGGCGGTATACCTCCCGCTTTCAGGCCGAAAAGGTGCTCTTGCGCGTGGCGCTCGCCGAAATGGCAACGCTTGATGGCACGCTGCGCAAGGTGGTACGCAACCCCAAGGGCTTTGATGCCAACTTCGCAGGCATGACCCGCGAAACCGCTGACCTGGCCTGCCGCAGGCTTCAGGCGCGGGGCACGACCTGTTTTATGATGGGGCCCGGCTGAGCGGACCGAATTCTTCAAAGAATTCGGTCAAAAGTCTTTGTAAGACTTTTGGGTCAGGCGACCTCTTCTTTCAGATCAAAGGCGGCGGAAATGAGCGTGCGCGTATATTGCGTCTTGGGGCGTTCGAAAATCTGCTCGACGCTCCCAGCTTCCACCACATCGCCCTGCTTCATGACCATGACCTTGTGCGAAAGCGCCCGCACCACCTTGAGATCATGCGAAATGAAAAGATAGGCCAAGCCATACCGCTTTTGCAGGTCGCGCAGAAGATCAACGATCTGGCTTTGCACGGTCATGTCGAGCGCCGAGGTCGGCTCATCCAGCACAACGAGTTTCGGGCGCAGGATCATCGCGCGCGCCACGGCGATCCGCTGTCGCTGCCCGCCTGAAAACTCATGCGGGTAGCGATCCTTGGAGGCCGGATCGATGCCCACCTCCTGGAGAATTTCAGACACCATCTCCCGCGGGCTGCGCCCCTTTTCAACGCCGTGAACGCCGAGCCCTTCGGCCACGATCTCAGCCACGGACATCCGCGGGCTCAAGCTGCCATAGGGATCCTGAAAGACGATCTGCATGTCCTTGCGCAAAGGGCGCATCTGCCGGGGTCGATAGGATTGAATATCGCGCCCGAGAAAGCTGATGCGATGCTCTGATTTGATGAGCCGCATGATCGCGAGCGCCAAAGTCGTCTTGCCCGACCCGGACTCACCCACAATGCCCACGGTCTCGCCCGCGCGCACGCTCAGCGTCGCCTCATTGACCGCTTTCACATAGCCCACCGTGCGCTTGAGAAAGCCGCGCTGAATAGGGAACCAGATCTTCAAATTCTCGGTTTCCGCCACGGTGGGTGCATCTTCGGCGACGGGATCAGGCTGGCCCGTCGGCTCGGCATTCAGCAGTTTTTGCGTATAAGCATGCTGCGGCGCGTCAAAGACAGAAACTGTCTCGCCGGCTTCGACGATCTCGCCATCTTTCATGACGCAGACGCGATCTGCGAACTGCCGCACGATCGTCAGATCATGGGTGATAAAAAGCAGTGAAAGCCCCTCGCGGCGCTTGAGATCGGCCAGCAATTCGAGGATTTGCGCCTGGATGGTCACATCAAGCGCGGTGGTCGGCTCATCGGCAATGAGAAGCTCAGGCCCGTTGGCCAAAGCCATCGCGATCATCACGCGCTGCCGTTGCCCGCCCGAAAGCTGGTGAGGATACGCTCCGAGCCGTGTCTCCGCATCGCGAATGCCCACCTTGTTCAAAAGATCGAGCACGCGGGCGCGCGCCTCCTCACCCTGAACGCCCTGGTGCAGCGAAATCGATTCGGTGAGCTGCTTTTCAAGCGTGTGAAGCGGGTTGAGCGA
>JBCCTH010000004.1:0-29850 GCA_039198835.1 Pseudomonadota bacterium | reverse complement strand
AGCGGATCGATCGCCGCGCTCGACGCCTCGCTGCTCGTGCCGCAGGGTCGCGGCGGACCCGCCTTTCTCGCCTATCCGAATTTCTCGGTTTTCTTTGAATGGAACCAGAGCTTCGTCTACGTCGCCACCGCCGCCTACTTTGCCACGAGGCTCGAAGGCGCGCCGATCTTCAATGCAGGCAACCCCGCGCCCGGCCTCGCGGGCGAGGACATGAAAGCACTGCAAAGAAAGCTTGAGGCGCGGGGCCATGATGTGGGTGACATTGACGGCATCTTGGGCCGTGGAACGCGGGCGGCCGTCCAGGCAGAGCAGGAGCGTCTGGGCCTCCCCGCCGATGCCTGGCCCACCGCCGCCCTTCTCAAAGCGCTTTAAGGCTCACGCCCCAAAGTCACCTGCCGGACCGGAAAGCGAACGCCTTCTTCGTTGATCAAGACGAGGCGTTCGCCGCTTTCCACATATGTATCGCAGCGCTCGAACCCGTGGACAAAGAACGTGCAGACCGTGCCACCCGGTCTGAGCTCATAGCGGCCAAGGGCGACACCACCGTCCGGGTATGTGTAGGAATACGCTTCCCCGAAAGAAAAGGTCGATTTGCCTCCGTCAAAAAACTCGTGGGTTGCTCCGGGAAGTTCAGCGCTGAGCCGCGCATCGCTGAGAAGAGCGTCGCCGTCGCGCAAACCCTGTGCGGCAAGGGCGGACCCGCAGATCGCGATGAGAAGGGTGAGGATTCGCATGGCTATGGCCTCCGCCTCAGAGCTTAGCCGATCAAACAAAGCCGCGGGCTCACAAGGGTGCGATCATATGGGACGGCGGGCGGGGCGTCTTTGCGCAGCAAAGAGCGTCCGCACGGCGTCGTGCCTGCCGCGCTTCAAGCCACCAGTCGCTCCGCCCCCTGGAGATCGACTGAGACAAGCTGGCTCACGCCCTGTTCCTGCATCGTCACGCCAAAGAGCCTATCCATGCGGCTCATGGTGACGGCGTGATGGGTGATGATGAGAAACCGCGTCCGGGTGCGCCGTGTCATCTCATCGAGAAGGTCGCAAAACCGGGTCACATTGGCATCATCGAGCGGCGCATCCACCTCGTCGAGCACGCAGATCGGCGCGGGATTGGCGAGGAATACCGCGAAAATCAGAGCCAGCGCCGTAAGCGTCTGCTCCCCGCCCGACAAAAGCGAAAGCGTCGAAAGCTTCTTTCCTGGCGGCTGGCACATGATCTCTAGCCCCGCCTCCAGCGGGTCATCGCTTTCCACCAAAACAAGGTTTGCTTCGCCGCCGCCGAAAAGATGCGTGAAAAGGAGCGAGAAGTTCTTATTCACTTCTTCGAATGCTGCGGTGAGCCGCAGGCGGCCCTCGCGGTTGAGACCCGCAATGCCAGAGCGCAATGTGGCAATAGCCGCCTCAAGGTCTTCCTTCTCTCCCGAAAGCGCATCGCGTTCCTGCGCGACCTCTTTGGCATCTTCTTCCGCGCGAAGATTGACCGCGCCTAACGCATCGCGCTGCCGCTTGAGCCGTGCCACATCAGTTTCGATGCGTTCGGCATCGGGCATTTTTTTCGGATCGCTTCCAAGGTTTTCCAGAAGCGCTTCCGGGGTCGTCTGGAGCGCGTCATGGATGGCCGCACGCGCTTGCTCAAGGCTGTCTTTCGCCGCCTCGTGGCGCGCTTCGGCGCGGGCGCGCTCTTCGCGCGCGTGGCCCGCCATCCGTTCGCTTTCGCGCTCTGTTGCCCCGGCGGCGCGGAGCGCGCTCTCAGCCGCGGCCAGGGCATCGCGCGCTGCGCGGCAGCGCTCTTCGGCCTTGTCGATTTCAGTACCTAGAACCGCGCGCTGCTCGGCGGCTTTTTCAGGCATGGCCCGCGCGCTCTCAAGCTCCCCGGCCGTGGTATCTCTGCGCGCGCGCAACTCTGCTGAGCGGGATGCCGCAGTTTCAAGGCGCTTGCGCCAGCTACCCAGCTCTTTTTTGACCTCGCGCGCCCGCTTCAAGCGTGCTTCGCCCGCGCGGCGCGCCTCATCATGGGCCGCGCGATGGGCAAGCATCGTGACCCGCGCCGCCTCCACTGTGAGTTTCACATCCTCGAGTTCCGCGCGCGCGGCTTCAAGATCGGGCAAATCGCGCAATGCGGCCTGGGCCTCGTCGAACTGACCCCGCGCCGCGATATCCTCTTCCCGCAGCCGTCCTACCGACAGGGTCAAAGCCTCGATCTTGCCTTCCGCCATGCTTTGTTCAGCCTCGACGCGCGAGAGCGCGCGCGCGGCATCGGCCATCTGTTGGTCTGCCGCGCGGCGCACTTGCCGGGCCGCCTGATCGGCGCGGTTAAGATCATCAAGGCTCTGCGCGAGCGCGCCATGGGCGTCTTTCGCCGCTTGCGCGCGCTCTTTCGCCGCCGCCTCCTCCCGGCGCAATGCCGAAAGCCTGTTCATCTGTTCAAGCTTGAGCGCGGCCGTGGACGGCATATCGGCTGCCTGGCTGGTGAACCCGTCCCAGCGCCAAAGATCACCCTCTCGGCTGACCAGCCGCTGCCCCGGCAGCAAATGCGCCTGCAAGGTCGCGCCATCGCGCTGCGCGACGACCCCCACTTGCGCGAGACGTCGGCGCAAGACATCGGGCATCGCCGTCTTTTGGCTCAAGGGCTCAGCCTCGCGGGGAAGCGGTTGCGCGTCTCCATAGTCTGGCAAGAGCCGCCAGCCCGTTGCCGCATCCGACATGATGCGCGGGGCTTTGAGATCATCGGCGAGCGCGGCCCCAAGAGCTTTTTCAAAGCCGGGCTCGACCCCGAGCTCATCGAGCAATTGCGGCCCGCCCCCGCCATCGCGCGCCACAAGCCGCCCCAAAGCCATCACCTCGGAGCTCAGCGCGCTGAGCGCACCCTCGGCCTCGGAGCGCGTCGAACGCGCCTGCGCCTCAAGCCCCTGGGCTTTTGAGCGCGCCGCCTCGGTTTCTGCCAGCGTCTCCTCGGCCACAGCGACCGTGCTTGCGGCCTCTGTGACGGCGCGCCTGGCGTCTTCGGCAGCCTCCCGCGCCTGCGAGCCATCCTCCTGGGCCGCTGCGAGCGCCGTCTCAGCCTCGCGCGCGCGGCTCGCGAGCTTTGCCATGGCCGCCTGGCTGTCTTCGGCGAAGCGCTTTGCCGATTGGTGGCGGGCGGCGAGGCGCGCGGTGTCTTCATTGGCTTTCGAAAGCTCTGCCTCGCGCTCTTGCAAGATCGCCGCCGACGCGATGGACGTCTCATTGACACGGGCGAGTTCGTCTTCAAATCCCTGGCTGGCTTCCTCAAGGGCGCGCGCTTCGGTTTCTAGCTGGGCGATGCTCTCACCCGCATCCTTGTTCAGCCCTGCTTCCCGTTCGATATCGTTCGCCAATTGGGTGAGACGGTTTTCCAGCCTCAGAACCGCCTCGCGCGCCGCGTCTTCCTGTGCGGCGAGCGTGTCGCGCTCCACTTCGAGCCGCTGCAAGACCGCCGCCGCGATGGCCTCTTCCTCGCGGCAGGGGGGAACGCCCGCTTCCGCTTTTTCGCGGCCCCGCGCGGCGTTTAACGCGGCGGCTTCCGCTTGCGCTGCTGCTTTCACCTGCCCGGTAAACGCCTCTTGCGCCTGCGCGCGCGCGCGGTCAGCCTCACGCCAGCGCCGGTAGAGCAAAAGACCCTCCGCCAAGCGAAGCTCTGCCCCGATCTCACGGTAGCGCGCGGCCTGTTTGGCCTGGCGCGCGAGCGAAGCGAGCTGGCTTGCAAGTTGCTCCAGCACATCGTCGACGCGTGCCAGATTGCTTTCGGCGCCTTTGAGCTTGAGTTCAGCATCATGGCGACGCTGATAGAGCCCGCTGATCCCCGCCGCCTCTTCCAGAACACGACGCCGGGCGCGCGGTTTTGCGTTGATCAACTCGGCGATCTGGCCTTGCCGCACCAGCGACGGGGAATGCGCGCCGGTTGAGGCATCGGCAAACAGCATCTGCACATCTCGCGCGCGCAAATCCTTGCCGTTGGCTTTATAGGCCGAACCAATGTCGCGGGTGATGCGGCGGATGATTTCGAGTTGATCGTCTTCGTTGAACATCGCCGGCGCGAGGCGATCTGAGTTATCGATGAAAAGCCCCACCTCGGCGAAATTTCGCGCGGGCCGCGTGGCGGCCCCGGCAAAAATGACATCCTCCATCCCGCCGCCGCGCATGGCGGTCGGGCGGTTTTCGCCCATCACCCACCGCAGCGCCTCTAAAAGGTTGGATTTGCCGCAGCCATTGGGGCCCACAACGCCGGTAAGCCCATCGGCGATAATAAGATCGGTGGGGTCCACAAAGCTTTTGAAGCCCGTCAGTCTCAATTTTGAGAAACGCACACGCGCCTCCGATTCCAAGCACCCCGTCATGGTGGGGCCGCGCACATCGCGCTGTCAACTTCATGTGGCGGGCCTGCGCAGCTTATCCCCAAGATATAGCGCCTGAGACACGCAATGATGGGCCTTGACGATCTTCGCCGCCTTCGCGACACATCGTGCGACGAGACGGTCTTTCGGCAGGCACCAGCATGTCGCAAAAGGCCGACAAGGCCTTTTCCAATTTGTCAGGAGTGTCTCAGATGCCCGCCAAAATCCCCGCAACGATTGTGACCGGCTTCCTTGGCGCAGGGAAGACGACGCTGATCCGCCACCTCTTGGAAAACAGCGAAGGGCGGCGCATCGCGCTCATTATCAATGAGTTCGGCGATCTTGGGGTCGACGGCGATATCCTGAAAGGGTGCGGCGATGAAACCTGCACCGAAGACGATATCATGGAGCTCTCGAACGGCTGCATCTGCTGCACTGTCGCCGATGATTTCATTCCCACGATGGAAAGCCTTCTAGGCCGCGACGCGCCGCCTGACTATATCGTGATCGAAACATCGGGCCTCGCGCTGCCGCAACCGCTGGTGCGCGCGTTCAACTGGCCAGGGATTTCAACGAAAGTGACCGTCGATGGCGTGGTCACCGTCGTCGATGGCAAGGCCGTGACCGAGGGCCGGTTTGCCCATGACACCGCCGCCGTCGATGCGCAGCGCGCCGCCGATGAAGGGCTTGACCACGAGACGCCGCTTTCCGAACTCTTCGAAGATCAGGTGGCCTGCGCTGACATGATCGTTGTCAACAAAACCGATCTGTTAAACGCCTCCGAGGCGGCGACCCTCACAACAAAACTCAAGGACGAGGCCCGGAGCGGCGTGCAAGTCGTTTCTGCGACCAAGGGGGCGTTGCCGGTTGACGTGCTGCTCGGCCAGGGGATCGGCGCGGAAAGCGATCTCGATGCCCGCCATGAAGTGCATCATCACCACCATCACGACGACCACCACGATCACGATGACCACGACCATCACCATGATCATGAACATCACCATGATCATGAACATGAGCACGGCCATGATGAGTTTCAGAGCTTCACCGTGGAACTCGGCGAAATCGCCGATCCCGCCGCGTTCACAGACCAGGTCATGACCGTCATTCGAAGCCATGACATTCTCAGGCTCAAAGGCTTTCTGGCGGTAGAAGGCAAGCCCATGCGCATGACGCTTCAGGCCGTGGGCCCGCGCATTGAGACCTATTTCGATCAGCCGCTGAGCGAACGCGTTTCGCGCCTTGTCGTCATCGGGCAAACTGGTCTCGACCGTGACGCGATCACCGCTCAGTTGCAGTGTTGATCATCGAAGAGATCGACCCCGGTGAAGCTGGCCCCCGTGCGCTTCTGGAGGCATCGCACAAACTCATGGAAGAGCTTTTTCCGCCGGAGGAGAACCATTTTCTCTCCATCTCCGCGCTGCAAGGGCCAGACATCGCCTTCTTTCACGCGCGCGAAGGGGAACTGACGCTCGGCACCGGCGCGCTTGCGGCGCGTGATGGATATGGCGAGGTCAAAAGCATGTTCACCGCCCCAGAGGCGCGCTGCCGCGGCGTGGGCGCGGCGCTCTTGCGCCAGATCGAAGATAAAGCCCGCGCGCTTAAGCTCCCAGCGCTCAAGCTTGAAACCGGCGATAGCCTCCATGCCGCCCTTGCCCTCTACGAGCGCCATGGCTTTCGCCCTTGCGGCGCATTCGGCGGGTATCGCGAAAATGCGAGCTCGCTCTTCTTTGAAAAGGTGCTTTAGTGCATTTGCTCGCCGCGACGCCGGGCCAGGTCAGCGACGGGCAAGACCCTGTTGACCTCGGGCAAAGCCCTGCGGACGTCGTTTTTATCTCGGCGGCGGATACCGAACTTGCCGCGCTGTCCCAGGCGCGCAAGCAGATGTCAGCACCGCCGGGCCTGCGGCTGGCAAATCTCACCCATCTGCGACATCCGCTCTCGGTGGATATGCATCTTGAAAGCTGCGCGCTCGGGTCAAAGCTCGTCGTCGCCAGACTTCTGGGAGGCGCGGGCTATTGGCGCTACGGGTTTGAGCAATATGCCGCGCAGCTCAGGGAGGCGGGTGTACCATTGGCGTTACTGCCCGGCGATGACAAACCCGATGCCGAGCTTCGCACCTTCAGCACCGTAAAAGACAGTGATTACGACGCGCTTTGGGCTTTTCTCGTCGAAGGCGGCGCGCTCAATGCGGCGCGCTTTCTGGAGCATTGCCAGCATATGCTCGGCAAAGCGCCTGCCCCGCCCGCCGCCGCGCCACTTTTGAAGGCCGGTCTTTATTGGCCCGGAGCCGACCAAACCAATCTCGACACAATCCGCGCCTCATGGCGCGATGGCGCGCCTGTGGTGCCGGTGATCTTTTATCGCGCCCTGGTGCAGGGGGCCGGTCTACACCCCATCAATCGCCTCATTCGCGGCCTCGCAAGGCGCGGACTCAACCCCCTCCCGGTTTTTGTTGCCTCTCTCAAAGATCCGGTTTCGGCGGCCACGCTCGACACGCTTTTTGCCGCGGCCCCGCCCTCGGTGATCCTGAACTGCACCTCTTTTGCCACTGGCACCCCGGAAGCGGCGGGGGATAATCCGCTCTCTGTGCGTTCGGCGAACCAGGCACCGGTGTTTCAGGTCGTCTTGTCAGCGAGCACAGAACCCGCCTGGCGAGAGGGCCTGACCGGGCTTTCCGCGCGAGATATCGCGATGAATGTCGCTCTCCCCGAAGTGGATGGACGCATCCTGACCCGGGCGATCTCTTTCAAAGACGAAGCCTTTTTCGACGAAGACACCCAATGCGCCATCGCGACCTATCACGCCGAGGGCACGCGGGTCGAATTCGTGGCCGAGCTTACCGCGAATTGGGCCAGGCTGCGCGCGGCCAAGCCAGCCGAGAGGCGCGCGGCGCTCATCCTTGCCAATTACCCAAACAAGGACGGGCGGCTCGCCAATGGCGTGGGGCTTGATACCCCCGCTGCCACTGTGACCGTCCTCAACCGGTTGGAAGAGGAGGGCTACAGCCTAAAAGGCGCGCCCCGGAGCGGCGACGCGCTCATGCAAACGCTGATGGCCGGGCCGACCAACTGGCTCAGCGACCGTGCGCGCAAGGCGGGCGGGGTCAGCCTTCCGCTCAGCGTGTATAAAGACGCCTATCAAAAGCTGCCCTACGCGCTTCGAGAGGCCATCGAAGATCGCTGGGGCGCGCCTGAAGATGATCCGTTCTTTGAGCCGTCGCAACCGACCGACGCCGAAGGCGGGAACTTCAAGCTCGCGATCTTTTCGTTCGGCAATGTCTGCGTCGGTATTCAGCCCGCGCGCGGATACAATATCGACCCGGTTGAGACCTATCACGCCCCCGATCTCATGCCGCCCCACAATTACCTCGCGTTCTACATGTGGTTGCGCCATGTCGAGAAGGTCCATGCGGTGATCCATATGGGCAAGCACGGCAATCTCGAATGGTTGCCGGGCAAAGCCGTGGCATTGAGCGAGCGCTGCGTGCCTGAAGCTGTCCTAGGGCCGATGCCGCATCTTTATCCCTTCATCGTCAATGACCCCGGCGAAGGCACCCAGGCCAAAAGGCGCGCGCAAGCCGTGATCCTTGATCATCTGACCCCGCCCCTCACGCGCGCTGAAACCTATGGGCCGCTTCGCGATCTCGAGGCCTTGGTCGATGAATATTATGAGGCGGCGGGCGTTGACCCGAGGCGCGTCACCCATCTGCGCGAGGAGATCTTATCACTCGCGGCGGCCACCGGGCTCGATGCCGATATCGGGATGGGCAAGAGCGATGTAGACAGCGATCTGGCAAAGCTCGATGCCTATCTGTGCGAGCTCAAGGAAGCGCAGATCAGAGACGGGCTCCATATCTTTGGGGAGAGCCCGCGCGGCATCCAGGCGCGCGATCTGAGCATCGCGCTCGCGCGCGTCCCGCGCGGCGCGGGCTTGGGGAAGGATGCCTCGCTCATCCGCGCCTTGGCCGAGGATTTCGCACTGGGATTTGACCCGCTCGATGCCGAAATGTCGGCCGCATGGCACGGCAAAACGCCCGAGGCCTTGGCCCGCGTGAGCGAAGGCCCATGGCGCAGCGCGGGCGACACCGTTGAGCGCCTTGAGCTTTTCGCGGCCCAGCTTCTTGACGGAGAGGCCGCCGCGCCGGGGCTCGAAAGTGCAACCGTGCTCGAGCACGTCAAAGGCGAAATCGCGCCAATGGTCGCGTCTTGCGGGCCGCGTGAGCTCGACGGCCTCGTGACAGCCCTCGCAGGCAAGTTCATCGCGCCGGGCGCATCGGGTGCCCCGACGCGCGGCAGGCTCGATGTGCTGCCCACCGGTCGAAATTTTTTCTCTGTCGACAGTCGCGCCGTTCCCACCCGCACAGCCTGGACCCTGGGCTGGAAAAGCGCCGGGCTTCTCATAGAAAAGCATCTCCAGGACCATGGCGACTGGCCGCGCAACTTGCTTTTGACAGCGTGGGGCACGTCGAACATGCGCACTGGCGGCGATGATATCGCGCAGTGCCTCGCATTGATGGGCGCAAAGCCGACCTGGGATAGCGCCGGTCGGCGTGTGACGGGGTTCGAGATCATCCCGGTGGGCGCGCTGGGGCGTCCGCGTGTGGATGTGACCCTGCGGGTTTCGGGCTTTTTCCGCGATGCGTTTCCCGGCCTCATCGATCTCGTCGACAGCGCCGCCCGGGCGATCCAGGCGCTCGATGAACCGGTCGCGCAGAACCCTGCGCGCGGCGCGCCTGGCCACCGTGTCTATGGCTCAAAGCCGGGGGCCTATGGCGCTGGCCTCCAAGCAATGATCGATGAACGCCTGTGGTCAACGTCCGACGATCTCGGCGCGGCCTACATGGAGTGGTCATCCTACGCCTATGGAAAAGACACGCCGGGCCTCCGCGACAGCGCAGGCTTTTCGGCGCGGCTCACCGCAGCCGAAGACATCGTTCAAAACCAGGAGAATCGCGAGCACGACATCCTCGACAGTGATAATTATTATCAATTCGAAGGCGGCGCGGCCGCGGCCATCAAAAGCCTCAAGGGCGCGCCTGTGCCGATCTATCACAACGATCATTCCCGTCCGGAAACGCCGCGCATCCGTACGCTGGATGACGAGATCGGGCGCGTAGTGCGATCGCGCGCAGCCAATCCCAAATGGATCGCGGGCGTCATGCGCCATGGCTATAAGGGCGCTTTCGAAATGGCCGCAACGACCGATTATCTCTTCGCGTTCGCGGCCACGACCGGCGCGGTGCGGGCGCATCATTTCGATCTGATTTTCGCGGCCTATCTCGAGGACGAGACCGTCAGAGACTTTATCGCAGAACACAACGCGCCCGCCCTGCGCGAAATGGCGGCGCGCTTTGAGGAAGCCATCGAGCGGGGTCTTTGGCGTCCAAGTTCAAATTCGGCACGCGCGCTCCTCGGCGACCTGATCGCCTGACCGACAAGGGTGACCCGCGCTGCCTTTGGCGAAAGAACTCGCAAAAGGGGCGGTTGCGTGCCACGCCGTATTGCATGGCACCCATGCAAGGCCCAAAAGGGCAAAGCCGGGCCGCATTTCGCCCGGTTGGCCAGGATTGGCGAGGAGATATGCCCATGGAAACAGGCGACGCAGCCCGTCACGCAACCAAGATGGCCAAGAAAAAGGCCGCGCGTGACAAGATCATGGCCACAAAGACCGAGGAAAAAGGCCTCGTCATCATCCATACCGGCCGGGGAAAGGGCAAAAGCTCCGCCGCCTTCGGGATGATCTTTCGCCATATCGCCCATGGTCGCCAATGCGCCGTGGTGCAATTCATCAAGGGCGGCATGAGCACCGGTGAGCGCGATCTCATTCTTGAGCGCTTCTCTGATATCTGCGCGTTTCACACCATGGGCGAAGGCTTTACCTGGGAAACGCAGGATAAAGAGCGCGACATCGAGATGGCCCAGGCCGCGTGGGAAAAGGCCAAGGAGCTGATCCGGGATGACACCAACCAGATGGTTCTTCTCGACGAGATCAATATCGCTCTGCGCTATGACTATCTCGATCTCGCAGAGGTCATCGCCTTTCTCAGCGAAGAAAAGCCGCCGATGACCCATGTCGTGCTCACGGGTCGCAATGCGAAAGAAGAGCTCATTGATATCGCCGATCTTGTCACCGAGATGGAGCTCGTCAAACACCCGTTTCGGCAGGGCATAAAAGCACAGATCGGTGTTGAGTTTTAGCGAAGACTTGGCGCTCGTTTATCGCGCTCAAAGGCCTATGCTTCGTTGAAGACCAGATCAAAGGATGATGATCCATGCCGTCTCATAAACTCCTGGGCATCAGCGGCTCTCTGCGCGCCGGTTCCACGAATACTAAACTGATCCTTGCCGCCCGCGATGCGTTTGACCCAGC
The DNA here is from genome assembly GCA_039198835.1 of Pseudomonadota bacterium. Classification (GTDB taxonomy): domain Bacteria; phylum Pseudomonadota; class Alphaproteobacteria; order Rhodobacterales; family Rhodobacteraceae; genus Shimia_B. Next base: position 19,127 of record JBCCTH010000004.1, on the reverse strand, counting down.
CGAATTCACGATGGGGTCCATTGATTTGCCGCTCTATAATGGCGATGTCGAAGAAGCCGATGGGCTACCAGCGGGTGTCACCATGCTCGCTGAGCAGATCGCGGCGGCCGACGCCGTCATCATCTCAACGCCCGAATACAACAAGCTTTTGTCAGGTGCCCTCAAGAACGCGCTTGATTGGGTGAGCCGCGTGAAAGGCGGGCCATGGCGCGGCAAGCCCGTGGCGATCATGTCAGCGGCGGCGGGCCGGGCGGGCGGAGAGCGCGGCCAATGGACATTGCGGCTCGCGCTGAACCCGTTTGGGCCGCGCGTGATCGCGGGCCCTGAGTTTCATCTGGCCGCAAGCTATGAGCAATTTGATGAGGCAGGCGCTCTGGTGGGGGAGCTCTATCAGAAAACGCTCAACGATCTGATGGCAGCGCTCAAGGCCGAAATACGCTAGGACAGGCTGTCTTCAACGCGGAAGCCCTTGGGGATCGTGTCTTTGCCCTCGAGCAGAAGATCGGCCATCACCATGCCGACTTTCGGGGCCATCCCAAAGCCGATTTTGAAGCCACCATTGGCGATGAAATGCCCCGGCCTTCCCGGCCAAGGGCCGAGCATGGGGGCCCTGCTGCGCGCGCGCGGGCGAAGACCCGCCCAGCGGGCAATCACCGGCGCGTCTGAAAGCTCTGGCAGGGCCGCGCGCGCACGCGCGATGATGCCGTCGAGCGCCGCATCGGTTTGATCTGCAAGGGCTGGGTCAAACGCCGCCTCGCTCGTTGAGCCGACGGCGACGGTCCCGTCATGATGGGGCACGATATGGAGCGCATCGGCAAAGAGCTGGGGCTGACCCGCGCGATCAAGATCAAAGAGCGCCGCCTGCCCTTTTTGCCCTGCGCCCACCTGGGCGCCCAGCGCTTCCGAAAGCTGGGCAAGCCCGGCGGCGCCCGTCGCCCAGACGACGGCGCCCCCATCTTCCGCCTCCCGCGAGAGCGTGCCACCGCGCATCTCGATGGCGCGCGCGAGCGCTTGGGTGGCATGCTTTGGGTGCAAATGCGCGCTGAGCGTATCCTCGATGAGCTGACCGGTCGGGCTCTGGGGCTGCCAACCTGCGCCACCCTCGATTATGCGCCAGGCCGCTTTGCCTTGCCAAAGCGCTTGCGCCGTCTGGGCTCTCGCCTGCGCCCGTTCCAGCGCGCGGGCATCGGGAATGGGTTGAAGCCGCCCCGAAGGGCAATAACCGGTCGCCATGCCCGTGATCGCCTCGATGCGGGGCCATAGCGCGCGGGCCATGAGCAGGCTTTCAAACTGGAAGGCTTTCTTCGGGTTCCAGTTCTCGGGCGTATGTGGCGCGAGCGCGCCGACAATCCCCCCTGACGCCCCGGCCCCCACGCCTGAAGGGTCAATCACCTGCACACACGCGCCCCGTTCAAGGCAGGCCCACGCGACGCTGAGGCCGAAAATGCCCGCCCCGCGCACTGTGACGTCAAAGCTTGCCAAACACCCCTCCGCTCCCTTAGCTCGCCGCCATGACAGCTAAGGCCGCCCACCGCAATGAGCCAGACTAGCAAGGCGTTGATCTGGCGCGACCGCTCCGTCCCGGTCTCGGTGGCCTTCGATGACCCCTATTACTCGATGGATGATGGGCTCGCCGAGGCACGGCATGTGTTTTTGGCGGGCAATGGTTTACCTGCGCGGTTCAGGCCTGGCCTTCACATCGCTGAACTGGGCTTTGGGACCGGCCTCAATCTTTTGGCGGTTGCTGATCTGTGGCGCGCGGCGGGCGCACCTGGAAAGCTGCGCTATACGAGTTTTGAACAATTTCCGCTCAGCGCGGAAGAAGCGCACCGCGCTCAAGAGCCTTTTGAGGAGCTGCGGGACCTCGCCGATTTGTTCGCGCCGATCTGGCGCGGCGAACCGCTTGATCTTGAATGGATCGAGGTCTCTTTGATCATCGGCGATGCAAGGGCCACTTTGCCCGCATGGCAAGGCCACGCGGATGCCTGGTTTCTCGACGGGTTCTCGCCTGCGAAAAACCCCGAGCTCTGGGAGCCCGCGCTGATGGCCGAAGTTGCAAACCATACCGCCCCAGGCGGCACCTTCGCCACCTACAGCGCCGCAAGCGCCGTGCGCGGCGCGCTTGAGGGCGCGGGTTTTGACGTCGAGCGCGTTCAGGGCTTCGGGCGCAAAAAGCACATGACACGCGGGACGCTTCGGTGAGCGACAATCGGCTTGGCATTTCGCTCATGGTCGCGACGACGTTCGTCTTCGCCATGCAAGACGGGATCAGCCGCCATCTGGCCTCTGAATACAATGTCTTCATGGTCGTAATGATCAGATACTGGTTTTTCGCGGCGTTTGTCATCTCGGTCGCGGGGCGGCGCGCGGGCGGAGTGCGCGCGGCAGCCCGCACGCGCCAGCCCGTCTTGCAGGCCGCGCGCGGGTTGCTTCTGGCGGCTGAAATCTGTGTGATGGTGGCGGCCTTTACCCTTCTGGGCCTCGTCGAGAGCCTTGCGATTTTCACCTGCTATCCGCTGATCGTCGCAGCCCTGTCGGGCCCGATCCTGGGCGAGCGCGTGGGGATCTACCGGTGGGTGGCCATCGGCATCGGGTTTCTGGGCGTGATGATCATCCTCCAACCGGGCTTCGCGGTGTTCTCCCCGATGGCCCTGGTGCCGCTTTTGAGCTCAGCGATGTTTGCGCTTTACGCACTTCTGACGCGCTACGCCGCGCGCCAGGATAGCGCGGCGACCTCCTTTTTCTGGACAGGAACCGCCGGAGCGGTCGCGATGACGGCGGTGGGCATTTGGTTTTGGGAGCCCATGACAGCGCCAGACTGGGCGTGGATGACGCTCTTGTGCATGACCGGCGCGCTCGGGCATTTCCTTCTGATCCGTTGTTATGAGGTGGCCGAGGCCTCAGCCGTTCAACCCTTCGCCTATCTCCAACTGGTCTTCGGATCGGCTTTGGGTGTGGTGGTCTTTGGCGAGATCATCCGGTGGAACGTCTCGCTTGGCGCGGCGATCGTCGTCACAGCGGGGCTTTTTACTCTGTGGCGGGAGCGTCGGGCCGCACGCGCGGTCTGAGGCTTTCAACCGGGGCCCAATCGGGCGGCGGAGGGCCAGCAAAGCGGGTATTGCCGGGGCGCGCACCGCGCAGGTCAGCCAGAAGGCCGATCTCGCCCGCGTTGGTCGCAGAGAGCCGCGCCCGGTAGATCGGCAGGCTCTCGGTGACGCGCATGACGTAATTGCGCGTCTCGCGGAACGGGATGTGTTCGATCCAGTCAACGAGATCGACACGGCCCGAGCGCGGATCGCCATAGAGATCGATCCAGGCATCGGCGCGGCTTGGCCCGGCATTGTAGGCCACAGAAACCAGAACCGGGCTCGCGCCATAGCGGTTCAGCAACTCCGCGAGATAGGTCAGCCCGAGCCGCGCGTTGTAATCGGGATCGCCCAGTAACCGCCGCTCAAGGAAGGGGATGCCCATGTCGCGCGCCATTTCCTCGGCGGTGGCGGGCATGAGCTGCATGAGCCCGCGCGCGCCCACGCCTGACGAAACGGCGGGATCAAACTCGCTTTCGCGCCGCGCGATAGCGAGCGCGAGTTCGGCGGGCACATTGCCCGCGATGTCCGCCAGTGGATGCAGCGGGAAATAGGGACCTTCAAGAACGATGCCATATTGCACCGCGCGCTTGGCGATCATCACTTCGAGATGCGGCTCTCCGAGGGCGCGCGCCATCTCCGCCATTTGGCCGATTTCCACGCGCCCCAGGCTCTCGGCCAAATGGGTGAGGAAGCGCTCTCCAAGGCTCAGGTCACCGGCCGCCAGCAAGAGCCGCGCCGCCTCATAGACCGAGCTCTGCGTGAAGCCGGCCTCTTGCCAGGGCGGGAAGGCCTCGCCTCCTGCCAAAGCGGGATCGAGCGGCGCGCCGATGGCCTCGGCGGCTAAAAGGCCGTAAAAAGCCGTCTGATGCCGGGCGGCGCGGGCATAATCCGCGCTGGCCCCACTCTCATTGTCCACCGCCGCATGGGCCCGCGCCTGCCAATATTGCGCGCGCGCAAGCGAGATCGGGGTGTCGACGGCTTTTTCAAAGCGTTCGAAGTGAGCGAGCGCCGTATCGGCGTCGCGCAGCTTTCGCAGCGCGATATAGCCCGCGAGCCATTCGAGATCGGCGTAATGGCGGCCTTCGCTGAGGCCATGGCCCGCCGCCAAGCGATAGGCGCGGTGGTTTTCTTCCGCGCGCATCAATTGGCGCGCATAGCGGCGGCGCAAGTTGCCCCAGGCTTCGGGGCGGCCGAGGTCGTCTTGTGTTTCAAGTATCTCGATGGCCCCTTCGCTGCGCCCTCTATTGGCGCGCCACAGGAAGCGTTCGAACGCTAGACCCGGATCGTTGGCAAAAGCGGCCGGGACAGCCTCGATGATCGCATCGATGCCATCGCGCCCCTCGCGCAGGCCCGCCCGCGCCGCGACCAAGGCCGCTTCGCCCTCGCTCAAAAGGGGCGTGAGCCGTTCGGCTTGCTCGGTAAGGCCGCGCCAGAGGAGCATGTCTGCCCGGGCAAAATGATGCGGGGCAAGCGCCCCGACGCCGCGCGCGAGAAAAGCCGCTTCTTCCACACGCGAGAGAGAGTGAGTCAACCATCCGCGCAAGAGCTCGGCCTCCGCCTCTGCGGGGCGCGACATCTGCCGCAGCGCGCGCACCAGCGCCAATGAGCCTGCGCCCGTGCGCGGCGCTTGCGGCTCAAAGAACGCGATGACCTGGCCAGGAAGTGTGGCGGCCGTGATGCTGCCCTCGGACCGCGCGCGCAAGAGCGGGAGGCCCGGCCAATCGGGCCGGCGTGCAAGAAAAGCCTGGGTTTCCTCAAAGCTGCCTTCCCGCGCGCGCAGCCGGTGCCATTCGATGATATCGCGCGCCACGGGCCCGGCTGCCCGGCTTTCCTGCACAGCCAGCGCCCAGTTTCCGGCAGCGCGGGCCTCAAGCGCGCGCTTGAGCGCGTCAGACGCGGAAGCCTGTGAAACCAGCGCCAACCAGGCCAGCAAGGAAAGGAAGAATACGCGCATGGGTGAAAGCGCTCGTGTGCTGCTCTTTTGCCTCAAAAATGAGCGCGCCTTGCCGCGTTGGCAACTGACAATCTTGGCATTCGTCGGCGGCGGCACTACCGTCCGCGCAAAATCGCCGGTGGCGCGCATCGGGATTGTTGGGGAGGTCAGACATGTTCAAAGGCTCGATGGTGGCCCTCATCACGCCGTTCAACGGCGCGCAGGTGGATTATGAGGCGCTCAAAGCGTTGGTCGATTGGCATATCGAGCAAGGCACCCAGGGCCTCGTGCCCGTCGGCACAACCGGGGAAAGCCCGACGCTGACCCATGAAGAGCACGACGCAGTGGTTGAGACCGTGGTCGCGCAGGCCGCGGGGCGCGTACCGGTGCTTGCGGGGGCGGGCTCGAATAACACAGCCGAATCAGTGCGGCTTGTGGCGGCTGCGAAGGCTGCCGGTGCCGATGGCGCGCTCGTTGTCACCCCCTATTACAACAAACCCACCCAGCGCGGCCTCATGGCGCATTACGAGGCCTGCGCTGCCGTGGGCCTGCCGATCATCATCTATAACATCCCCCCCCGTTCGGTTATCGACATGGCCGATGCAACGATGGCGGAGCTCTCGAAACTCCCCGAGATTGTGGGCGTGAAAGACGCAACCGCCGATTTGGCTCGCGTCTCGTCGACGCGGCTTTCCTGCGGGGCGGATTTCATCCAGCTTTCAGGTGAAGATGCGACAGCGGTGGGCTACAATGCCATGGGCGGCGTGGGCTGTATCTCGGTGACGGCAAATGTCGCCCCTGCGCTCTGCGCGGCGATGCAAGATGCGTGTCTTGCAGGCGATTATGCGACGGCACTTGAGATCCAAGACAAGCTCACGCCCCTTCATCAGGCCGTTTTCACCGAGCCGGGCCTCTGCGGCGCGAAATACGGGGCATCCCGCCTTGGCCTTTGCGCCGATGACGTGCGCTCGCCGCTCGTGACGCTGTCAGACGCAACGAAAGCCAAGGTTGACGCGGCCATGGCCCATGCGGGCCTTCTCTGAGGCTCGCGCCCGGTTCAGGCCGCGAGCCTGTCTTGCGAGGCAAATGATGCCCGCAGGTGATCTGCGGCGACGGCGGCATGTTCCGGCAAATCCTCTCGGGTGACCATGCCAAGCTCATAATATGAAAGCGGCGGCAGCCCGGCGGATGCACTCACCTCGACCACATCACCGCCAAGCGCGGAGCGCGGCACAGGGGCCACCGCCAGATCAGCCAGAACAGCCGCCTTCTGCCCGCTTAAGTGGCCCGATTCGAGCGCGATGCGATAGGCGCGACCCTGCTCTTCAAGGCCGCCGAGACCGGCCTTGCGCCAGGCGCAGCTTCGATCCCACACCGAAACCGGGATCGGGTGCATCTCGTGGGCCACGCCGCCCTTGCTCCCCGCCCAGACGAGCTCTTCCCGGTAAAGAACTTCGGCGGGCCTATCCTGGCGTTGTGACGGCAGGCGCGTGATGATCGCGATATCAAGCTTGCGCTCGGCGATCATGGCGAGCATTGGCGCAGTATTGGCCACCATCGCGTTGATCTGCACGGCGGGATACGTGCAGCAAAAGCGGCGCAGCATGTCAGGCAAAAAGCGCTCGGCCACGTCATCGGGGATCCCCAGCCTGACCTCGCCGCGCAGGGCTGTTGGGTCGAACGCGGCACGGAACTCCTGATCAAGGGCGATCATCCGACGCGCATGGGTGAGCACCCGCTCGCCATCATCGGTGAGCCTCACAGACCGGCTATCGCGCAGAAAGAGCGGGCGGTTCACGGCCTCTTCCATCTTTTTGACCTGCATCGAAACGGCCGAGGGCGTCCGATAGACCTGCGCCGCGGCGGCGGAGAAATTGCCCGTCTCGGCGATGGCGACAAAGGTCTTCAGCAGATCGAGGTCTAGGCTTTGCATGACTTTCCTTTCAGAAATTCTGATAGGACTTATAAGTTCTTTTCGTTTTTCTCACAATAGGGAACCGCCTATCTCAGGGTCATCAACCCGAAAGGACCCGACCCATGACCGACTTTACCGCCCAACTCGCCCCGCTTCGCTCTCTTTCGCTCTTTGGTCGCGTCGCCTCGACGCTCCGCGCGATCATGCTCAAGCGCGCTGAATGGCGCTCTGCGGCTGAGATTGCCCGGCTCTCGGATCACATGCTTGACGATATCGGCCTCACGCGCGCCGACGCGCAAAGAGGGGCCGAGATGAGCACGAGCCTGAGCGCGAACATGCAGTACCGGTCTCCCCGCATGTATTTGTGAAGGTGCTGTATCGGGCGGGGCCACTTGCCCCGCCCATCCCTGCGCGCCTATATCCGCGCGATGGCCAAGAAAGATGACGCCCCCAATTACAAGGTGATCGCCGAAAACCGGCGCGCGCGATACGATTATGCCATCGAGAGCGATCTTGAAGTGGGGATCATCCTCGAGGGCTCGGAGGTCAAATCGCTCAGGCAGGGCGGCGCGAACATCGCTGAATCCTACGCGGAGGTCGATGAAGGCGAGCTTTGGCTCGTGAACAGTTATATCGCCCCCTATGAGCAAGCGAAGATGTTTCGCCATGAAGAGAGACGGCGCCGCAAGCTGCTCGTCTCTCGAAAAGAGCTCTCCGATCTTTGGAATGCCACGCAACGCAAAGGCATGACGATCGTGCCGCTGGTGATGTATTTCAATCACCGCGGGCTCGTTAAAATGAAGATCGGCATCGCTAAGGGCAAAAAGAACGTCGACAAACGCGCAACCGAGGCCAAACGCGACTGGCAGCGGCAAAAAGCCCGGCTCCTGCGCGAGCATTGACCCCCCAGCGGGGAAAAGTGAGACACAATTACCTTTGCGTTCATCGCCTGCGGCCCGCAAACTACGTGCGTCGCTTGCGGGTTGGGGCTGCCTGAAAGCGCGAAAGCCAGTGCCCCTCAATGCTTGTGTAAGGGAACAAAATGGAACTTCTTATCGGTCTGATCTCGGGTGCGGTGGGCGGCAATGTCGCTGGCGCGGCCGTCAAAAACATCAACCAGGGCACGCTCATCAACTCGATCTCGGGGATCGTGGGGGGCGGCCTGGGTGGCACGCTTCTTTCGATGGCCGGCGCGGGCGGCCTTGCCGGCGGCGGAATGGACCTGATGGGAATCATCGGTCAGGTCGCTTCTGGCGGTGTCGGCGGCGGGGTTGTGCTTGCAATCGTGGGCGTGGTTCGCAACATGAGTTCGAAGTAAGTCGATCACGAATCGTCTTCCTTGAACATGGCGGGCGGAGCAGGTCGGGCTCCGCCCGTTTCTTTTTGCCTCGCTTGCGACATCGCGCCGACAGGCGTAAGCGAAGAGAAACGGAGCGCGACCATGGGCGAGGATAATCCACGACAGCTGGTTTCCACCGGCTGGCTGGCCGATCATCTCAGGGACCCCGATTTGAGGGTGCTTGATGCCTCGTGGTATCTACCCGCCGCCAAGCGCGATGCCAAAGCGGAGTATCAGGCGGGCCATATTCCTGGCGCGCGCTTTTTCGATATCGATGAGATTTCTGACCATCGGAGCGACCTTCCGCACATGGTGCCACCGGCGGAGAAATTCATGAGCCGCATGCGCGCGCTCGGCGTGGGCGACGGGCATCAGATCGTGATCTATGACGGAGACGGGATCTTTTCGGCGCCGCGGGTCTGGTGGCTCTTTCGCCTCATGGGCAAGCGCGATGTCGCGGTGCTTGATGGCGACTTCCCGAAATGGCGCGCGGAGGGCCGCGAGATTGAGGATTTGCCGCCGATGATCCGCGACCGGCACATGACCGTCTCGCGGCAAAACCAGATGGTCAAAGATGTCACCCAGGTCGCCATGGCTTCGAAGCTCGGAGATTATGAGATCATCGACGCACGCGCTTCGGAGCGTTTTCAAGGCGCGGCCCCGGAACCGCGCGAGGGGCTACGCGCCGGGCATATTCCGGGCTCAAAGAATGTGCCATTCAAAGCGCTGCTCAACGCCGATGGCACGATGAAAGACCCAAACACACTGCGCGATGTTTTCGAGGCGTCGGGCGTTGATCTGGGCAAGCCGGTGATCACAAGCTGTGGTTCCGGTATCACGGCGGCGGTCCTTTCCCTGGCGCTTGAGCGCATCGGCAAGGTAGACCACGCCCTTTATGACGGGAGCTGGGCCGAATGGGGCCAGTCTCCCATGCTGACTGTTGCGACTGGAGAGGCATGATGCTCGACGCACTCACCCCACAACCCGCCGACAAAATTCTCGCACTGATGGCCGCCTATAAGGCCGACACGCGTGAGGGCAAAATCGACCTCGGTGTTGGCGTTTACAAAAACGCGGACGGGGTGACGCCGGTGATGCGCGCTGTGAAAAGCGCCGAGCAGCGCATCTGGCAGACCCAGGAAAGCAAATCCTACACAGGGTTGGCGGGCGATCCCGCCTTCGCGGATGCGATGATCGCGCTCGTTCTCGGGGGCGCTGTCGCTCGGGAGCGGGTCGCTGCTGTGGCGACACCGGGCGGGACAGGCGCGATAAGGCAGGGCTTCGAGCTTATCAAGATGGCATCGCCCGACGCGAAAGTCTGGGTCTCCTCGCCCACCTGGCCCAACCACAATTCGATCCTGCGCTTCATGGGCATGCCCTTCGCGGAGTACCGATATTTCGATGAAGAGACATGCGCCGTCGATTTCGAGGGTATGGCCGAGGATCTCGGCAAGGTTGGCCCTGGCGACATCGTGCTTGTGCATGGCTGCTGCCACAACCCCACGGGCGCAAACCTCAATGCCGTTCAATGGGACCGCGTCATCGCGCTTCTCAATGAGCGCGGTGCGATCCCGATGGTGGATATCGCCTATCAGGGGTTTGGCGATGGGCTGGCCGCCGATGGCGAGGCCGTTGGCAAGATCGCCTCCGGGTGTCCTGAGGTTCTCATCGCGGCGAGTTGTTCCAAGAATTTTGGCATCTACCGGGAGCGCACGGGCATTCTGATGGCTTTGGGCGGGGCCGATACGGCGCTTTCACAGAGCACTTTATCTTTTCTCAACCGGCAGAACTATTCCTTCCCGCCGGACCATGGCGCACGCATTGTGACAGAAATCCTCACGGATGCGGGCCTGCGCGCTGAGTGGGAAGCAGAGCTTGAGGAAGTTCGCGAGGGGATGCTTAAGCTCCGACGCGACCTCGCCGAGGCGCTCCAGGACGCAACGGGCTCAAACCGGTTTGGGTTTATCGCCGAGCATCGCGGCATGTTTTCGCGGCTGGGCCTTTCACCCGAGCAGGTCGAGAAGCTGCGCGAGGATCATGGCGTCTACATGGTCAGCGACAGCCGCATCAATGTGGCCGGGCTCAACGCGAAGACGGTTCCCATCCTCGCCAGGGCGATTGCCGGCGTGCTTTAAGCCTGCCTCAGGCGGACCCCGAGAGGGAAGGCGAGACAGAGCGCGCCCACGATGCCGCCGATCAACTGAAACGGCGATAGGTAAAGTGCGCCGATAACGGCGATTGCGATTAATTGCGCGATCACGGGTAGAAAGAGCGTGGTGTGCGGAAGCGCGCCCCTTCCCGCCGTGATCAACGCCGCGATCAGCGTGAGGCCGAGCGCGGCAGAGAAAAAGCCCATCAAGAGAGAAACGCCCTGAAAGAGATCCCAGGCGCGCACCTGTGTCTCTTGAAGCAAGACGGGCCCGACGGCGTCAAAGCGCGCCTCAAGGGCCGGGCTGGCAAGATCGGCAAAGTGAACCTGCGTATGGAGGAGCCCGATGAATACAAAGGCAACGGCGACGAAAATGTAGAGGGCGCGGGCTAATCGGATCATCACTGTGTCTCCTTGGCTGAAATATACAATAATGTATACTCTTCCACGTTGCCGAAAACAATACACAAGTGTATACTTTTGCGATGGTGAAGTTATCACGTGAAGATTGGCTGTCTCTGGGCCTCGCAACCCTTGAAGTTGAGGGATTTACGGCGCTGAAGGCAGACAAGCTGACCAGGAAAGCCGGCGTCACGCGCGGGTCATTTTACGGCTACTTTGCCGATGTCGCGGCCTTCCATGCGGCAGTGCTTGAGGCTTGGTCGGATGGCTCACGAAAGATCGCCGCAAAGCTGGCCTCCCTGCCCGCCGAAGAGCGCCTCAAAGGCCTCATAAGCGCGAGTGCTGAAACGAGCGGCGCGCTTGAGCGCGCCGTTCGGGCGTGGGCGCAATCTGATCCAATGGCCGCGCGCGCTGTCGCGGCGCTCGATGCGTTCCGTATCGAAACCCTGATCGCAACATTCGAAGATTTGGGCCTTGCCCCGTCCGACGCGCGGACCCGCGCCAAGCTGCTTTACGCGGCGGCCATGGGCGCGATGATCGTGCCGAAAGACACGATCAAGCTCTCAGCTGACGATCTCGCCGCCTTCGCTGAGCTGATATCGCGCGGCTAAACGCGCAGCGCGGGCGGCATGCGCAAACAAAAAAGCCCCGGCGCGAATGTCACGCCGGGGCCAGTCTTAAAGACTGATCGGAAGGGGGATCAGCCTTTTGAGAACTCCGGATAGGCTTCCATGCCGAGCTCCGAGGTATCGAGACCAGCGATTTCGGCCTCTTCATCTACCCGGATACCGAGCACGCCATTCAGGATGACCCACACGACCAGGCTCACGACGAAGACGAAGACGCCCACGATCACGATCGGGATCAGCTGACCCATGAAGGTCGCGTCACCGTTGGTGAGCAGGACGGCCATCGTCCCCCAGATACCCGCGAAGAGGTGAACCGGGATAGCGCCCACAACGTCGTCGATCTTGAGCTTATCGAGGAACGGCACACCGAAGACCACGATCACACCGCCGACCGCGCCGATGAGCGTCGCCATGCCGAGCGACGGCGTCAGCGGCTCAGCCGTGATCGAAACGAGACCCGCGAGGCAGCCGTTGAGGCACATCGTGAGATCAACCTTGCCATACATGACCTGCGTCAGGATGAGCGCCGCGATCACGCCACCGCCCGCTGCCGCGTTGGTGTTCGAGAAGATCCGGCTGACATCCGCGACATCACCGACGGTGCCCATGGCGAGCTGCGAGCCGCCATTGAAGCCAAACCAGCCGAGCCACAGGATGAACGTGCCGAGCGTTGCAAGCGGAAGGTTGGAGCCGACCATCGGCACGACCTTACCATCGACATACTTGCCCTTGCGCGCCCCAAGGATGATCGCACCGGCGAGAGCGGCATAGCCACCGACCGAGTGAACAACCGTCGAGCCCGCGAAGTCGAGGAAGCCGTACTGGCTATCGAGGAAGCCGCCGCCCCACTTCCAGGAGGCCTGGATCGGGTAGATGAGACCGGTGAGGATCACGACGAAGATCAGGAACGGCCAGAGCTTGATACGCTCAGCGAGCGCGCCTGAAACGATCGAAGCAGTTGCCGCGCAGAACATGAGCTGGAAGAAGAAGTCAGAGCCGGTGGAGGCATAGCCATAATCATCCGCTGCATCGCGACCAACGCCGACAGCTTCAAGAAGCGCCGGGCCAAACGCGCCCAGATAGCCGCCGGTTTCATCGGCACCGATCGACCAGTTCCCCAGCGGATACATGAGGTTGTAGCCGATCAGGTAGTAAGCGAGCGAGGCCAGCGAAAAGAGCGTGATGTTCTTTGTGAGCTGCATCGTTGCGTTCTTCGAGCGCACAAGACCCACCTCAAGCATGGCAAAGCCTGCCGCCATGAAGAAGACGAGGAAGCCACCCATTAGGAAGAGCAACGAGTTGAAGATGAAGATTGCGTCAGATGAGGCGTCCACCCCAGCCGCCGCATCCTGCGCCAGAGCGAGCGTCGGCACGGAAGTGGCGAGCGCGACCAGCAGTAGTGATTTGATGAGTTTCATATCGGTCTTGCGTCCCTAGTTGGTTGCCACGCTCAAAGCGCGTCGTCGTTGGATTCGCCGGTGCGCACGCGCAAAGCGCTCTGCACGTCGAGCGTGAAGATTTTGCCGTCGCCGATCTTGTCGGTCTTGGCAGTCTTGGCGATTGTCTCGACGACCTGCTCGGCCATCGCATCGGCCACTACGATCTCAAGCTTCACCTTCGGCACGAAGTTCACGGCATATTCGGCGCCGCGATAGATCTCCGTGTGTCCGGATTGTGACCCAAAGCCCTTGATCTCGGTCACCATCATGCCGCGTACGCCAAGCCCTGTGAGTGCCTCGCGCACCTCTTCGAGCTTGAATGGCTTGATGGCTGCTATGATGAGTTTCACGTTCTCGTCCCCTTCCACAGTTCATGTGTCGCGCGGACGTAGCAGCACATCCCACGCCAGCGCGTGGGAAACAGGTGTTGCGGATGCCTTATCTTCAAGCAGATGGCGGATAGCCGCGCGCAGCTGCGGCGTTAATGGAGTCGAGTTTTGCACAAATTCTAATCATAGACTAAATATTGAGCACTTTAAGAACGCCCAGCCGCGCACAATCGCTGCGTTACAAATGGCGGCTCTTCGCCTAAAGTAACCGGGTAGAGAGGCCGCAGGTCCGGTATGAGCAGCAGTAAATCCCCCAAGACGCCCTTGGTGGCAGAGCGTCGTTTCGCGGCATCACCGCCGAAGAAAAAGCCAAGGCAGCGTAGGCGCGCGCCCAAGCGGCCCAGGCGCGCTTGGCCGCTGCGCATTTTGGGCTGGGTGATGCGGCTCGTTTGGTCGCTCACCTGGCGCGGCACTTTGGTGACAGCCGCGCTTGTCGGCCTCGCCGCGCTCTATGTCGCCCTCACATTGCCACCCGCGGAGGATTTCGTCGATCAACGCGCCCGCGGTTCGGTCACCATGCTCGACAGAAATGGCGATGTCTTTGCATGGCGCGGAGATCAGTTCGGTGGATTTGTGCGCGCCCAAGATGTCAGCGCCAATATCAGAAACGCGATCATCGCGACCGAGGACAAACGGTTTTACTGGCATGTGGGGCTTGACCCTCGCGGCATCGCATCGGCTGTGCGGATCAACCTGCGCGAGGGGCGCGGCCCGCTTTCAGGCCATGGCGGATCAACGCTCACGCAACAAACCGCGAAACTGATCTGCCTGGGCGTGCCTTATGATCCGACGCGATGGTCAAGCGAGGCGGCTTATGAGGGCGAATGTCGAGAAGGTTCGGTATGGCGCAAGCTGCGCGAGGCCATCTACGCGCTCGGCATGGAGATCAAATACACGAAAGACGAGATCCTCACGATCTACATCAACCGCGCTTTCCTGGGCTCGACGGCGCGCGGTTTCGAGGCCGCCACCCAACGCTATTTCGGCAAATCAGCCGCTGAGGCCAGCATAGCCGAAAGCGCCATGCTCGCGGGCTTGCTCGTTGCCCCGTCGCGCTATGCGCCCACCAACAACCTTGAACGCAGCCAGGCGCGCGCGGCGACCGTCATTCGCCTGATGGAAGAGCAGGGATATCTGACGCAGGAAGGCGCAGCGAGCGCGCAGGCGAACCCGGCAGTGCTGAGCCAGGCGGCGGCGGCGCGCAAGGGCGGCTACTTCGCCGACTGGGTGATGAGCACGGGCCCCGAATTCTTCACCCGCGACACCACCGAAGACGTCATCCTCAAAACCACTTTCGATGCCCGCATCCAAGCGGCCGCGGAGGAGGCGCTGACGCTCATCTTCGAGACCAAGGTGCGCGAAGGCTCTGAGGCCGAGGCCGCCATTGTCGTGATGGGGGCGGATGGCGCGGTGCGCGCGCTCGTGGGCGGCAGGCGCTATGACCTCGCAGGCGGCTTCAATCGTGCGACCCAGGCAAACCGCCAGACCGGATCAACTTTCAAACCCTTCGTCTATGCCACGGCGATGGAGCTCGGATACAGCCCGCTCGACACCGTCGTCGATGAGCCCTGGTCGATTGATGTCCCGGGCTCGGGGCTTTATGCGCCCAAAAACTACAATGAAGAGTATCAAGGCCGCGTCACTCTCACAGAGGCCCTGGCCTGGTCGCTCAACATCCCCGCCGTCCGCATATCCGAGGGTTTAGGCCGCGATTTCGTGCGCAAGATCGCCGAGGATTTCGGTATCAGATCAAAGCTTGCCGATGGCCCGGCTGTGGCGCTCGGCGCATCCGAGAGCACTTTGCTTGAGATGACGGGGGCTTATGCGGGCATCCTCAATGGGGGCTCGTCCGTCACGCCTTACGGCCTCACAGAGCTGCGGCTTCAAGGCGATCAAGAGCCTTTGATGGGCGCGCCTGGCGGGATCGGCGAGCGCGTCATCTCCGAAACCGCCGCCGCGAAACTTATCTATATGATGCACGAGGTCGTCGAGGCCGGCTCAGGGCGACGCGCCGCTGTCGAAGGCTTCGAGATCGCCGGAAAGACGGGCACGACCCAAGCCACGCGCGATGCCTGGTTTATCGGCTTCACCTCCGATTACGTCACCGGCGTTTGGATGGGCTATGACGACAACCGCCCGCTCACCGGGGTGACAGGCTCTGGCCTGCCCGCCGATATCTGGCGCGAGACCATGGCACGCATCCATGGCAGCGTGCCACCTGCACCGCTCCCCATGACACGCCCCAGCGCCCCGGCCCCCGCGCCTGTCGCGGCTCCCGCTCCGGCGGCGGCAGCCAATGAGCCCGATGGGCTGGAAGGCGCGATCCTAGATGTTCTTCGGGGGATTTTGGGCGGCGGGTAAACCCGCGCTAGCCCGCGCGCTGGAGATCGTTGATCAAGCCGGCCACATTCCCGCGATTGCGGTCAAGGAGCGCCGTCACTTCGACGCGCTCGGTGGCGAGCATATTCACGCCCTCGATCAGCATGTTCACGAACAGGTCCTCCCCCGTCCGGTCGCTGACGATGAATGTCACCTCAAAAGGGTTTTCCCCGCGCAGAAAGGCCGTGGTGGACACCTCAAAGAAACGGCCCGCCGGGCGCGCCCCGTTGACCTCAATGCGCCCGCCAATGAATTCGCGAAAGCGCTTTCCGTATTTGCGACTGATATAGCCGGCAAAGGCCGAGGTATAAGAGCGAAGATCAGCAGCGTTGAGCGACCGTGCCGTTGGCCCCAAGGCAGACCGCGCAATCGCAGGCACATCACCGTAGCGCGCAAAGATCCCTTCGAAATCACGGATCATCGCGCCCTCGGACTTGCCCGAAGCAATGACCGCGTTGATCTCGGACACAAGCTTTGACACCAGCGCTTCTGCTTGCCGATCATTGAGCGCAAGCGCGGGAGAGGCGGCCAACATAGCTGCCGCAAGCGCGCCCGAGATGAAACCACGACGGCGCGGCTTACTCAAAGAAAAGGTCATCATAGATGTCTCCCTCTGTGTCGACACCGGTCGTTGTCGCGCTCTGACCGAGATCAAATCGGCGGTTCTGCAAATAGATCAGGCGCGACTGAGCATAACTGTCAGCGCTTTCATAGAGGATGGAATCGACCGTGTTGGCGAAGCGGTATCTTGTCCCCAGGCCAGAGGCCACTTTGGTCCCGGTGGTGTAGTAGCTTTCAGGCGCCTTTATGACCGAGTTGAGCGGGTCGATTACGAAGTCAACGACGCGTCCCACGGTGTCACGCGTGGTCGACGGGCCGAAAATCGGGCTTTCGATATAGACCCCCTCGCCCACACCCCAAACATGCAGCGTTTCGCCGAAATCAGAGCCCTGTTCGCGCAGGCCGAACTCTCCGGCAGGGTCCGCAAGCCCGCCGATCCCGATGGTGGTGTTGAGAATAAAGCGGCCTGAATTGGCCGCCGCGGCTCCGAGATCGCCCTGCAAGGTGTTGTTGAGGATCGTGCCCGGCAACCCGAGATTTGACGAGAAATTCGACGCGAGAATGCGGAAGGACTCGTTCACATTCTCCCCGTAGGCGAAGCTCAGAGGGCGCACGATGTTTTTATCGAGCGACTTGTTAAATTCATGGATCCGCCGGTTTTGGGTCTCGAACGGGTCGTTCACCTCCGCCTTTGGCGGTGGCGCGGCGCATCCCATGAGCGCCGCAAGCAAAGCAAAGCACCCGGCGAGACGCATGAGAACGGAGAGATTAGGGAGGGACTTCAAAGGACTATCTCAAGTGACAACAATTTGCCGCTGCATACACCCTCCGGAGACCGTTGGCACCTCACATCAGCCGATTGGCCCAGGCAGCGTTGCGAATATACATATGACGCCACGAGCGATTGGTAAGGGGCGCATCGAAATACCGCCTAAAGCGGCGGGAATGCGCGCGACGGGCAAGACCGACCCACCGCGCGCCAGGCTCTATCAGTGGATGACGGCATCGTCCGGGCGCGGACGGCCCGACTGGCTGAGCCTGTCGCCCACGATCAGGCCCTCAGCGCCCGCGCTCACCGAAATCGTGGCACCATCCATAACGTCGCCCGCAAGGATCATCTCGGCGAGCTGGTCTTGCAGCGCGCGCTGGATCACACGCTTGAGCGGCCGCGCTCCAAAGACCGGGTCATAGCCTTCATCGGCGAGCCATTTCCGCGCGCCCTCGTCAAGGTCGAGCGCGATCTTGCGCTGTGACAGACGCTTTTGAAGCCGCGCGAGTTGGATATCGACGATCCCGTCCATGTCCCCGCGCGCCAAGCGATCAAAGATGATCGTCTCATCCAAGCGATTGAGGAATTCTGGGCGGAAATGCGCGCGCACGGCATCCATGACATCGCGCCGCGCTTGAGACGCATCCGCGCCCGATGGCAACTGGCTTAAGGCTTGCGCGCCCAGATTGGACGTCAGAACAATAAGCGTCTGTTTGAAATCAACTGTGCGGCCCTGGCCATCGGTCAGGACCCCATCGTCAAGCACCTGGAGCAGCACGTTGAAAACATCCGGGTGAGCTTTTTCGACCTCGTCAAACAGCACGACCTGATAGGGCTTGCGGCGCACCGCCTCGGTGAGGACCCCGCCTTCATCATAGCCCACATAGCCCGGGGGCGCGCCGATGAGGCGGGCAACCGCGTGCTTTTCCATGAATTCGGACATGTCGATTCGCACCATCGCGCTGTCATCATCAAAGAGGAATTCGGCCACAGCCTTTGTCAGCTCTGTCTTGCCGACGCCTGTGGGCCCAAGAAAGAGGAACGAGCCGAGCGGCCGGTTCTCGTCGTTGAGGCCCGCACGCGCGCGCCGCACGGCATTTGACACCGCGCGCACAGCCGCCTGCTGCCCGATCACCCGGCCATGGAGCGCCTCTTCCATGCGCAAAAGCTTTTCGCGCTCACCTTCGAGCATCTTCGAGGTTGGTATACCCGTCCAACGTTCAACGACCTGCGCGATTTGCTCGGGCCGCACGGCCTCTTCGACCATGACGTCCTCGGCGCCCTCCGCCTCGCCGAGCTGTTTTTCAAGGTCCGGGATGATCCCGTAGCTCAACTCGCCCGCCTTCGCGAGATTGCCCTCGCGCTTGGCCCGGTCGAGATCGGCGCGCGCGCGATCAAGCTCTTCCTTGAGCCCCTGGGCGCTTGCCATCCTGTCACGCTCGGTCTGCCATTGGGCGGTAAGCTCGGCGGAGCTGTCTTGCAGGTTCGCGAGCTCTTTCTCGAGCGTTTCGAGACGGTCTTTTGAGGCGGCGTCGTCTTCCTTCTTGAGCGCCTCGGCTTCGATCTGAAGCTGGAGGATCTGGCGATCAAGCGCATCGAGCTCTTCGGGTTTCGAATCCACTTCCATGCGCAACCGGGAGGCGGCTTCATCCATCAGGTCGATGGCCTTATCGGGCAAGAAGCGATCTGTAATGTAGCGATGCGAGAGTGTTGCCGCTGAAACAAGCGCGCTGTCAGCGATACGCACACCGTGGTGCAATTCGTATTTTTCTTTGATGCCCCGCAAGATCGAGATCGTATCAGGCACTGTCGGCTCCTGAACGAGAAGCGGCTGGAAGCGGCGGGCCAGCGCCGCGTCTTTTTCCACGTGCTTGCGGTATTCGTCGAGCGTGGTGGCGCCGACGCAGTGAAGCTCACCACGGGCAAGCGCGGGCTTCAGAAGGTTGGATGCGTCCATGGCGCCGTCGGATTTGCCCGCGCCCACAAGCGTGTGCACCTCGTCGATGAAGAGGACGACATTGCCCGTCTCCTTCACCTCGGAAAGGACGGATTTCAGCCGCTCCTCGAACTCGCCGCGGTACTTGGCGCCGGCAATCAGCGCACCCATGTCGAGCGACAGGAGGGTCTGGTTCTT
>JBCCTH010000003.1:0-30085 GCA_039198835.1 Pseudomonadota bacterium | reverse complement strand
GGGGATCTGGTACGAGCATCGTCTGATCGATGACATGGTCGCGCCATCGCTCAAATGGTCGGGCGGCTATGTCTGGGCCTGCAAGAATTATGATGGCGATGTCCAATCCGATACCGTTGCCCAGGGGTTTGGATCTCTCGGGCTGATGACCTCTCAACTGATGACACCCGATGGTAAAATCGTCGAGGCAGAAGCCGCCCATGGCACAGTGACCCGCCATTACCGCCAGCATCAAAACGGCGAGGCGACCTCGACCAACTCCATCGCCTCGATCTATGCCTGGACGGGCGCGCTCAAGCACCGCGCCAAGCTCGATGGTAACGAGCCGCTCCAAAACTTCGCCGAGACGCTCGAACGCGTGATCGTGGAGACTGTCGAAAGCGGTTTCATGACCAAGGATCTCGCGCTGCTTGTCGGCCCCAACCAGGGCTGGCTGACAACGATGGGCTTTCTCGAAAAGATCGATGAACGTGTACAAGACGCGCTCGCGTGATCCTGCGCGCCCCTCATGCGCATGAAGCGGCCGAGCTCACCGCGCTCGTGCTGCGCTCAAAAGCGAGCTGGGGCTATTCAGCGGCTTTCATCGAGGCGTGCCGCGAAGAGCTCACGGTGCGCCCCGAAGCCTGGGGGACACCTCAAATCGCTGAAGACGGCGCAGTTTTGGGATATGTCGAGCTGCATGAAGAAGGCCGGGCGGGCCGCGTCGGCCATCTTTTCATCGACCCGAGCGCCCAGCGAAAGGGTGTCGGCACGGCACTTTTGAGATGGGCCAATGACCGCGCGCGCGTTTTGGGCCTCAAGCGGCTGATCCTAGAGTCTGAACCGAAGGCCGAGAGCTTTTACTTGAAGGCAGGGTTTCTGACCGTTGGCCATGTCGCCTCTTCGGTTGATCCCGAGCGAAAATTGCCCGTGATGGAGCGCGCCATCTTCTAGCCAAATCCCCTTCAATCCGTGTTATACGTCAACGCGATGTCAGAGATCGTCGCCCCCGCCAAGCCAAAGACCACACCGAAAACAGAGCGTCCGCCGCTCTGGAAAGTCATCTTGCTCAACGATGATTTCACGCCGCGCGAGTTTGTGATCAAGGTGTTGATGCGGGTCTTTCACATGGGAGAAAGCGAGGCAGAGGCGATCATGATCACCGCACATCAGAAAGGCAGCTGTGTTGTTGCTGTCTTTACCTTCGAGATCGCTGAAATGCGCGCTCAAGTGGCCACAGAGGCTGGCGCGCGCGCGGGCTATCCTCTGACCTTCACGACCGAAAAAGAGACCTGAGCGCTTGATTGCGCTGCATTGCAGCGTAAGATCACGGCCATGCCAGCACCCATGGTCATCGATCCTGACGCGGTCGCCCATACGCCGCTCGAAGACGCCCAGGGCCTTTCTATCGGGTGCTTTCTCACCTCCGTTGGCCTCGTTTTCCTGACGCATCTGGGCTTTCTGACGGGTCAGACAGCCGGGCTCGCGCTCCTTATCGCCTATCCGATGGGCTGGTCATTCGGCGTGGTCTTCTTCCTGATCAATATCCCGTTTTATCTTTTTGCCTATCTCAGGCTCGGGCTCGAATTCACGCTCAAGAGCCTTTTCTGCGTGACGGCTGTGTCCCTGCTGTCTGATTACCTGCCGGTCTTCATCGCCTTCGAGGGGCTCAATCCGCTCGTGGGCACGCTCGTTTTCGGCACAACCGTGGGCCTGGGTCTTTTGGCGTGTTTCCGTCATCGCGGTTCGCTCGGCGGGCTCGGCGTTGTGGCGCTCATGATCCAGGATCGCACAGGCTTCAAAGCGGGCTATTTTCAACTTGCCGTCGATGCCGCCATCTTTGCGGTCGCGATATTTCTCTTTCCAGCCACCATCGTGGCCTATTCGCTTCTCGGGGCCATCGTGCTCAATGGCGTCATCGCCTTCAATCATCGCCGTGATCGTTACATCGCCAATTGAGCCCAAAGCGGCCCCGCCCCCGGCCCCGCACTCTTGCGCCGCCCCCGGCGACACGGGAGACTGCACCGCGCCCAATAGCCCGGAGCCCGCCATGCCCATCGCCTATTATTATCTCATCGCCGCCATCGTCTTCGAAGTCGTGGGCACAAGCGCCTTGCAGGCCTCAGAGCAATTCAGCCGGTTCTGGCCCTCCGCGCTCGTCGTTGTGGCCTACGGGATCAGCTTTTTTCTCCTCGCGCTGACCCTCAAGACAATCCCCGTCGGCATCGCCTATGCGATCTGGAGCGCGCTGGGGATCGTGCTCATTGCCACGATCGGTTTCGTCTTCTTCGGCCAGATGCTCGATCTCGCGGCGGTTCTCGGCCTCGCGATGATCATCGGCGGCGTGGCCATCATCCATCTCTTCTCAACGTCCGTGAGCCACTGAGATGGAGGCGGGTTTCTGGCATGAAAGATGGGCCACGGGCCGGATCGCCTTTCATGAAGGCGCGCCCAACGCTTTGCTAGAGCGCAACCTTGCCGCGCTGGGGCTCAAGACCGGCGCGCGCATTTTCGTGCCGTTATGTGGAAAGGCCGTTGATCTGGCATGGCTTGCAGCACGCGGCCATGATGTCGTGGGGGCAGAACTCGATCAACGCGCCGTCGAAGCCTTCTTCGACGAGCAGTCGCTCACGCCCGAGATCTCATCGCACGGCACGCTCAAGCGCTACCGCGCGGATGCGATCACGATCTATCAGGGCGATATCTTTGATCTGCGCGCGGCAGACATCGGCGAAATCGACGCAGTCTTTGATCGCGCGGCGCTCGTCGCGCTTCCGCCCGACATGCGCGCGCGCTATGCGCCCCATCTCGCAGCCATCACAGCGCAGGCGCCGCAGCTTCTCATCACCTTCGAGTATGACAATCCGGCAATGCAAGGCCCGCCGCATTCCGTGCCATTTGAAGAGGTCGCCGCGCTCTACGGCGATGATTTCGAGATAAAGATCATCGAGCGCCGCGAGATCGCGGGGCCGCTCCGCCAGCGCACCACGGGGGCCGAGATCGCTTATCATATCCTTGCCCGTGGCGGAGGCATGTCAGACGAACGCGCCGGCCCTTAGCGGGCCCTTGGCCAAAATTAGTCTGGGGCAAGGGCAACGCCCAAACGCCGCGCAGCGGCGCCCCCTTCAAAACAGGCCAAACCCGCGGTCCAAAAGAAAAAGGCCGGGGGTGTCCCCCCGGCCAGGTTCGCCACTCAGGCTCACTTATCTTACCGCTCGGTGTTTTCTGCCTGCGGCCTGAGCTGCGTCGGGGGCGAGCGCACCCGCCCCAGAACTCTGCGAGATGCCGATGCCTCTCGCTTGAAGGGCAAGGCGCTGGCACACAGCAGGCGCCAATTCCCTTGCCATGATCGTGGGCCTCTCCCTCTAGCTACAGCCCGTTGTCGCGCCGCATGTGTTGCACTTCATGCACGTGCCGTTGCGCACGAGCGTGTAGTTCCCGCATTCACCGCAAGGGTCGCCTTCATAGCCCTGCATCTTGGCCTTGGCCGACGCATTCATCGTCACAGCCCCCGCGGCGCGTGCCGGGCTTTGCACATTGGCCACTTGCGGCACGAGCGCGGCCAAAGCCTGCGCGGGGTCAAGCGATGTATCGAGCGCCATGGCCCCGGCACCGCCTTGATAGACCACAAATTCCTGCGGGACGCGGTTCCTGTGATAGCCTGTTGAGACCATCTGCTTGAGCACCTCGACACCCTTGATCGCCGAAGCCTCCGAAGGGGCCTGCACGTTCGAGACACCCTCATCCTCGCCGCGCCCGAGCTCATCGAAGGTCGAGCCTTCCGGCTTCACATGTGCGAGCTCGGTGCGGTCAAGATAAGAGACAGCGAGTTCGCGGAAGATGTAATCGAGGATCGAGGTCGCATTCTTGATCGAGTCGTTGCCCTGGACCATTCCGGCGGGCTCGAACTTCGTGAAGGTGAACGCATCCACGAATTCTTCGAGCGGCACGCCATATTGCAGCGCGACGGACACAGCGATGGCGAAGTTATTCATCATCGCCCGAAAGCCCGCACCCTCTTTATGCATGTCGATAAAGATTTCACCGAGCTTGCCGTCTTGATATTCGCCCGTGCGCAGATAGACCTTGTGCCCGCCGACAATCGCCTTCTGGGTGTAGCCCCGCCGGCGTTCGGGCATCTTATCGCGGCGCGATTTCGCAACCTCCTTGATCACGACCTTTTCGACGATCTTCTCAGCGAGCAGCGCCGCTTTTTCAGGGAGTGATCCGGTCTCAAGCAGCTCTGCCGCCGCGTCATCGTCTTCAACGAGCGCCGCCGCAAGCGGCTGCGAGAGCTTTGATCCGTCGCGATAGATCGCATTCGCCTTCACGCCCATCTGCAGGACCGCTCATAGGCTTCCTGGACCTCATCGATGGTCGCGTCATTGGGCATGTTGATCGTTTTTGAAATCGCGCCCGAGATAAAGCTCTGCGCGGCGGCCATCATATCGATGTGGCTGTTGACGCTCAAAAACCGCTTGCCGCGCTTGCCGCAGGGATTGGCGCAATCGAACACCCTCAGATGCGCGTCTTTCAAGAAGGGCGCGCCCTCGAGCGTCATCGTTCCGCAGACATGGTCATTGGCGGCCTCGATGGCCTCTTTCGAAAAGCCGAGATGGACGAGGAGATCAAAGCTCGGGTCATTGAGGCGCTCTGCGGGAATGCCCAAGACGTCTGTGCAGAATTCTGCCCCCAGCGTCCACTGATTGAAAACGAAGCGGATGTCAAAAGCCGAAGGCAGCGCCGCTTCGATCTTGTCGATTTCTGGCTGGCCAAAGCCATGCCCGATGAGCGCGGTGTGGTTGATCCCGGGCGCATTGCCCAGCGTGCCATGCCCCACCGCGTAAGAGATGATCTCGCCGATCTCGCTCTCGCGATAGCCCAATGCAGCGAGCGCGGCGGGAACCGAGCGGTTGATGATCTTGAAATAGCCGCCACCTGCGAGCTTTTTGAACTTCACGAGCGCGAAATCGGGCTCGATCCCTGTCGTGTCGCAATCCATCACCAGGCCGATTGTCCCCGTGGGCGCGATGACCGAGACCTGCGCGTTGCGGAACCCGTGCTTTTTGCCGAGCGCATAGGCCTGATCCCAGGCTTCAACGGCTATTTTAGGAAGCCGGGCATCCGGGCAGTTCCCGTGGTCGAGTGCCACCGGGTTCACATTGATCGCCTCGTAGCCCTCGCTGTTGCCCAATGCGGCATTCCGGTGGTTTTTGATGACGCGCAGCATGTGGGCTTTGTTGCGGGCATAGCCCGCGAACGCGCCGAGCTCGCCTGCCATTTCCGCTGAGGTGGCATAAGACACACCGGTCATGATCGCGGTGAGCGACCCGCACAGCGCGCGCCCTTCATCGCTGTCATAGCTATAGCCCATGTTCATGAGGAGCCCGCCGATATTGGCGTAGCCGAGGCCCAGCGTTCGGAAGTCAAAGGAGCGTTGCGCGATCTCCTTCGAAGGGAACTGCGCCATCATCACCGAAATTTCGAGCGTCACCGTCCAAAGGCGCGTGGCGTTCATGTAATCTTCGACCGCAAACTCGCCGTCTTTGTAGAAGGTGAGCAGGTTCATCGAAGCGAGGTTACAGGCTGTATCGTCGAGGAACATGTATTCAGAGCACGGGTTCGACCCGCGGATCTCGCCGTCTTCCGGGCAGGTATGCCAGGCATTGACCGTATCATGATACTGGATGCCCGGATCCGCACAGGCCCAGGCCGCATGGCCGACCTGATCCCAAAGATCGCGCGCTTTCATCGTTTTCGCGACGCGTCCGTCCTTGCGGTTCACCAGCTGCCAGTCAGCATCTTTCTCGACAGCGTAGAGAAACGCATCGGTAACGCGGATCGAGTTGTTCGAATTTTGGCCCGAGACCGAGCTATAGGCCTCGCTGTCCCAATCTGTGTTGTAGGTCGGGAATTCGATGGATGTGTGACCCTGGCGCGCGTAATCGAGCACGCGCTTGACGTAAGTTTCCGGGATAGCGACCCTTTTGGCCGCGCGCACAGCCTCGCCCAGGCTTTTGTTCGTCTTCGGGTCATAGGCATCGTCTGCTTTTCCATCCCACGCGGCGATGGCCCTAAAGATGCCGTTAAGCTTTTCCTCGTGCATCTTCGAGCCCGCGACGATGCTCGCCACCTTTTGCTCTTCGATGACCTTCCAGTTGATGAAATCTTCGATATCGGGGTGATCGGCATCACAAATGACCATCTTCGCCGCGCGACGCGTCGTGCCGCCCGATTTGATCGCGCCCGCGGCCCGATCGCCGATCTTGAGGAAGCCCATGAGACCAGAAGATTTGCCGCCGCCAGACAGGCTTTCGCCTTCGCCGCGCAGCGACGAAAAGTTGGTGCCGGTGCCCGAGCCATATTTGAAAAGGCGCGCTTCGCGGACCCAGAGATCCATGATGCCCCCGTCATTCACGAGATCATCCTGCACCGACTGGATGAAACAGGCATGGGGCTGCGGATGCTCATAGGCTGACTTCGATTTCGTCAGCTTTCCGGTTTTGTAATCCACATAATGATGCCCTTGCGACGGTCCATCGATGCCGTAGGCCCAATGGAGGCCGGTGTTAAACCATTGCGGCGAATTCGGCGCGCCCCGCTGCGTGGCGAGCATGTGACGCATTTCGTCATAATAAGCGCGCGCATCTTCCTCGGTTGTGAAATAGCCGCCCTTCCAACCCCAATAGGCCCAAGCCCCCGCGAGGCGGTCAAACACTTGTTTGGCAGAGGTCTCACCGACCGTCTCGGCCCCATCGGCGGGCACATGACGCCACAGAAACTCAGGCACATCTTTTTCTTTCACCGCTTTGAGCTTCGAGGGCACGCCCGCCTTGCGGAAATACTTCTGCGCGATGACATCAGACGCCACCTGGCTCCAATCAGCGGGGATTTCGATGTCTTTCGCCTGAAAGACGATTGTCCCATCCGGATTGCGGATCTCGGATGTGGTCGTCGTGAAAGGGACGCCCTCATATGCGTCCTGGCCCTGCGTCGTGAACGAGCGTTCAATTCTCATGGTCTGCCTCTTTTTGGTGGCCACTTTGTTGGCCCGTGTGACACCTGTTGCCGTCAGCGCGCGAAAGCCGGACCACCCTCCTCCAGGTGCTTCGAACTTCTTTCGTTATGCGTCTATGCCTACTACATCTAGTGGCTGTTGCGTCGGCCCACACAAGGTGGCGTAGCTGGACTTGAGTCGTCAACGCAATTTTTAAGATTTTTTCATGATTTTTTAATTGACATGCCGCTACATCTAGTAGGCCTCGGCACCAGACACGCAGCATAGCGTATTCACCCACATTGAAAAGCGCGGCCAACAGCATGGAGATAAGGCTTTTCTTGCCAATTATACGCTCCGCGCCCATGGTCCTGGGGATGACTCAGTCGCGCCGCAGCCTTCTTGCCCCCGTTGTGATTTTCGCTCTTTGCGCCCTTGGTGCCTGCGCGCCGCGCTTGCCCGCCTCGTCGAATGATGCACCAGGGCGACAATCGGCGTTTTTCGAGGCGTTTCCGGCGCCGCTTTTCGCCGCCATTGATGAGGGGTGCCAAAGCGATATCGACAGGCTGACGCGCGTCTCAAGGACCGAACTTGTCTGCGAGTCGCTCCCCTCTCCACAAGCCGCCGCCGCGCTCATCTTGCAATATGACGGCGATGTAGAAGCGCTGCCCACCTTCGTGACAACCCTCTACGCCGTCCCTTTGGAAACGGGCTATGAAGTCACCACGGAATATTTCTATCTCGTCCCGCAAAAAGGCGGGGATGTCGCGGTGATCCGCTTTCGCCAACCGCGCATTGAGCAAACGGTGCGCCGGGTCTTTGCCTCGGCCGGGGGGCGATCAATTTAAGAGACGAAGTGGTCGGGGCGGCGAGATTCGAACTCACGACCCCCTGTACCCAAAACAGGTGCGCTACCAGGCTGCGCCACGCCCCGACCGTGACAGGCTCTTTAGGTGCTGAAAGCGGCTTTGCAAACCCTAATCGCACGGGAAGGCGGCAATCGCCTGATCAATCGCCGGGTGCTGGATCACCGCGCCCACCTCAAGGCCCAAACGCCGCGCGAGGCCGCCATTGATCTCGAGCACATATTGCACGTTATCGCCGCCGCTGATCGCGGTTTCATCGAGAGGAATGGCGTTTTCATGGATGCGCGAGACAGTGCCATCGGAGCCGATGAACAGCATGTCGAGCGGGATCAATGTGTTGCGCATCCAAAAGGAAAGCCGCTGCGGCCGATCATAAACAAAGAGCATGCCCGCACTGCCGGGGAGCTCTTCGCGAAACATCAGGCCCTGCCCGCGCGAGGCTTGCGTATCCGCCACTTCGACAGAAAACCGCGCGCGGCTGTCTTCATCTTTGATCGTGAGGCTGTTGGCGGTGCAGGCTTGCGCCACGCCCGCCCAGAAGAACGCCGCGCTAAAAGCTAGCGCAAAAGCACCGATTCCCAGCTTTGAATCGCTGCGGCCATGAGCCCGCGCTTTCCGTTCATAACGCGCACGCATATCGCCTCTCCCGGCTGCAAATCCGCAAGGCCAGAATTTCGCAGCACTTCTATGTGGATAAACACGTCATCCTGGCTGCCAAACGTGTTCGCAAATCCAAAGCCCTTGCCCTTGTCGAACCATTTAACGCGCGCAGGCTCTATCGCCAAAGCGGCGAGAGCCTCGGGCGTCAGATCACTGATATCGGCCAGCACGGGCGTCGCCGAAAGCGGCGGCAATTCGATCGAGAGCACCTCAATCGCTTGAACACCGCGCGCCGTATCTTGCACGTTGATCTCGATGCGCACTCCGTCGGCAACCGAGCTTTGGCCGTAATTGCGCAGCACATTGGCGTGGAGCAGGATATCCTTGCCTTCGCCATCACCGACGACAAAACCAAACCCCTTGGTCGGATCAAACCACTTCACCGTCCCCGCGACATAGCGCGGCGCGTTGCCTTCGCTTTCGTTGTGCTCGCGCATCAGCATCTTTAACAGAAGCCCTTCATTATGGTTTGTATGGTTAACCATCTTGTGAGGCGGGATGGCAAGCTCAAAACCCATGAAAATTTACCCCCTTCCGTTCACGTAACGTGAATTTTAAGGCTAAATCAGGGGTAAAGACGGCAGACTTCCCAAGCTTCCCCGGGTGTCTCACGCGTCCAACGAAAACGGTCATGGAGCCGGCTTGGCCCATCGGCCCAAAATTCCATCTCGCGCGGAATAAGCCGAAACCCACCCCAAAATGCGGGGCGCGGCGGCGTATCGCCGAGCTCATCTGCGAGCTTTGCCACGCGCGCCTCCAGCATTTCACGGCTCTCAAGCGGCTCAGACTGGCGAGATGCATGCGCCCCGATGCGCGAGCCCAGCCCGCGTGAGGCATAATATACATCGGCCTGGGGGCCATCTTCGCGTGTCACCGGCCCGCGCGCCCTGATCTGCCGCCCGAGCGTCTTCCAATGGATCACAAACGCAGCCTCGCCCGATGCCGCGATCTCGCGGCCTTTGGCACTGTCGTAATTGGTATAGAACACAAAGGCACCCGGCTCGATCTCTTTGAGCAGCACCGTGCGCACATTGGGCCTTCCGGCGGTGTCGACCGTGGCAAGTTGCATCGCGTTGGGGTCATTGGGTTCGCTTCCGGCGGCTTCGGCCATCCATTGCTGTGTGAGAGCGAACGGGTCATCGCCCGCGAAGATAGAAGCAGTATCGGCCATTTTTGTCTCGCTTGTCGCGCCCCCGGCTTTCACCTAAACGAGGCGAAACTCTACGCTCTGAGGGGAAAGTCAATGGCGATCATGGCAGGCAAACGCGGCCTCATCATGGGCCTTGCGAATGATAAATCCATCGCCTGGGGGATCGCCCGCGCGCTGCGCGATGAAGGCGCGGAGATCGCGCTCACTTATCATGGCGCAGCGATGGAAAAGCGCGTGCGCCCGCTCGCGGCACAGCTAGAGAGCCCGCTCGTCACAGAATGCGACGTCGGCGATGAAGGCTCGATCCAGGCCGCGATGGATCAGATCGGCGATCTGTGGGACGGCATCGATTTCCTGGTCCATGCCATTGGCTTTTCCGATAAGTCTGAATTGCGCGGCCGCTATCTCGATACCTCGCGCGAGAATTTCACGCTGACGATGGATATCTCTGTCTATTCGTTCACCTCCGTACTCCAGCGCGCCGAGCCGCTGCTGAAGCCCGGGGCCTGCGCGCTCACGCTCAGCTATTACGGGGCCGAGCGCGTCATGCCCAATTACAATGTCATGGGGGTGGCGAAAGCGGCGCTGGAAGCCTCGGTGATGTATCTAGCCGCCGATCTGGGGCCCAAGGGCATTCGCGTCAATGCGATCAGCGCGGGCACGATCAAGACGCTGGCGGCCTCTGGGATCGGCGATTTTCGCAAGATTCTGGGCTATAGCGAGATGAGCGCGCCGCTCAGACGCACCGTCACACAAGAAGAAATTGGCAAAAGCGCGCTTTATCTGCTCAGCGATCTGGGAAGCGCTGTGACCGGCGAGGTGCTCCACGCCGATGCCGGTTTCCACATCGTCGGGATGACCCCGATCGTCGAGTAAGCGCGCCGAGAAAGGATGCGAGCCATGGCCGACCGTCTGCCCCATGAAAAAGGGTTCCATGTGAGCTGGGACCAGATTCACCGCGATAGCCGCGCGCTTGCCTGGCGGCTCGATGGGCGCGGCCCAGATGACGGCGCGTGGCGCGCGATTGTCGCGATCACACGCGGCGGGATGGCACCGGCCATGATCATCGCGCGCGAATTGGGCGTGCGTGTCATCGATACGATCAGCGTCAAAAGCTACGACCATCAGGATCAAGCAGAGGCCAAGGTCTTGAAAGCGCCCGATGCTCAGATGATGGGCGATGGCACCGGCATTCTCGTCATCGATGACCTCGTCGATACCGGCAAAACGCTCGAACTTTGCCGCAAGCATTTCCCCAAGGCGCATTACGCGACCGTCTATGCCAAGCCCCAGGGCGAGCCTGTCGTCGACACATTCATCACCGGTGTGAGCCAGGATACCTGGATCTTTTTCCCTTGGGATATGGCGTTGCAATACGTTGAGCCCTATCGCGGCCGCGATTGATGGCGCGCACCCAATCGACCTTTGCCCCCCCGGTGATGGAGGCGCGCCGCTGGCTGGCGGGCGCGCATTTTCCGCCCGAGCGCCCGCTGATCAATGTGAGCCAGGCCGCGCCTGTCGAGCCGCCCCATCCCGCGCTGCGCGCGGCCATGGCGGAGGCGCTCGAAGAGACTGACACACATCTTTATGGCCCCGTTCTGGGCCTTCCGGCGTTGCGAGAAGAGATTGCCGCGCAGTGGAGCGCGGCCTATGGCGGCGAAATCAGGGCCGAACAGGTGGGCATTACATCGGGCTGCAATCAGGCCTTCGCCGCGGCCATCGCCACGCTCTGCGGTGAGGGGGACGAGGTCATCGTGCCCACGCCCTATTACTTCAATCATAAAATGTGGCTCGATATGGCGGGGGCGGTCACGGTGCCTTTGGCCTGTGATGGCGGGCTCGTTCCCGCGGCCGCCGAAGCAGAGGCGCTGATCACGGAGCGAACGCGCGCCATCGTTCTGGTGACACCCAATAACCCCACCGGCGCGGAATATCCCGCCGAGACGCTCAGTGCGTTTTTCGCGCTGTGCCGCGCGCAGGGGATCGCGCTCATCATCGATGAAACCTACCGCGATTTTCATTCCGCACGCGGCGCGCCGCACACCCTTTTCAGCGAGCCGGGTTGGGATGAGACGCTCATCCAGCTCTATTCCTTCTCCAAGGCCTACAGGCTGACCGGCCATCGCATTGGCGCAGCGATCTGCGCTGCCGCGCGGCTTGCAGAGATCGAAAAGTTTCTCGACACGGTGACTGTATGCCCGACCCAGCTCGGGCAGAAAGCGGCGCTTTGGGGGATGCGCAATCTTGGGCAATGGCTCGCAGGGGAGCGCGATGAAATTCTCGCCCGCCGCGCCGCGATCCGCGCGCATTTCCCGCGCATCGCGTCAAAGGGCTGGGAGCTTCTGGGCGCGGGCGCGTATTTTGCCTATGTCCGCTTTCCATTTGAGATGCGTTCAGACATGGTCGCGCAGCGATTGGTCGAGAAGGCGGGGGTCTTGTGCCTTCCGGGAACAATGTTTGAACCGGCCGGAGCGGGGATGCGGGAATTGCGCGTGGCTTACGCCAATATAGACGTGGATGGCATAGATAAGCTCTTCACGCGGTTAGAGAGCTTTCAGCCATAGAGATTTGATAACAATCGGGTCTGTTAATAGGGGAGTGAAGGCCAGACATGGCAAAAACGGTGGGAAAGAAAGCGCGGGGCCTCGGCGCATGGATCATCATGGGCCTTCTTTTTGTGGGCCTGATCGGCTTCAGCGCGGGCAGCTTCGGCGGCGGCGGCCAGACAATCGGCACCGTCGGAGAAAAGCGGATTTCGGCGCAAGCTTACTTTGACGTGCTCCAAAACACGATCCGGGGGTTTGAAAGGCAAACCGGCCAAGGGCTCAGCTTCCCCCAGGCGCAACAGATCGGGCTGCAACAGCAGGCCTTGTCGCAGCTCGTCAACCAGCGCGCGCTTGATAATGAGGCCGCCCGTCAGGGGCTTTCGGTGGGCGACGCGCAGGTGCGCGACCAAATCCTGAACTCAGGCTTTTTTACCGGCCTTGACGGGCAGTTTGACCGCCTTCTTTACGCTGATCTTTTGTCGCGCCAGGGGATGACCGAAGAAACCTATGAGACGACGATCCGCGAAGATCTGACGCGCCAGTTGCTGCAACTGGCCGTGATCGGCGGGATCGCAGCGCCTGCGACATTTTCGGAGACCCTCGTTTCCTTCGCCGCCGAGGAGCGCGATTTCTCATGGGCGCTCCTCGATCAGAACGATCTGATCACCCCCCTGCCCGAACCCACGGTCGCGGAGCTGACCGCCGAATACGCCGCAAACCCGGATGCCTATACCCTGCCCGAGACGAAGGAGATCACCTATGTCTGGCTCACACCGGCCATGATCATCGATGATGTTGATGTCGATGAAACAGCGCTCAGAGCGCTTTACGACGAGCGCGCGAGCGAGTTTTCGCAACCCGAGCGCCGGCTTGTTGAGCGCCTTGTCTTCAGCAACCAAACGCGCGCGGAAGAGGCGCGCGCCCGCATCGATGCGGGCGGTAGCTTTGAAGAAGAGGTGGCCGCGCGCGGGCTTGATCTTTCTGCGGTCGATCTGGGCGATGTGAGCGCGGGTGATCTTGGGGCGGCGGGCGATGCCGTCTTTGCGCCCGATGATCTGGCCATGGTTGGGCCCGTGAATACAAGCCTGGGGCCCGCGCTCTTCCGCATCAATGGGATCTTGCCCGCCCTAGAGACGAGCTTTGAAGACGCCCGCGACGGTCTGCAAGACGAGCTCGCCCTCGACCGCGCGGCGCGTATCATCGCCGATCAAGTCGAGTTTCTCGAAAACGAGCTGGCCGGCGGGGCAACGCTCGAAGAGCTGGCTGACATCTCCGAACTGGAACTTGGCACTCTTCAGTGGTTCGCCGGGGTTGATGAAGGCCCCGCCGCCTATGCCGCGTTTCAGGACGCCGGCGAGCAGGTGAGCATCGCGGATTTCCCCGAGATCGCGGAACTTGAGGATGGCGGCATCTTTGCGCTGCGCCTCGAGGGGGTCGTCGAGCCGCGCCTGCAAGAGCTGGCGGATGTGCAAGATGAGGTGCGCCGCGCGTGGGAGCTTACGGCCACCACTGAGGCATTGAGCGATCTCACAGCGCGTCTTTCACCGCAGATCGCGGCAGGCATGGATATGGCGACGCTCGGCCTCACGGCCTCTATCGAAGAAGGCATAACGCGCGGGTCGTTTATCCCCGGCGCGCCCGATGGATTTCTGGAGGCGGTTTTTGAGATGATGCCGGGGGAGATCCGCATCATTGAAGGCACGGGGGTTTTGGCCATGGTCCGGCTCGATGCGATCTCTGAAGCCGATCCCAGCGCGCCTGATACCGCCGCGATTGCGGCGCGCTTCGACATCGAAATCGCCCAAAGCTATGCGCAAGATCTTTATGCCGTTTACGCGCAAGGCATTCTTGATCAAACGACGATCAGCCTCGATCAGGGCCAGATCAACGGTATCCACGCGCAGATGCAGTGAGCATGGCACAGATCATTCCAGAATTCTCGGCCTTCGCGGACGGCTTTGAGGCAGGCAACAATCAGATCGTCTATGCAAGGCTGCCGGCCGATCTCGATACGGCTGTCTCGGTCATGCTCAAGCTGACGGGCGCGGAGAAAGACAGCTTTGTCTTAGAATCGGTCACCGGTGGCGAGGTGCGCGGCCGCTATTCGATCATCGGGATGCGCCCGGATATCATTTGGGAATGTCACGGCGACCAGGCGCGCATCAATCGCCAGGCCCGCTATGACGCCGATGCCTTTACACCCGTTGAAGATGGCCCGCTTGCCTCTTTGCGCGGGCTTATTGCTGAAAGCCAGATCGCGCTTCCTGACGGGTTGCCAGCGGCCTCGGCGGGGCTCTTCGGCTTTCTGGGCTATGACATGATCCGCCTGGTCGAGCATCTTCCCGATGTAAACCCTGATCCGCTTGGCCTGCCAGATGCGCGGATGGTGCGCCCCTCGGTTGTCGCGATCCTGGACGGGGTGAAGGGCGATGTGATCGTTGTCGCGCCCGCTTGGGCGGGCTCTGGCCTCTCGGCTAAGGCGGCCTTCGCGCAAGCAGCCGAGCGTGTCATGGATGCGGTCCGCGCCCTTGAGCGCCCCGTGCCCATGCTCGCCCCGACCCAGAGTGAGCCGCTCGGCGAGCCCGTCTCGAACTTCAGCAAACCTGAGTATCTGGCCGCCGTCGAGCGCGCGAAAGACTATATCAAGGCGGGCGATATCTTTCAGGTCGTTCCAGCCCAAAGATGGGCCCAAGATTTTCCCGCGCCGCCCTTCGCGTTTTACCGCGCGCTGCGGCGCACCAACCCTTCGCCCTATATGTTTTTCTTCAACTTTGGGGCCTATCAGATCGTGGGTGCCTCACCCGAGATCCTGGTTCAACTGAAGGGCCACCAGGTTACAATTCGCCCCATCGCGGGGACAAGGCCACGCGGCGCCACCCCAAGCGAAGATCAGGCGCTCGAAAAAGACCTGCTCGCCGATCCGAAGGAGCTGGCCGAGCATCTCATGCTGCTTGATCTGGGGCGCAATGATGTGGGGCGCGTGGCGAAGATCGGTTCGGTGACACCGACCGAGAAATTCGTGATCGAACGCTATAGCCACGTCATGCACATCACATCGAATGTCATCGGCGAACTTTCAGAGGGCGAAGATGCGCTTTCGGCCCTGCTCGCGGGCCTGCCCGCAGGAACGCTCTCAGGCGCGCCCAAAGTGCGCGCGATGCAGATCATCGACGAGCTCGAGCCAGAAAAGCGCGGCGTCTATGGCGGCGGTTGCGGCTACTTCTCATCGGGTGGCGACATGGATATCTGCATCGCGCTGCGCACGGCGATCCTGAAAGACGGCAAGCTCTATAGCCAGGCGGGCGGCGGCGTTGTCTATGACAGTGACCCGGAGGCCGAATTTCAGGAAACGGTGAACAAGGCCAAGGCGATCTGGTCTGCGGCGCGCGATGCGCTGCGCTTTTCAGGTGGCAACCTTTAGCTGCCTGTGAGTGCGCGCGCCGGGCCCTGCGCGGGATCGATCACGCGGTACATCTCATAGCGTCCCTTCGTCCCGATCCGCTCAAGCGGCGCATGCTCCAATAGCGTGGCGGGCAAAGGCTCCATGGCCAAAACCTTGGTGAACTTCTCGCCCCAATCGCGCGTGTATGGTTCGGCCCGGCAGATGCGCTGCCCGCGATAGAGCTCGGGCGCTGCATCCTCAAAGAGCGCGCAGGCCGGATTGGCATGCATCAGCGGTGTGGCGTGATCTTCCCATTCCGGGCGCAGTTGAACGGCATGGACCCCTTGAAACAGCGTGGGGATGAATGCCTCGGAAAGCGCCACCGCATAGGCCTGCACGTGCCATTGGCGGCTGTCCTGAAAGGCATCGGGCGCGCGCACGGGCATGAGCCTGTCGCCTGGCTCCAATGTGTCTTCCATGAGCGCGGCAAGATCGCGGATTTCGGTATCATGGCTCGACCACCAAGTGGCGATCTGCCCGGACCGCACGCCGATCATCGCGATCACGAGCGCCATGACGAGGATCGCGTGACGCTTGGCGGGCAAATGAAGCTGGCTTGCCGCGATCATCACGAGAACGAAAACAAAGGGAAACCGCAGATTGATCAGCGCCACACCCGCCAGCCAATTCGGCGCAAGAAGCGCCGCCGCCAAAAGCGCAAGGACAGGCCCGCGCATCGCAGGCGCGACCATCAGCCCAAAGCGCGATTTGAAGAGCGCGGTGGCAAAGAGCGCATAGAGGCAAAGAACGATGAGGAAGGCCGTGACATTCAGATTGGCCGTTAGATCGGTCGCCCACGTATAGAGCGGGGTCTGCCAGCGGATCACCCTGTCCATCCAACTGCCAAACTCGCTATAGGTCCCCGCTGGATTTTCGGGCCCGGTGGCCATCCCGATAAGGAGCCACAGCACCGGCAACACAAACGGCACGCCCATAAGAGCGCCGCGCGCGAGTGCGCCCAGGCGCGCGCCCTTGGCCTCAACGAGCTTCTGCGCTTCGCGCCCAAAGGCCATCGCCCCCAAGACGCCAAAGGCGAAAAAGTGCATCAAGAAAAGGATCGGCGTGAGCGCCAGAAACACACAGGCGCGCAGCCAGAGCGGGCGCTCTTCAAAGGCGAGATAAAGCGCGAAGGCATAGATCGCGAAGGGCAACGAGAAGACATAATTCTGAAAGCCGAAAAGGAAGGTCGCGTTAAAGACAATGAGGCCCGCTGCGAGCGACCACCACGTCCATGCTCCGTGTACGACACGCGCCAGCACGAGCGCGGACACAAAGAGGTTGAGCGCCGCAAACGCCATGACGGCATGGCTGAATTCTATCGCGTGGCCCTCCTGGCCGATCATTTGCCAGAGCAGATCAACCGCTGAATTGGGCACGATGACAAAGTTCGATGTCCAATAGAGCCCGAGCGCGCTCGTTTCATCGGCGGCCATGATCGTATGGCGCGCGATATGGTTGGGAATATCCGTGAGCGGCAGATAGAGCGCCTGCGTAAAGGGATAGAGGATCAACGCTGCGACCAAGATCGCACCGAGCGCCACCCATTGACGCCCCAAGCTCGCCTGTTCCATGCCCCCTGCCCCTTCTTTGACCTGCCTGCTCTTATTCCGCCGCGATCTTGAGCGGAGACGCCCGCTCAGCGCTGGTCTCGGAAGGCCGCTTGATTTCATCGACGATAAAGCGCGGGCGGCCTTTCGTTTCGAGGTAGATCTTGCCGATATATTCTCCGATCACGCCGAGCGCGATCATGTGAACGCCGCCCAAAATGTAGATCGGAAGGACAATCGACGTCCAACCAGGCACGGTCGCGCCCAGGGACCACACGATGAGGGAATAGACCGCATAGCACAGCGCGAGCCCCGCAACGGCAAAGCCCAGCCCGGTGATGAGGCGCAGCGGCTTGATCGAAAATGATGTGATCCCTTCGACGGCGAGCGCGAGCATCTTGCGCAGCGGATATTTGCTTTCTCCCGCGACACGCTCGGCGCGGTCATAGGTGACGATGGCGGTCTCAAACCCGATCTGGCGCACCAGACCACGCAAAAAGAGATTGCGCTCTTTGAAGCTGTCGAGCGCGGCGATGGTCTTGGCGCTCATCAGGCGGAAATCAGCGTGATCGGGGATGATATCAACGCCCATGGACGCCAGCAGTTTGTAATAGCCGCGCGCTGTCACACGCTTGAAAAAGGTATCGGTGTCGCGCGCGCCACGCACCCCAAAGACGATCTCGGCACCTTCGCGGTAGCGATCGAGCATTTCAGCGACAACCGTCGGATCATCCTGAAGATCGGCATCCATCGAGATGGTGACATCGGCATCCGCATTCAGAAGACCCGCGAGCAGGGCCGCCTGATGGCCCTGGTTGCGCGAAAGTCTGAGCCCCGTGGCGCGGTGCGTGTGCCGGGCCTCTTCGATCATCTGCCACGTGCGGTCTTTCGAGCCGTCATCGATGAGCAAAATTTCGGCGGGCGCGGCGATCTTGCCCGCCTCCACGAGCTTTGACGACATCGTTTCGAGCGCATCAAGGAGCGCCGGAAGCGCCTCTTCTTCATTGTAGCACGGGATGACGAAACTGAGCGTCGGAACAGGGTTAGCCATGGGTAAAGACCATCCATTTCATACCGGCGAAAACCGCGCAGCTATAGGCGACGGCTCCGATGATTTGCGCGATGGGATAGGCAAGGCCCGCGTCTGTGAGCACGAGCGTTAGGGCGAGATTTGCGGCGAAAGCGGCGGCCACGAGGGCCAAGAAGGCAGAAGCAGAGCGCCCAAGCGCCCCTTGATGGCGAAACGTCCAGCGCTTGTTGAGCGTGTAGCTCAAGCACCAACCCGCCGCGTATCCCACGCAATTTGCCGCGATCACCGAGAAACCGAGCCCGTAGACACAGGCCATGATGAGCCCGTAGCCGAGCGCCGTATTCGCCAGGCCCGTCGCGCCATAGCGCCAAAGCTCACCGAGCAGGTGTCTTCTAGGGTGCATCGCTGCGGTCACCGGTCCCCACCTCCGACCTTGGTTATCCTCACGCCCCTAGAGACCAGAGGAATACGGCCAAATCAGGGCGTCGGAAGGGAGATGACAGGGCGCGCTGGCCGCGCCTTTGGGGACAGCGATGAGGCCCGGCAGCTCAGCGCGCGCTAGGGCGCGGCCCCGGCCAGCAAGACAGCCGAAAGCGGGGCCAGGTTGACCCGGCTCGCGCGCTCTTGCTGATGCCAGATCAAAAGCGCGCTGATCGTTTCAGGGCGCAGCCGCGCCAGCAAGATCGCCTGGCCATCCTGGCCCGCGCGAAAGGCCGCTTGATCGAGGAAGCGCCGGATGACCGTGTTGCCCTGCCCCCGGTCATCGAGATCGCGAAACACCACGCCCGTGGGCACACCCGCGCGGTCCGCGAGCTGCGCGGCGGTGTTAAGCCCTTGATCGAATGTCAAAAGGCCATGGCCCGTTTCAACGAGGATCTCGCTGATCTGCTCGGCGATCCGACGGTTCCCGCGAAAGCCGCTGAATGTGCCGTCAAGGATAGCGACGGCCTCGGGCACAGTTTCGAGATACCCGGCCATGGCTTGCTCGACATCGCTCGCTTGCGCCCCCTCGGGCAAATCGGCGAGCAGCGCCACTTCATATCCCGCCGCGCGGTATGCAGCCATGGCCTCAGCCGCTTGGGGGGCATCGCCGGGAATGGCGAAGGTCAGCGGGCCTTGAAAGCTCCCAAGAGCGCCAAGGAGCGCGGCGTCACCGGCCTCATCGATGACACCGATCGAAAAGAGGGGCCGGTCATCGGGCCCGGGCCAGTCCGCGCGCGCGCTGAAGACAGATATCGGCCGCGTGTCGTTCGGGTCCGGCGCGGCACCGGCCGCGATTGTTGGCGTGGCACTGGCGGGCTCGTCATCCACATCGCCGCGATTGACGGTGACACCATCTGCCCTGTCGCCAAACCCACCTGCGGCGACAGGCGGGCGCGCGGTTTGCGCGGTCTGGGTCGCGGGCGCAGCGCCTGCGGCTTCATTTGCCGCATCCTCGCCTTCGGGCACGGCCGCGCCTGGCGCGTCCGCGATGGCGGGCGCTGGCGCATCGGAAGCGGGCGCGGCTTCATCCAAAGGCGCTTCGATGAGCGCGGTTTCCACATTCGCGTCATTTGCGGCGGCGTCGGGCGCGACTTCGGCGCGCAATTCAACGCCGCTATCCGCCGGGGCCTCTGGCGGCGCGCCAAGTGGCGTCGCGCCCCCGGTTTCCGGCACGGCCGCAGACGTTGTGACATCGCCAGGAAGCGCGGGCGCGGGGGGCGCCTGGGGCGCAGTGACGAGCGGCGCATCGCTTTGGGCATCGACAGCGGCGTCGGGCACCGGCGCGGCCACGGCCTCATCGACCCCGGCTTGATCAAACTGCGATCCGGCAGGCACTTCGACAACCTCGGTTTCGGGCCCCTGTGATTGTCGTGGCGGCGGCACATCACTTAGAAGCGAGGAGACCGCGAGAACGGTCGCGCCCACGACAAGGCCCCAAAATGCCCCGAAAAAGATACCCCGACCCATATCAACAGCCCCGCTCGTTCTTCGCTTGCGAGCGCGCACGCGCGCCCCGCCTTGGGCGCGCTAGTCTTTCGCCTTGACGCCCTCACCCGCTCACTTGCATCTATATCTTGTTCGACGGTGGCGCGAATAGCCCCCAATCCAGTGACCTGACCGGAAAATCAGACCCAAAATGCTGCTTCTCATCGATAATTACGACAGCTTCACCTATAACCTCGTCCACTATCTGGGTGAGCTCGGTGCCGAGACCGTCGTGAGGCGCAATGATGCCATTGACGTGCAAGAGGCCATGGCGATGAACCCGGCGGGGATATTGCTGTCTCCGGGCCCTTGCGACCCAGATCAGGCAGGCATCTGCCTGGCGCTTGTCGCAGCCGCTGCGGAAACCGGCCTGCCGCTCATGGGCGTCTGCCTGGGGCATCAAAGCATCGGGCAGGCCTTTGGCGGGCAGGTCACGCGCTGCACCGAGATCGTCCACGGGAAAATGGGCACCATGCACCATACCGGCGAAGGCCTTTTCGCGGGGCTGCCCTCGCCCTTTGCAGCGACGCGCTATCATTCGCTGATCGTTGACCGCGCGACGCTGCCCGACGCGCTCAAAATCACCGCCGCGCTTGAAGACGGCACGATCATGGGCCTTCAGCACAGAACTCTGCCGATCCACGGGGTCCAGTTTCATCCCGAGAGCATCGCCTCCGAACATGGCCATGCGCTTCTTAAGAATTTCCTTTCCAGCATGCAGGTCCCCGCATGAGCGACGCGATGAAGCCTTTGATCTATGCGGCCTCCGAAGGGCCGCTTTCGCGGGCGCAGGCCGAGGCCGCTTTCGAAGAGCTTTTTACCGGCAGCGCCACGCCAGCGCAGATCGGCGGGTTGCTCATGGCCTTGCGCACAAGGGGTGAATCCGTTGCAGAATATGCGGCCGCGGCCGCCGTGATGCGCGCCAAGTGCCTGAGCGTCCGCGCGCCCGAGGGTGCGATGGATATCGTGGGCACCGGTGGCGACGGCAAAGGCACGCTCAATATCTCGACCGCCACCGCCTTTGTCGTGGCGGGCGCAGGCGTAGCGGTCGCCAAACACGGCAACCGCAACCTCAGCTCGCTCTCGGGCGCCGCCGACGCGCTCGGCCAAATGGGCATTGATGTGATGGTGGGCGTTGATGTGGTGGAACGCGCGCTGCGCGATATCGGCATCGCCTTCATGATGGCCCCCATGCACCATCCGGCCATCAAGCACGTCATGCCCGTGCGCCAGGAGCTTGGCTGCAAGACTATTTTCAACATCCTGGGGCCGCTGACCAACCCCGCCGGCGTCAAACGCCAACTCACCGGGGCCTTCGCCATCGATCTGACCTTTCCCATGGCCGAAACGCTCAAAGAGCTCGGGAGCGAAGCCGCTTGGATTGTCCATGGGTCTGACGGCACGGATGAGATCGCGATTTCAGGCGCAACCGCCGTGGCTGAGCTCAAGGGCGGGAAGATCACAGCGCGCGAGGTTCACCCGGAAGATGCGGGCCTGCCTGTCCATCCGTTCAGTGCGATCCTCGGCGGCACGCCCGAGGAAAACGGCGCGGCGTTCAAAAGGCTCCTTGAGGGCGAAAAGAGCGCCTATCGCGATGCGGTGCTCCTCAATGCTGCTGCGGCGCTCGTGATCGCAGAGAAAGCCGCCACCCTGAAAGATGGGGCAGCCCTGGCCGCCGAAGCCATCGATAGCGGGAAGGCGCTTGAGAAAGTGACTGGGCTCGCAGAGATCACGAAAGGGGCGCAATGAGCGCGACGATCCTCGATAAGATCAAGGCCTATAAGCTCGAAGAGATCGCCGCTGCAAAGGCCGAGCGACCGCTTGCAAGCCTTGAAGCGGATGCGCGCG
Organism: Pseudomonadota bacterium; assembly: GCA_039198835.1. Lineage (GTDB taxonomy): Bacteria > Pseudomonadota > Alphaproteobacteria > Rhodobacterales > Rhodobacteraceae > Shimia_B. The sequence goes on along the minus strand of JBCCTH010000003.1, from coordinate 8,052 downwards.
ATGCGGGGCCTGTGCGCCCTTTCGCGGCAAGCCTCATGGAGGCCAGCCGGCGGGGCTATGGGCTCATCGCCGAGATCAAGAAAGCCAGCCCGTCAAAGGGGCTGATCCGCGAGGATTTTGACCCGGCCGCCCTGGCCGATGCCTATGCGCTCGGCGGTGCCACCTGCCTGAGCGTGCTCACTGATGCCCCGAGCTTTCAAGGCGCCCCTGCCTATCTGGGCGAGGCGCGCACGGCTTGCGCGCTTCCGGTCCTGCGTAAGGATTTCATGTATGATCCCTATCAGATCGTGGAGGCGCGGGCCTGGGGCGCGGATTGCATTTTGATCATCATGGCCAGCGTGAGCGATGGGCAAGCGCTCGAGCTTGAAGAGGCCGCTATCGCCTGGGGCATGGACGCGCTCATCGAGGTCCATAACGAAGAAGAACTGGCCCGCGCCGCGCGCCTTTCTTCGCCTCTCCTTGGGGTCAATAACCGTGACCTCAACACCTTTGAGGTCTCGCTTGAGACAACAAAGCGCCTCGCGCGGCTGGCTGAGCCGGAGCGCCATCTGGTGGCTGAGTCCGGGCTCTTCTCTGCGGCCGATCTCGCCTCTTTGGCGCAATACGGCGCGCGCAGCTTCCTGATCGGCGAAAGTTTGATGCGTGCAAGCAATGTGACAGCGGCAACGCGCGAAATTCTCGCCAACCCCCTCACCGCCTCGCCGGTATGACCCAAAGGCTCAGTCACTTCGATGAGGCCGGCCAGGCGCATATGGTCGATGTTTCTGGCAAAGAGGTGACAGCACGGATCGCGCGCGCCGAGGCCTTTGTGAGCATGGCACCGGCCACAATGGCGCAGGTTCTCGAAGGCACCGCCAAGAAAGGCGATGTCTTGGGCACAGCGCGCCTGGCCGGGATCATGGCCGCCAAGCGCACCGCCGATCTCATCCCCCTGTGTCACCCGCTCGCGCTGAGCAAGGTTTCTGTGGCGCTTGATCCCGCGCCTGACGAAGGTCGCGTTCGGATTGAAGCGACAGTCAAGACAAGCGGCCAAACAGGCGTTGAGATGGAAGCTCTGACGGCGGCCTCCATCGCCGCATTGACACTCTATGACATGCTCAAAGCCGTCGATAAGGAGATGCGCGTCGACGGACTTAAAGTGATACTTAAGGACGGCGGAAAATCAGGGCGTTACGAGGCAAAATGATCTCGGTGGAAGAAGCTATGAATGGGCTCTTCGCGCTGACTTCTCATGTTGGAGATGAGCTTTTGCCGTTGCGCGAAGCGGCGGGCCGGGTCCTTGCGGAAAACGTGCGCGCGGCCCGGGCGCAGCCGCCCTTTGATGCCTCGGCGATGGATGGATACGCGCTGCGCTTCTGCGATGTCGCGCCGGGCGCAAGGCTCAAGGTGATCGGCGAAGCGGCGGCGGGGCATGCCTTCGGGGGTGCGCTCGGCGCGGGCGAGGCGGTGCGCATCTTCACCGGCGCACCGATGCCCATCGGCGCCGATCACGTCGAAATTCAAGAGGACGTCACCGCGCAGGACGGCTTTATCGACCTGCGCGCGCCCGCCACCGCACCCTCTTTCGTGCGCACACGCGGCGGAGACTTTTTAGAGGGTGCGACGCTCACATATCCGCGTTTTTTGGGCCCATCGGAGATCGCCCTGCTTGCAGCGATGAATGTTGCAAAAGTGAAAGTCGCAAAGCGCCCGGAAGTGGCGATTATTTCGACGGGCGATGAGCTCGTGCAGCCCGGCGAAACCCCGCGCGACGACCAGATCATCGCGTCCAATGGGCTGGCGCTTGATGCTCTGCTGCGCCAGGCGGGCGCTGCGCCGCGCCTTTTGCCGGTGGCCCGCGACACGCCTGAAAGCCTCGCCTCGGCGCTTCGGTTCGCGCGTGGCGCGGACCTCATCGTGACAATCGGGGGGGCGTCGGTTGGCGATCATGATCTTGTGCGCCAGCTCGCCAGCGACGATGGCATGGAGCGCACCTTCTATAAGGTCGCAATGCGGCCGGGCAAAGCGCTCATGGCGGGCCGGCTCAATGGCATTGCCCATGTCGGGCTGCCGGGTAATCCGGTCTCTTCGCTCGCCTGCGGGCATGTCTTTTTGGCCCCCATGGTGCGGGCGATGCTCGGCCTTGGCCAAAAAGCTGCGCCACGCCTCTCAGCGCCTTTGGCGCATGGCATCGCTAGCAATGGCCCGCGGGCGCATTACATGCGCGCCAAAATCGAAGACGGCGCGCTTCACATCGCAGATCAACAAGACAGCTCGCTCTTGAGCGTGCTCGCGGGCTCGAACGCGCTCGCGATCCGCGCGCCCCATGACCCCCCGCGCGCCAAAGGAGCGATGCTCGAATATCTGCCGCTCGGCCTGGGCGCTTGACACAAAAAGGGAACATCCATAGAACATACGCAAAACGCCCTTCAGAGAGGCCGAGCCTATGTTGACGCAAAAACAACGAGACCTGCTCCTTTTCATCCACAAAAGAATGCAGCGAGACGGCGTGCCGCCGAGCTTTGATGAAATGAAAGACGCGCTTGATCTCAGATCGAAATCCGGCATCCACCGCCTTGTGACCGCGCTCGAAGATCGTGGGTTCATCCGGCGCCTCGCCCACCGCGCACGCGCCGTTGAGATAACGCGCCTCCCCGATGGGGTGCAGCCCCCTGCCCCGTCCGGGTTCAAGCCCCGGGTGATCGACGGTGACCGCCCAGATCAGACCCCGCCGGCCTCTCTGGCGATTGAAAGCGCGGGCGCGGTCGAGCTTCCCCTGATGGGCAAGATCGCCGCTGGTGTGCCCATTGAGGCGATATCGCACGCCTCGTCCCAAGTGGCTGTTCCCGGCAACATGCTCTCTGGCCAGGGCGAGCATTACGCGCTCGAAGTCAAAGGCGACTCGATGATCGATGTCGGGATCAATGACGGCGATATCGTCGTGATCCGAGAGACCAATTCAGCCGAGAATGGCGACATCGTGGTCGCCCTCGTCGAAGGGCAGGAAGCAACCTTGAAGCGCTACCGGCGGAAAGGCACAACAATCGCCCTTGAAGCGGCGAACCCCGCCTATGAGACCAAGATGTTCTCGGATGATCAGGTCAAGGTTCAGGGGCGCTTGGTGGGGCTCATCCGCACCTATTGACCGGCCACACCGCTCAACTGCATGAGCGCGGCGCGTTGCGGCGAGGCGCTTGGTGGCAGGGCCGAACGTGGCAGCGCATTCTGTTAGGGCGATATGGGCTGGGTAAAACGAGCCCATGTTGCGACATTATTCTAAAGCCTTTGGCAGGGGCGCTTGGTGGGCCTTGTCCGGACTTATTGGAGGGCCACACCGACTAACTGTCTGAGCGCCGCGTTAAGGGGGCTGATCGGGCGGATGATAATTCAAGCGTCAGTCCACTACGAAGGCAGCGGCATCGCAAAAGCGTGCCCGTATTGCGACATCATTCCACAGCCTCTCAGGGGCGCTTGCTGGGCCTCGCGGGCACCTCTAGATCGGCAACATCGCTTATCTGCTTGAGCGCCCCGCGTGAGGCCCGACAGCTAGGCTAAGACTGCGCGCGCCATCGTGTAAGGAACGCATAAGTGCCGCAAAAAGCGTGCCGGGATCGCGACCTAATTCCAAGGCCTGTCAGGGGCGCTTGGTGGGCCTCATCGCCACCTTTGGACCGGCCACACCACCAAACTGTTAGAGCGCGGCGCGGCGGAGCCTAATCGGGCCGCTAAAATCGCAAGCGCCACGCTGTCAGGAAGATATGGGCGTCGCGAAAGCGGGCCCGTGTCGCGGCATCATTCCAAAGCCTATGGCCTGTGACCTCGCGCGCAGTCAGGCGGGTGAGCTTTTCACCGTCGAGGTGAAATGAAAGCGCGCCGGTGAGAGCGAGATCATCGGGGGTGATCGCGGGGCAGAGCAGCGGAAGATCAGGGCGCGCACCGAGGACGAGAAGCGCTTTTCCTTCGCATGTCGCCTCCCGCGCGGCCTTTCCTGTGAGATGCACAAAGCGCGCATCGCCAAGCGCCCAGACCTGACCCTCGGCGCGGGCATGGGCCTCGGCCTGCGCGGCCCCGTCGCCATCGTTTTCAAGCCAACTCGTCGCCACAAAGGCTTCGCCTCGAGCTTTTGAAAGCGCGCGCCCTTCGGCCTGCATGAGGCCCATGAGCCCGCCCGTTGGCGAGATCAAAAGATCGGGCCGCTCCGCGGTGCCCCAAAGGAAGACGGCGCAAGCCAGAGCGAGCCCCCCACCATAGCGCGCAGCGCCGCGCCAAAGGATCAACATGAGCCCGCCCAGGGCGAAAAGCGGCAACGCGGCGGGCGGTGGGCTCGGCAAACGCCCCACGGCGCCCTCAAGCGAAGACACCCATTGCGCAACGAAGAGGATCCAGCGGAGCCCTTGCTCCATGACCCAGAGCGGCGCGGCCTCTAACCCGAGCGGAGCGGCAAGCGCTGCAATAACGGCGGCGGGCATGACGAGCGCACCCATCACCGGAACCGAAAGCAAATTGGCCAAGAGCCCGTAATGAGACACGACATTGAAATGTGCGGCCGCGAAGGGCGCGGTGGCGGCCCCCGCCACAGCCGATGATACCAAAACAGCAAGCGCGGGCCGGATCATCCGGGGGGCGCCAAACATGTCATGCTGCGTGAGCCATCGAAAGGCCACAACGAGCGCGGTCGTCGCCGCGAAGGACATCTGAAAGCCCGGGCCCATCAACGCCTCGGGATGAAGCACCAGCACGATGAGCGCGGCCAAAGCCACCGCGCGCAGAGTGAGTGCGCGCCGTCCCAGAAGGACCGCGCCAAACACGACCGCGACCATGATAAACGCGCGCTCGGTCGCCACCGACCCGCCAGACAGCGCAAGATAAGCCGCCCCCGCGCAAAGCCCCGCCAGCGCCGCGATGCGCCGGGTGGGCCAGGTGAGCGCCACATGGGGGATCAAGGCCAGAAGAAACCGCACCGCGCCGAAGACAAAGCCAGTCAACAAGCCCATATGCAGGCCCGATATCGCCAGAAGATGCGCGAGGTTTGCGCCACGCAGGTCCTCAAGAATAGCGCGGGACATGCCAGATCTGTCGCCCGTGGTCACGGCTGCCGCCACCGCCCCCGCATCCGAGCCGATGCGCGCGCTGATCGCCGCGCTGAGCGCCATCCTCAATCGAAAAACGACCAGCTCGGGCCCGCTCTCGGGCGGTGCGAAGGTGAGCGCGGGGCTTCTTGTATAGCCCACAGCGCCCAAGCTCTGAAACCAGGCGTGGCGCTCAAACTCAAATCCGCGTGGCTCCGCGGGCGATGGCGGCGGCGAAAGATGGCCGCTGAGAATGGCGTGGCTGCCCGGCGCGGGCAAAGGCAGCCCGTCCTGAGCATGGAGCGCGATGCGCACGCGCCGGGGCGTTTCGTAAGGCTGCCGCCGTTCGAGATAGACCCGATCCAACGTGAGCCTGATCTTGTCGGTGAAGGACCTGTCTATCGCCACAACCCGCCCCTCGATCACCCCGTAATAGCGATAATCGAGCACCGGCCCGCCAGACATATGCGCATGGAGCCCCGCCACGCAAAAACCAAAAGCGATCCAGGGCCCGGCGGCGAAAAGAGGCCCCAATGTATGGCGCAGCGCGTTTGCCACGATGAGCGCCGCAAGGCCGCCCGCCAGCGCAAGGCCATAGCCCCAAAGGCCCGGCTCGCGCGCCAGAGAAAAGAAAAGGCCGATGCCCACCCCCATGAAGACGGGCGCAAATGTGAGCAAAGCGCCACGCTGCCGTTGCAGCGCCGCGCTGGCCGTGGCACATGCCGCGCGAAAAATCATCCGAAAGCGCCCCTTCGGCAAACGCCTCGTTTAGAGACCATCCTGGTTATCAAAGCGTTAATTCTTCCGGGCGGTTCGACGGATCAGAGCAGATGAGTGAATGAGGCTTAAACCATGACCGAGGTCGTCACCCGTATCGCGCCTTCGCCGACCGGCTACATGCATATCGGCACCGCGCGCACGGCGCTCTTCAACTGGCTCTATGCGCGGGGGCGGGACGGCAAGTTTTTGCTGCGAATCGAAGATACAGATCGCGTCCGCTCCACGCCCGAGGCCACGCGCGCGATCCTCGATGGCATGGCCTGGCTCGGCTTTGATTATGACGGCGAGGCGGTGAGCCAAGCCGCGCGCGCAGAGCGCCATGCCGAGATCGCGCAGACGCTCCTTGCCGAAGGCGCAGCCTATAAATGCTTCTCGACGCAAGACGAGATCGAAGCCTTTCGCGAGGCCGCGCGCGCCGAAGGCCGCTCAACTCTCTTTCAAAGCCCGTGGCGCGAGAGCGATCCCGCCGACCACCCGGATGCGCCCTTTGTGATCCGGCTCAAAATGCCGAAAACGGGCGAAACGATCATCGAGGATGAGGTTCAAGGGGCGGTGCGCTTCGCCAATGACACGCTCGATGACATGATCCTGCTGCGCTCTGATGGCACGCCTGTCTACATGTTGGCTGTTGTCGTGGATGATCACGATATGGGGGTGACCCATGTGATCCGCGGCGATGATCACCTCAACAATGCCGCGCGCCAAAGCCAGATCTACCAGGCGATGGGTTGGCCCTTGCCGATTTACGCGCATATCCCCCTTATTCACGGGCCAGATGGCAAAAAGCTCTCTAAACGGCACGGCGCGCTTGGCGTGAGCGAATACCGCGCGATGGGCTATCCCGCCGCGGCTATGCGCAATTATCTCGCGCGCTTGGGCTGGAGCCACGGCGATGATGAGTTTTTCACCGATGATCAGGCCCGCGCCTGGTTTGACTTTGGCGGTATCGGGCGATCGGCGGCGCGTTTTGACTTCAAGAAGCTCGAAAACCTCTCAGGGCAGCATATTGCAGCCGCAGAAAGCAGCGCGCTTTTGGCCGAAATCGAAGACTTCCTCGCTTTCTCGGGCGCTGAAACACTGAGCGATCTTCAAAGGGGCTTGATGTCGCAGGGGTTGGCTTCGCTCCAAGAGCGCGCAAAGAACTTCCCCGATCTCATTGAAAAGGCTTCATATATTCTGGCGTCACGGCCTATCGCCCCAGATGACAAGGCGATGAAAGCGCTCGACGATGTATCCCGCGGTATACTGCGAGAATTGACGCCGCACCTGCAAACTGTTAGCTGGGCGCGGCACGATCTGGAGACGCTGATGGCAAGCTTTGCCGAAGCGCGTGGCACCAAGTTCGGCAAACTCGCACAGCCGCTCAGGGCTGCGTTAGCTGGCCGCACCGTGACTCCAAGCGTCTATGATATGATGCTCGTGCTCGGTCGAGAAGAAAGCTTGGCCAGGATCACGGACGCGGCCGGCTGAAATCTAGCTCTCATCCGGTCTCAGCACAGGCGGCGCCAGAACGGTGCGGCCTGCATATGGGAGGAGATCGGAGACAGCATGAAAGACGGTATGAAAACAGCAACCCTGACGATCGGCGACAAGGTTTTGGACCTGCCCGTCCATTCCCCCACCGCTGGTCCTGACGTGATCGATATTCGCCGCCTCTATGCCGATGGCGGCGTTTTTACATATGACCCAGGCTTCACCTCCACGGCCTCGTGCGATTCAAGCATTACCTTCATCGATGGTGGCAAGGGCGAGCTTCTGCACCGCGGCTATCCCATCGATCAGCTCGCCGAAAAGAGCCACTACCTGGAGGTCTGCTATTTGCTGCTTTACGGGTATCTGCCGTCAGCGGCGCAACTCGAAGAGTTCGAACAGCTCGTCACACACCATACGATGCTGCACGAGCAGATGCAGAACTTCTTCCGCGGTTTCCGCCGCGATGCGCATCCCATGGCGATCATGGTCGGTGTGGTGGGCGCAATGTCAGCGTTTTATCACGACTCAACCGATATCTCCGATGCCCATCATCGGAAGTCGCCACGATCCGCCTGATCGCTAAAATGCCCACAATCGCAGCCTGGGCCTATAAATATCATATCGGGCAGCCGTTCGTTTATCCGCGCAACGATCTCGATTACGCATCCAACTTCTTGCACATGTGCTTCGCGGTGCCTGCGGAAGAATATCAGGTCAATCCGGTTCTGGCCCGTGCGATGGACCGCATTTT
>JBCCTH010000002.1:0-32705 GCA_039198835.1 Pseudomonadota bacterium | reverse complement strand
GCTTTGTTGGAAGCCGTCAACGAGCTGCGTCTGGCGCGCAGTTCGGGCTTTCAATTCTCAAACCCCGATTGCCCCTGCTGCGCGCAAATTTTATGCGACGCCGAGCGCCACTTCATGGCCGCGCTCTCGGCTGTCAGGCTGGGGCGGCAGAGCGCCGCCCATGGCAACGCGCTTCTTCTTTGCGAGGGCGCAGACAGCGCCCAGCTTCTTGCCGCGCTCGCGCATCTGCACGACGTGCTTGATGACGCGCAAGCGACGCGGCGCACGGAAGAAACCACCGGCTGACCATATCGATCTGGCATTCAGCCGCGAATCGGATATGCGCCGCGCCATATGAGGGAGGGCAGCATGGCTGAGCCTTGGTGGCGCGGAGCGGCGATCTATCAGGTCTATCCGCGATCGTTTCAGGATAGCACCGGCAACGGCATCGGAGACCTTGCAGGCATCACACACCGCTTGCCTCATATCGCCGATCTCGGCGTTGAAGCGATCTGGCTGTCTCCCTTCTTCACCTCTCCGATGAAAGACATGGGCTATGACATCGCTGATTATCGGTCTGTCGATCCCCTCTTCGGGAGCCTGGCAGACTTCGACGCGCTCCTGGCGCGCGCCCAGGGTCTCGGGCTGCGGGTGATCATCGACCAGGTGCTGTCGCACAGCTCCGACAAACACCCATGGTTCGCCGAAAGCCGCGCCTCGCGCGAGACCGCGCGCGCGGATTGGTATGTTTGGGCGGACCCCAAGGAAGACGGATCTGTCCCCAACAACTGGCAATCCGTCTTTGGCGGCCCAGCCTGGGAATGGGAGCCGCGCCGGCGGCAATATTACCTGCATAACTTCCTGACCGAACAACCCGACCTCAACCTCTGGAACCCGGCGGTGCAGGAGGCGCTCCTCGCCGATATGCGCTTTTGGCTTGAGCGCGGGGTCGATGGCTTCCGGCTCGATGTGGCAAACTTTTATTTTCACGACCAGACGCTGGCCGATAACCCCCCGGCCGCGCCAGAGCAACGCGCATTGGCCCGCGAAACCTATGGGCACCAAGACCATATAAATGACAAAAATCGCCCGGAGACGCTGGGCTTTCTTGAACGGTTGCGCGCTTTGACCGATGCGTATCCGGATCGCATGATCGTCGGTGAGATCAGCGAAGATGGCGAGAAAGCGCTCGATCTGATGGGGCAATACACGTCTGGCGAGCGGCGATTGCACATGGCCTATTCGTTTGAGCTTTTGGGCCCGGCCTTCAGCGCCGCGCATGTCAGACGCAATGTCGAGGCGTTTTTCGCCAAAGCGCCGGAAGGCTGGCCTTGCTGGTCGTTCTCCAACCATGATTGCGTGCGCCATGTCACCCGCTGGTCTGCCCACGGCGCAAGCGCGGATGCTCTCGCGCGCCAGTCGATTGCGCTCCTTTGCGCGATGGAAGGCTCCATCGGGCTCTATCAGGGCGAAGAGCTTGGGCAGATTGAGGCAGAGCTCACCTATGACGAACTCACCGACCCGCCCGGATTGCGGTTTTGGCCCGATGTCAAAGGCCGCGACGGATGCCGCACGCCAATGGTTTGGGAGGCGGGTGCGCCTGAGGCGGGGTTCACCACAGGCAAACCCTGGTTGCCCATCAAAGCGCCTCAGAAAGAGCGCGCCGCCGATCTGCAACGGGATGCGGCAGGCAGTGTGCTGGAGCATTACAAAGCCACTCTCGCGCATCGCAATGGAACGGAGGCGCTAAAACAGGGGCGCACCACGTTTATCGAGGCGCGCGAGCCGCTTTTGGCCTTCTGGCGCGAGAGGGCGGGTCACGCGATCACCTGCGTCTTCAATCTCTCGCCCGACCCGCTTTCTGTCACGCTGGCCTCAACCGCTGCGATTGAAGGCCCCCATGCGGCCAACGTTGACGGCCAAACTCTCCATCTGCCCGCCAATGGTTTCGCTTATTTGACCGGCCGTGTAGAGCTACCGGGCGCTTAGCGCGCACCAAAAGCGCGTCAAGGCCGCGTTGGGCCAGCGGGCGAAAATGTCGTAGGTGCTGACCTTTTTTCGACGTAGGGCTTGCGTGGGGTGGCCCACTTCCTGTAATTCGCGTCTACTCGATGCAAGGGCTGCCGCGCATCCATCGATTACGTAATTCGCCAATGAAAACGCCCGTCTGGCCATTGCTACCAGACCCGCCGCCAAAGGATGTCGCACGTGACGGAATTTGACAATTCATACGGTCTTTACGACCCGTCTTTTGAAAAAAGCTCCTGTGGTGTCGGGTTTCTGACACGCAAAGGTGGTGTGCAGACCCATGACCTTTTGCTCAAAGGCCATGAGGCTCTTTGTGCGGTGCCCCATCGCGGGGGTATGTCGTCAGAGGGGGTGGGCGATGGCGCGGGCATCTCTGTCGATCTGTCGATCAAGTTCTTCTCACGCCTCACCGGGCGGAGTTTGACGAAAGGCCGCTTTGGTGTCGGCAATTTCTTCATGCCTGCTGACGCTTCGCAGCACGCGCGTGCGGCAGAGCTCATTGAACGCTGCCTTGGCGAAGCGGGCTTTGACACCCTCATCGAGCGCGATGTCGAGGTCAACAACGAGGCTATCGGGCCCCGCGCCGTCAAGCACCAATTGCCGATCCGTCAATGGGTCTTCGCGGCACCCGAGGGGCTGAGCGGCGAGGCGCTCGATACGCGCATCCACACCGCGCTTCTTGAGATCGAGGCCGTGGCCTACACCGACCCCGCGCTCGATGGGCTTTATCCCTTGTCGCTGTCGGCGCGGATGCAGGTCTTCAAGGGGCGGCTGAATTCTTGGGAAATCATGCCCTACTTCAAGGATCTCTGGGATGAGGACCACGAAGTTCACACGATGTATTTCCACACGCGGTTTTCAACGAACACGGACCCGCACCCGACGATGGCGCAGCCTTTCAGGCTCATGGCTCACAATGGCGAGTTGAATACCGACAAGAAGAACCGCCTTTCCGAGGCGGCCGTGGCTCTTGCGCGCAATAAAGCAATCGTGCGGCCCAAAGGCCAATCTGATAGCTGCCGCCTTGATCAGACGCTGAATTCACGGGTTTACGAAGAAGGCATCGATCTGGTGACGGCTGTTGTCGCCATGATGCCGCCAGCCTGGGAAAACGACGCGCGCATCAAACCCGATGTGCGCGCGATGCTCGAATATTTCTCGCTGTTTGAAGAGAAAAATGACGGGCCCGCGGCGCTCATCTTTGGCGACGGCAACATCATCGGCGCGCGCCTTGACAGGCTGGGCCTTCGCCCGCTTCGCACAGTCGAGACCGGCGAATATCTGGCCGTGATGTCTGAGGCGGGGCAGATCACCTTCCCGCCTGAGGATGTTATTCGGCGCGGGCGCGTCGCCGCGGGCGGCATGATCTATTACAACCACGCCGAGCAGAAGATTTATGAGACAGACGAAGCGCTCGAAAAGCTCGCGACGGCGGAAAACTATCCCGAGCTTTTGGCGAACGCCGCGATCAACATCGATGATCTGCCCTCAGCCGATGACGATCCCGGCCTCGCTGCCACGCGCTATCTGGGCGATATGGCGACGCCCGCGCGGTATGTCGCCTACACGCACAATCAGGAGAGCTTCAAGTTCCTGATGGATCCGATGCTACAGACGGGCGTCGAGAAGGTTTCGGCGATGGGCTACGGCAACGCGATCAACGCGCTCTCCGATCAGGAAGGCGGGGTGGCGAAGTATTTCTCGCAGCGCTTCGCGCAGGTCACGAACCCGCCGCTCGATTCCATTCGCGAGGCCGACGGCATGACGCTGCGCGTCGCGCTCGGGGAAAAGCCGCACATGGGCAAAAGCCGCTCACGCCAGATCGTGGTGAACACGCCGGTTCTGCGCATGTCGGACGTGCTCAAAATCAAGAAGCAGACCGACACCCCCTGGGACAGGTTCGATACGCTTTACGCGCCGATCTTCGACGACCCCGCAGCCAATGAGACCGCGCTCGTCGAAGCGATTGATTTGGTGGCCAATGATGTCGTGCGGTTCGCGCGGGAGCGCGGCGGTATCGCGATCCTTACAGATCGCCATGTCGCCAAGACGTTGGCACCCCTGCCTATGACGCTCGCAGTAAGCGCGATCAATCAGAGGCTCATCGAGGAAGGCCTGCGCTTCAAGGTCTCGCTCGTGGTCGAAAGCGGTCAGATGTCGTCTTCGCATCATATCGCCTGCGCGCTTGGGTTCGGGGCCTCGGCGGTTTATCCGCTCGCGGTGCGACTGCGCTCTGAAGAGCTTTTCGGCCAGGAAGACGCCTATAAAGGCTATCACAAGTTCCAGAAGGCCGCTGAAAAGGCCCTGATGAAAACCATGGGCAAGGTTGGGCTTTGCACGGTCGAATCCTATTCGGGCGGTGAGTTCTTCGAAACGAATTTCCTGGATACGACCGATCCTATCTTCGCGCGGTATCTGCCGAATATGAAATCGCCGGTGGGCGGGGTGCGGTTTGACCGTGTCGCGCAATCGGTGGCGGATTGGCATGCGCGGGCGCTTTCGGTGGAAAGCGACGCCGACATCCCGATTTTGGGTCTCTTCAAGGAGCGCGCGGAAGGCGCGGGCCATTCATACGGCACGACGGCCGTGCGCGGTTTCGTCGATCTCACGGAAGAAGCGATCCAGTTCGACAAGCCGGTGACCAACAACGCGCTCGACGGTGAGACAGACCCACTGCGCTTGCTCACGTTGCGACAGATGGACGATGCCTTTGGCATCGACGATGCAGGCTATGTGAACACGTCATTTGAAAAGCTCACCGCCGAGCAGATCGACACCTTTGAGATCACGCCGGGCTATCGGCGTTTCAGTCAGTTGATGAAGGAAGAAAGAGACCGGCGGCCCGCCGCTTTGCGCGATGTGCTCGCCTTCCCCGCCGACATCACCTTCATGGACAAGGTCGATGACATCACCAGAGAGATGATGCTTTTCAACCGCGCCGGTAACACTGATTTCGTCATTCGCGGCCTGTCTGTGGCAGATCACGGCGACGGAGAGTATCTCTTGACGCTCACCGGCCCCAAAGCGGGCGATACCGGGCGGCTCGATGCGCTCCGCGTGAGCCTCATGCGCCGGTTCGGCGGCGAGGTCGAAGGGTTGGTCACGGGTGACGGCCTCAAGATCACCGTCACTGGCATGGCCCTTGATTATATCAGCCGCCTGCGCCCCGCACCTGACCGGATCGAGATCGAAAAGGTGCAGCCCGCTTCCAAAATAACGGGCCGGCTGGCATCTGGCGCGATGTCTCACGGAGCGCTTGTCGCATCGGCGCACGAAGCCGTGGCCCATGGCACCAATATGGCCGGAGGCATGTCGAATTCGGGCGAAGGGGGCGAGCATATCAGCCGCTATGGCACGATCCGCGCCTCGCGCATCAAGCAATTCGCGTCAGGGCGTTTCGGCGTTTGGGCGGGGTATCTCGCCGATCCCAACCTTGATGAGGTTGAGATCAAGATCGGCCAGGGCGCAAAGCCCGGTGAGGGGGGCCAGCTTCCCGCGCCGAAGGTCACGGTTGAGATCGCCGCAGCGCGCGGCGGGACACCCGGTGTCGAGCTGATATCGCCGCCACCCCACCATGACACCTATTCGATCGAGGATTTGGGACAGCTCATTCACGATGCGAAAGCCGCCCGTGTGCGTGTGATCGTCAAGCTCGTCAGCTCGGAGGGGATCGGCACCATCGCCGTGGGCGTCGCGAAAGCGGGGGCCGATGTCATCAATGTGGCTGGCAATACCGGCGGGACAGGGGCTGCCTCTGTCACCAGCCTGAAATACACCGGGCGCGCCGCTGAGATCGGGATCGCTGAAGTACACCAGGCGCTTTGCGCCAACGGCATTCGCCAGAAGGTGATGCTGCGGTGCTCGGGCGCAATGCAGACAGGCTCTGATGTCGTAAAAGCCTCGCTTCTCGGCGGAGATAGCTTCGAATTCGGGACAACCGCGCTCATGATGCTGAAATGCGTCATGGCCAAGAATTGCAATATCAAATGCCCGGCGGGTCTGACGACGAACCCCGAAGTGTTTGACGGCGATCCTCGCGCGCTCGCCCAATACCTGCTCAATATCGCCCATGAAGTTCGCGAAATTCTAGCAAATCTGGGCCTGAGGAGCCTCGATGAGGCCCGTGGCCGCGCCGATCTCTTGCACCTTCTCGACCATGATGCAGCCGTTGGGAAGCTCAATCTGCGGGCCATGCTGACCAATGTGCGCGAAGTGAAGGTCGCCGACCCCACATATCTTGAACGGGACTTCGAGGTGGATGAAACGCTTCTCGCACAGGTGAAAAGCCGGATCATCGAAGGCGGCGAAAGCAGCATCGAGCTGCGCCCGAACCAGCGGCTCAACAACCGCAACAAGACCTTGGGCGGGCAACTGAGCATCGACATCGAGCGCATGCTCAATCACGAATTGCTGCGCCTTCCGGCTGCCGCCCATCAAGACGCGCGAGGAAGGCGGTTCCTTGATCCGCGCACGATCCGCGTTGTCACGGATGGATCAGCGGGCCAGAGCTTTGGCGCGTTTTGCAATGACGGTATGGTCATGGACCATACCGGAACCTGCAACGACGGCGTCGGCAAGGGCGCATCGGGCGGTGAGATCATCGTGCGCAGCCCCGGCGGCGGAAGCGAGGCGCAGAATGTGCTTATCGGCAACTTCGCGCTTTTTGGCGCAACCGGCGGGCGCACCTTCATCGAAGGTCAGGCGGGCGACCGGTTCGCGGTCCGCAATTCAGGGGCGACAGCCGTTGTCGAAGGGGTCGGAGATTTTTGCGCCGAATATATGACCAACGGCGCAATCCTGAACCTCGGCGGGTTCTCAAAGGGATATGGCAACGGCATGTCCGGCGGGTTTGCCTATCAATACGATCCCGAAAACCTGCTGAACGACGCCATCAGCCATGACAGTGTGTTTATGGGAACGCTCACGGACGGCTCCGCTGAGGGGGAGATACACCGTCACGCCGTCTACCAATTGCTGGAATGGCATGTAGAGGCGACCGGGTCGCGCAAAGCAGCCGAGCTTCTTGAGCGGTGGGACGAAACCCAACACGCCATGGCCTGGGTGATGCCCAAAGCGCTCCTCCAATATCAGGATCTCGATGCGATCCTGGCTGTGCGCAGCCGCAAGGACCTCATCGATGAGCTCGCAACAGCTTTGTCGATGCATCAGATCATGGCGCTCAAGAAGGGCTATAAGAAAGGCCGCCCGGTTCTTCACGGCGCGATGCCCGCCTATGGCGACATGGATACGGCCGAAATGTTCCGCCTCGTGAACGCTTACACGGTTCTTGAGATGGCGCAGGTCGTCGCACAAAAGCGGCTCGGGGCCAACGCGCATCAATTGGCCAAGGATAAAGCAGTCAAGAACCTCATCCTAACGGAGGATTTCGGGCTCATGGCCGCGCTCGCCAAACATGCGCGCCAGGCCGTTGCCGATTACTCGGATGTGGAACTTGCCGCGCTCGTGGCCAATAAGCGCCTCGGCGATTTCAAGCAGGCGCTTTCCATGCGCAATATTCTCAGTATGGACAGCCCCGGCACCTATGCCTGGATCCTGCATCAAAGCGCCAAGAACCGCGCCGCTTTGGGCGAGGTCCCCTCATTTGATGAACTTTTCTCGCAGACCGCGCTGCCAGATCTTCTGGCCCGCAGCGCCGCGGAGTAACTGACATGCAAAACAATCAAATCCCTTACATTCCAGCGGACGCGCCTTTTTCGGGCGATCAACGGGCCTGGCTCGGCGGTTTTCTGGCCGGGTTGCATTCGCGCAAGGCGATGGGGCTGGGCGAAATGGCTGTCGCGCCTGGCGCGCAGCAGGTTCAGGCCAAGCCCCTCGACATTCTCTTTGGCACGCAGACGGGCAATGCCGAACAGCTCGCCAATGAGGCCGCCGATATCGCTAAGACGCGCGGATTTCAGCCCCGCGTCAATGAGATGGACGCAATCGAGATGAGCCAACTGGCCGCGATGGAAAATGTCATCATCGTGGTCTCCACCTATGGCGAAGGCGAGATGCCAGATAATGCGCATCAGTTCTGGGAAGCGCTTTCAGCATCGACCGCGCCGCGCATGGAAACACTCAACTACGCCGTGCTCGCGCTCGGCGATACAAGCTATGATGAGTTTTGCCAGGCCGGGAAGGTCATCGATACGCGGCTCGAACAACTCGGCGCAAAGCGCCTTGGCGCGCGGATCGATTGCGATGTCGATTTTGAGGATGCCGCCTCGGCCTGGCTGATGGAGACCGTCCCCACCTCAGATGCCGCGACGGCCGCCAACGCGCCCTCTGAACCCGTGGTCGCGGCGAAGAAGGAGGGGTTCAACCGCAAGAACCCCTATGCCTCGAACGTGATCGAGAACCGTCTCCTGTCCGGCGTGAATTCGGCCAAGGAGATCCGCCATTTCTCTTTTGATCTCGGCGAGAGCGGGCTCACATATGAGGCGGGCGATGCGCTTGGTGTGATGCCGATCAACGCGCCTGATCTTGTCGAGGGCTGGCTCACGCGCCTGGGCGCAAAGGCCGATGACCCTGTCGCGGGCCATGATATGCCCTTGGGCGAACTTCTCGCCAAACGTCTTGAGATCATGACGCCGGGGCGCGAGTTCATCCGTGAGATGGAGAAGCGCGCGGGGCATGCGGAGCTGACCCATGTCGTCAGCAACGGCGACAAAGAGGCGCTTGAGGCCTTTCTCTGGGGCAAAGACGCGCTTGATCTGATGAATTTGAACCCCGGCCTCGCCCTGTCTGCGGACGAAGTGATCGGCTGGTTGAAACCGCTCCAGCACCGCGCCTATTCGATCAGCTCATGCCCGGTGGCAAATCCCGGCGAGGTTCATCTGACGGTGGCGGCGGTGCGCTGGAATGCGGAGGGCCGCGCGCATAAAGGTGTGGCCTCGACCTTTCTCGCCGATATGGCGCCAGAAGGCGCGGAGGTTGGCATTTTCATGAGCCCGAACAAGAGCTTCCGCATCCCGGCAAATGATGATGTCCCGATGATCATGGTGGGGCCGGGCACGGGTATCGCCCCGTTCCGTGCCTTCCTTCAAGCGCGGCGCGAGCGCGGAGCGACTGGCACAAACTGGCTCTTTTTCGGCGATCAGCACATCGAGAGCGATTTCATTTATCGCGACGAGCTCGATGAGATGAAATCCAGCGGTCTTCTGTCGCGTCTCGATCTGGCCTTCTCGCGCGACCAGAAAGAAAAGATTTACGTCCAAAACAGGATGGAAGAGAACGGCAAGGATCTCTACGCGCTGCTCGAAGAGGGCGGGCATTTTTATGTCTGCGGAGATGCGACGCGCATGGCCAAGGATGTCGATGCGATGCTTCTCAAGGTGGTGGCGACGCATGGCGGCCTGTCAGCCGATGATGCAGAGGCCTATGTCAACGCGCTCAAGCGCGAAAAACGCTACGTCCGCGACGTCTATTAAAGGCGAGGGCCTAACCCCGGGCTTGACCCGGGGTCTCACCGTCATTTTTTAGCAGGGGAGCGCCCGGCGCGGGGGCCGGGGCTGCGCCCATTCTCATGCGGGAGCCATCTCAGCATTCAAGAGCCCGTGTAGCGCCACGATCTCTTCTCGGCGGATTTCGTGCCCGCCGGGATGGATAACCTCGCCCACATCCGCGCCCTGGCCCGCGAACCAATCAAGAAGCTTCTGGCTCTGAGCCCATGGCGTGATCGGGTCGCGCTTGCCCGCCGTGATCAAAACCTTGCGCCCGCTCAGATCGACCGGCTCCGGCTCCCACGGAATGAGAGGGTGCAAAAGGCCGATGCGGTCAAAGAGATTTGGATGCGCCATCACTGTCGCCGCGAGGATGTTGGCCCCATTGGAATAGCCGAAGCCGTAAACAGGGCCAGCATGATCGAAGGAAGCAATGTATTTCGCCATCTTTTCGACCGCTCGCGCCAGATCTTCCATGTCATAGACACCCTCACCTTTGCGCTTGAAAAACCGCGCCGCGCCGCCTTCGCTCACATCGCCCCGGGGCGACGCAATGCTGGCACCCGGCGCGAGGTCTCGAACCAGATCGAAGAACTGATGCTCATCGCCGCCCGTCCCATGGAAGGCGAAGACAAGCGGTGCGCCTGCCTTGCCTTCTTTGACCAGGCCTTCATAGCCGCCGCGCGTCATGCCGCGAGTTCTGGCAGGTAGGCTTCGATCTTGGCGCGCATGGGCTCATAGCGCGTGGGCAACTTCAGCGCCTCGCCGAGATGCGCCGTGTCTTCATCACGGTCAAACCCCGGTTCATTGGTCGCGATCTCAAAGAGCACCCCACCGGGCGTGCGGAAGTAGATCGCCCAGAAGTAATCGCGATCAATCACCGGCGTAACCTGATAGCCCGTCTGCATCAGCGCCTCGCGCACGCGCAGCTGCGCGGCACGATCCTCGACAGCAAAAGCAATGTGATGGACAGATCCCGCCCCCTGCCCGGCGGCGGGCGCATCTGGGCGCTCTTCAAGATCGACGGTGTTGGCGGCATTCCCGCCCTCGATGAGATAGCGGGTCACATCGCCATCGGTCTCGGCCTTTTGATAGCCCATATATTCAAGTAATTCGCCCGTCGCTGCCGCATCTCGCAGCGAGAAGCGCGCGCCGCGGAAGCCAAAGACACCCGCGTCAGCGCCAACGCCGTTGCCAGTCCAGGGCGTGCGGCCCTGATCGTGGCCCTCCACAAGCGCGAAGCCGTCGCCATCGGGGCCATCAAAGGCGAGCCGTCTTTCACCAAAAACGGTTTCTTCCCTGAGCCCGGTCGCCCCGCCGGCCGCGAGCCGATCCTTCCAATATGTCAGTGACCCCAACGGCACCGAGAACTCGGTGACGCCCACTTCACCAGTCCCGCGCCTGCCTTTTCCCATCTGGGGGAAGGGAAAGTAGGTCATGACAGAGCCGGGCGTGCCGACCTCATCGCCATAATAGAGGTGATAGACATCGGGCGCGTCGAAGTTCACGGTTTTCTTCACGCGCCGCATGCCCATCGTCTGGGTGAAAAATGCGTTATTCTCCTGGGCATCCGCCGCCATCGATGTGACGTGGTGCAGGCCTTTGATATCTTTGATCATGGGATCTCTCCTTGTCTCGCTTGAGCAAGAAGTAGGCGCGCCCAGTATTTTGTGAATTGAAATACATATGCATTTACTATTACTTATTTGGCAATAATGGATGATCTCAGACCAATCCGCACGTTCCTCGAAGTGGCTGACTTGCTGAGCTTTTCAGCGGCGGCGCGCAGCCTGGGCATGACACCCGCTTCTGTGACGCGGATCGTGGCGGCGCTGGAAAAAAGCCTTGGCGCGCAGCTTCTATTGCGCACAACGCGCCAGGTTTCGCTCACGGCGGAAGGAGCCGCCATCGCCGCGCGATACCGCCCGCTTATCGAGGCGTTCGACAAGACCGCCGAAGAGATCGCCGCCGAGCGACGCCCCGACGCGGGCAAGTTGCGCGTGAATGCGCCCCTCTCGCTGGGAATGCGCATCTTGCCGGGCGTTATCGATAGCTTCCGTCTCGCCTATCCGCGCATTGAACTTGCAGTGCAGCTCACCGATGCTTTCGTCGATATCATTGAGGAGGAGTGCGATCTCGCGATCCGCATTTCAGGGCCTCCCACAGATAAATCTACAATCTGGCGCAAGCTGTGCGAAGTGCCGCGCCATGCCGTGGCCGGGCCCAGCCTCTTTGAACGGATTCCGGCGCCCACCGCGCCCGAGGATATCGATAGCGCGCTGACACTGTCATATTCCGCTCAGGGAAAGCCCTAAATCTGGGAGTTTTCGCGCGGCCGCGCGACGCGCGTGGTGAAAGCGGGCGCTGGTCTGATCTCAAATAATGGCGATCTGCTCTATGGGCTCGCCGCCGCTGGCGCGGGGATCGCCGTTCTCCCGGATTTCATCGTCGAAGACGGGATCGCGCGCGGCGAAGTCTTGCGGGTCTTACCTGATTGGTCACTCCCGTCCCTTTGGCTGACGCTCTACTATCCGCCCTATGAGGCGCTGCCCCCGCTGGTGGCCACCTTTGGCGCGTTCTTTGAAGACTACATCCGTGATACGCGCGGCCTTGCCTTCACGGCCTAAAGCCTAGAACGCGCCCTCGGCTTCGAGCCGCGCCCGCTTTTCTTCATCCAGCCACCAGAACTCGACCCCGCGGTTGAAATCATAGGCTGCCGGGAGCTCCGGGCGGCCGAACACATCCCAAAGCGCGACGCGGTGCGCGCCCAGATACCAGGCGCCGATCCAGATATGCTTTGCCCGCAACACCCGGTCGAGCGCAGCGATGGCGATGTTGAGCTCTTCGCGTGTCGGGGCCTGCACCGCGCGCTCGATGAGCGCATCGACTACCGGATCAGCGATGCCTGTGAGGTTGTTTGATCCCTGTGCGGCGGCGGCTTCTGAGCCGTAAAACGCGCGCAATGTGGCCCCGGGTGTCACTGACACGCTCCAGGCCGTGAAAGAGATGTCGAAGTCAAAGGCTTCGCGGCGCTGAGACCATTGCGCGGGGTCGAGCACGATGAACTCCGCGTCGATCCCGAGGCTCTGCATGTTTTCGACGAAAGGCGCGATGATACGCTCCAGGCTGCGGCTGTCATCGACGATCTCGATCCTGAGCGGTTCGCCTGCCGCGTTCCGGCGCATGCCGTCATCGCCCACGAGCCACCCCGCCTCATCAAGGAGCGCGCTGGCTTGGCGCATGGCGCGACGGTCGCGCAGCGTGGGCGATCCGTTATAGGGCGAATGTACAGGCTCTTGGAACACCTCGGGCGGCAGCTGGCTTTCAAACTCTTTGAGCAAGGCGAGCTCCGCGCCTTCGGGCATCCCCACGGCCTGCATCTGGGTGTTTTCAAAGAAGCTGTCGGTGCGCTGATAGGCGTTGTAAAAAATCGCTTCATTCGTCCACTCGAAGTTGAAGGCGAATTCAAGCGCTTGGCGCACGCGGATGTCCTGGAGCTTTTCACGGCGCAGGTTGAACCACATGCCTTGGGCGTTTGACGGGCGGGCATCTGGCAATTGCATTTGCTTGACCCAGCCCCGTTCCTTGCCGGAAAATTCATAGCCCGTGGCCCAGCTTGCTGAACGATATTCAACGCGCATCAGGTATTCACCCGCCTTGAACGCTTCGAGCCCGATGAGATCATCGGCGAAATACTCATAGGCAAAGCACTCGAAATTGTGCTTGCCGGCGTTCACGGGCAGGTCAGCGCCCCAATAATCGGGGTCGCGGCAAAATCTGATGGTGCGCCCGGCGTCGACGCGATCCACGAGATATGCGCCTGAGCCGATGGGCTCGACGAGCCAGGTTTCATCGAAGGGCGTCTCGGCACCATAGAAATGCTCGGGCAAGATCGGGAGCGCGGCCAGCTCGCCGATAAACGATCCGCCTGCCCCCGGCGCGAGCTCGAACCGGACACGATGATCCGTTTCAGCGATCACCGCGTTCACATCGTTGAGCAAACCCCGGTAATAGGGGTGCCCCTCGGTTTTCAGCGCATCGATGGTGAAAACGACGTCAGAGGCTGTCAGCGCCTCACCGTCTGAAAACCGCGCTTCGGGGCGCATGTTGAAGGCGACATAGGAGAGATCATCGGGGTATTCGATTGTCTCGGCCACGAGGCCATAGATCGCATCGGGCTCGTCGAAAGCGCGCACCATGAGACTGTCATAGAGATGCACCATCACCTCGGGCGCGCTATCTCCCTTGATGATGAAGGCGTTGAGGCTGTCGAAGGTGTTGTTGCCGAAAAGCTGGCGCTGGCTCATCGTGCCGCCTTGGGGCGCTTCGGGGTTGGCATAGGCGAAATGGGTAAAATCAGGGCCGTATTTCAAATCGCCAAAGGCTGAATAGCCGTGGCTCACAGTAACCTCGGCGGCGGCGGGCAGTGCGAGGCTCGCAACGGCCCCGATAAAAGCTAAGCGCATGGTGATCTCCCAACGTGACACTGAGAAGGGTTGCGCGCGCTGCGCGGGTGTCAAGCCAGTGCGGGGCGGTTAAGGTAGCCAGATGACAAAGATTTCATCGCTCGACGCCCTCTTAGGGCACCCGGCTGACACAATCATCGATGTGCGGAGCCCCAGCGAGTTCGCTGAGGATCATATCCCCGGCGCAATCAACCTACCGGTGCTTGACGATGCGGAGCGCGCGGAGGTCGGCACGATCTACAAACAGGTTTCGCCGTTTCGCGCGCGCAAGATCGGGGCGGCAAAGGTCTTTCGCAATGCCGCGCGCCACATCGAGACACATTTGGCCGACAAAGAGGGCGGTTGGCGGCCACTGGTCTATTGCTGGCGCGGCGGGCAACGCTCTGGCGCATTCACCTGGATGCTCAAGGAAATCGGCTGGCGCGCCGAGGTGATCGAGGGCGGATATCGCAGCTTTCGGCGCATGGTCGTTGACGCGCTCTATGAGCGGCCCCTCCCCTTCCGCGTTGTGAAACTGTCGGGCTATACCGGGACAGCGAAGACCGAGCTTTTGCATCTGCTGGCCGGTGAAGGCCTCCAGACCATCGATCTTGAAGGGCTCGCCTGCCATCGCGGGTCGCTTTTGGGCGGTTTGGCCAGGCCGCAGCCCTCACAGAAGAGCTTTGAAACGGCGCTCGCCATCGCCTTTGAAAAGCGCGACGCCACGCAGCCGCTGCTCGTCGAGGCGGAAAGCAGCAAGATCGGGGCGCTCACCCTGCCCCCCGCGCTCTGGGCGGCGATGAAAGACGCGCCGGTGATCGAAGTTTCGGCGTCGATTGAGGCGCGGGCGGCCTACCTCGCGAGAGCCTATGCGGATATTTTGGCGAACGGCCCGGCCCTCCTGGAAAAGCTATCGGTGCTCAAACATGTGCGGGGCGCGGCCACGCTTGAAAAATGGGAAAGCTTGATCGCGGCGGGCGATAAAATCGCGCTCTGCCGGGCGCTGGCCGAAGATCATTATGATCCCGCCTATAAAAGCGCCGCCGCGAAAGGGCGCGCGCCCGACGCCAGGATCGCGCTACAAGGGCTCGATGGGCCCGCGCTAAAGGAGGGATGCGCGCGCCTCAAAGAGCGTCTTTTGGCGCTGTCTCTTTGATCGTAACGGCCCCCGCCCCCGCACCCGCCACAACGCGCCCGATCAGAGCTGCATCGATGCCGGCGCGTCGCAATTCGCTAAGAACGCGCGTATCTCCCACCGCCGCCAAAAGCCCGCCGCTGGTCTGCGGGTCATAGATCAGCGCCCGCAGCGGATCGGCCTGAGCATCTTCGCCCGCGTTTTCGGCGAAGAGCGAAGACCTTATCCCTTGCCGCGAGAGCTCGAGCGCCCCGGCGAGCAACGGGAGCGCCTCAAGCCAGATTTCAGCGCTGACACCAGAGGCGCGGCACATCCCTGAAAGATGGCCATAAAGCCCAAAGCCGGTCACATCTGTCATCGCGTGGGCGTCTGATAAAAGCTGCGCGGCTTTGTTCTGGGGCGTTGCCATCGCCTCCCATGCGGCGCGTATATCCCATGCGCGGGCGCGTCCGCGCATCTCCCCGGCCATCAAGACCCCTGTTCCCAAAGGCTTGGTCAGGATCAGCGCGTCGCCCGGTTGCGCCCCTTTCAGGGTGATCGGCGCGCGCGCGCAAAGACCGGTCACAGTAAAACCAATGGTCAGCTCCGCGCCAAGCGTTGAATGGCCTCCGACAATCCTTGCGCCCGTGGCTGCCGCAGCGCGCGTTGCCGCTGCCATGAGCTCTGTCATCGCGCGTTCGGCAAGCTCTGGCGATTGCCGTGGCAGGATGATCGAAGCAAGCGCGGCCTGCGGCGCGGCCCCCATGGCCCAGATATCTCCCATTGCATGGTTCAGCGCGATCCGGGCCATCAATACCGGATCATCACAAAAGGCGCGCAGGTGATCTGTGCTGATCACCTGCCGGGTTTCTGACATCGAAAGAAGCGCCGCATCATCTCCGTCAGCCCTGTCGCCGCCGATCCCGCCGCGCAAGGCAGCCTCAAGGGCGCTGCGGCCGATTTTGGACCCGCAGCCGCCGCACATCATCGGCTCGGTCCGCGCACCACGGGCACGCGGCCAGGGCAGCGGCGCGCGCATCGGGGGCACCGGCTGATTGAGCTTCGCCATGAACTTTTCATCGATCCTGTCCTTGAGCGCCCAGAGGCTGTCAGCGGCGAAGGACAGGCCCCATTTCTCGCCGAGGGCTGTCTTTCGCCCGAGCGATATCAGCTTGAGATAGTCTTTTTGCGGAAAGTAGGGCTTGCGCGCGCCGGCCCCGCTCAGCGCATGCTGAAGATTGGCAAAGAGGATCGGCGCCTGCCTGACAGCGTAGACGCCCGATTTTGGCCGGGGTGTCTCAAGTTCCGCGCAATCACCAACCGCGAAGATCGCGGCGTCACGGCTTCGCAAAAACCGGTCAACGGGCACAAAACCCGCATCATCCGTGAGCCCTGAGGCGCGCAGCCATTCATAGGGGTTCGATCCCGCCGCTCCGATGACAAGGTTGGCTTCAATCGCGCGACCATCCTCCAGCATCACGCGCTCTTGGGTGACGCGCACGGGCGTCACACCTTCGAAAATGTCGATGCCATGCTCTTCGATCCGCGCCCGCAAGAGCCGCGCGGCCCGCGCGCCCAAGGCCGCGAAGGCGCGCCCCTTTTCGACCAGCGCGACCCCGGCACGGGGGAGCGCGTGGGCAATCGCCATCGCAACCTCGGCGCCAGCGACACCCGCCCCGATAATGGCGACCCGCTTGGGCCCTGGGCGTGCGCGATAATCTGACCAGGCGCGCGCAAACCGCGAGAGCGGCTTTGCGGGAAGACCATGCTCAGAGAAGCCTTCAAGCGCTGCAAGAGTGCTTGTGATCCCAATGTCGAGTGAGGCGAGATCATAAAAGACTGGCGGGCCATCGGCGAGGTCGATGCGCTTTGCGGCCCGATCAATATGGGTGGCCCGATCCACGATAAGCCGCGCGCCCGCGCGCCGCGCGAGCCTGATGAGATCGATATCAAGCTCATCGCGCGCGTAATGCCCGGCGATATACCCCGGCAGCATGCCCGAATACGCGGCGACCGGCTCAGGATTGATCACCGTGACGCGCGTGCCCGGCAAAGGTTTCATCGCCCAGGCATGAAGCGCGAGCGCATGGGTATGCCCGCCGCCGATAAAGACGAGATCGCGGGTCAAAGAGATGTCATGGCGCTTCATCGGAGGTCCTCACGGCGCGGGCTTTCTAATGCGCCCAAGCCGCGGAACACCAGCACAGGTTTTTCACAAATCCGTAGCCTTCCCCTATCGGCGGCGCGGCTCCCTTTGCGCCGGTGAACAGGCAAGCTACTTCACAAGACGCGCATAAGCAGGCAACCAAAGAGCATGACCGCGAAGCCACCGTCTCTTTCGATCAGCGATCTCCGCGTGACGGCCGCGGATGGGCGGCCGCTTTTGAGCGTCTCCGACCTGTCGGTTCACCCCGGTGAAAGGATCGCCATAAGAGGGCCTTCGGGCGCGGGCAAAAGCACGTTTCTTTACACGATCACGGGCCTCATCGCCGCGTCGGAAGGGCGGGTCGCCTGGGGCGATTTTGATCTCGCGCGGGCAAAGAGCGCGGAGCGCACGGCGTTTCGGGGCCGTCACATCGGCCTTGTCTTGCAGGAGCACTTTCTCTTTGACGAACTTTCGGCGCTCGAGAATGCGAGCTTGGCCGCCTGTTATGCGCCAAGACAGGGCCGCGCCGCGCTTGCGCGCCGAGCCAGAGAAAGTCTGGCGACCTTGGGAATCGAAGACGGGGGTGCGCAACGCTTGGAGAGCTTTTCTGGCGGCGAGCGGCAGCGCGTTGCGGTGGCGCGCGCGCTTGCCTCCGATCCCGCGATCCTGATCGCCGATGAGCCCACCGCGAGCCTTGATCGCGCAAATGCGGATCGATTGATAGAAGATCTCTTCAGGCAGGCCACAGAGCGGGGCAGCACCCTTATCGCGGTGTCTCACGATCCAGCACTTCTTGAAACGGCCGGGCGCGTGCTCACGATCGAAGACGGAAAGCTGCGCGATGATTGAGGGGCTGAGCGGTGCGGCGCGCGACGGCGTGATCACGGTGATCTTGCTTGTGCCGCTTTTGGCCACAGGCCTCATTTGCCTGCGCGGCTTTCAACTTTGGCCGCTCCTGGCTGGCCTCTTTCGCCGCCACCGGGCTCTGAGCGCCACGTTCATCTTCCTTATCGCTGTGTCTGTGGGCATGGGCGCGAGCCTTATCGCGCAAGAGCGGGCCCTGCGCGAGGCCACCGCGCGCTCCGCTGAAAAGTTCGATCTCATCGTCGCCGCGCCGGGCAGCGAGTTCACGGCGATGCTCGCGACGGTCTATCTTGAAACAACGGCCCTGCCCCTTCTCGATGGCGCGGCCTATGCGCGTGTGGCCAACCATGAGCATGTGACCTTCGCGGCCCCGCTCGCTTTTGGCGATAGCTGGCAGGGCGCGCCGGTGGTCGGAACAACAGAGGCGTTTGTGCTGCATCTTGGCGGGCACCTGGCCGAGGGCAGAGTGTTTGAGACCATCGAAGAGGCGGTGATTGGCGCGAGCGTCGCGCTTGAGATCGGTGACACTTTCGAGCCGGTCCATGGCGACGGGTCTCAAGGCCTTCTTGACGCCCATGGCTTTGAGCTCACCGCCGTGGGCAAGCTGCCGCGCACCGGCTCTCCCTGGGACAGGGCCATTCTCGTGCCGGTCGAGCAGGTCTGGGAGGTGCATGCTCTCCCCAATGGGCACGGCCCGGATTGGACTGGCCGCCTTGGCCCGCCATTTGACACAGCGCATTTCCCGGGCACCCCGGCGATCCTCGTGAGCGGCGATGCGCTTTGGGCGAATTACGCGTTGCGCAGCGCGTTTAATTCGGGCGAGACGATGGCCTTCTTTCCCGGCACGATCATCGCTGAACTTCACGTCATCATGGGCGATATCCAACAGGTCATGTCTGTTTTGACGCTTATCGCGCAGGGGCTCGTTGTGCTCAGTGTCCTGACGGGCCTCGCACTTCTTGCCCGGCTCTTGGCGCGGCGGCTCGCCTTGTTGCGCGCTCTGGGGGCACCGCAGCGTTTCATCCTCGCCCTGACCTGGAGTTTTTCGACGTTGCTGATCATTTCGGGCGCGGCGTGCGGGCTCATTCTCGCTTTTGCGAGCAGCGCTCTCATCTCAGCCACGATAACGGCGCGCACTGGCATTTTGGTGGAAGCCGGCCTTGGTTGGGGCGAGATGCATATGATTGCCGGATATGTGAGCGCTGCGGGCCTTTTCGCGCTTCTTCCGGCGTTTTTCGTGAGCCGCCGGTCGCCTGTGATCGACCTGCGCGGCTGAATGAAATAAAGGCAGGGAGATGCCCTTCCCTGCCTTCACGTCATAAAGTTACGTTGCCTGAGCCAGACCGAATGACTTGTTCGTTTAACTAGCTACCAAACAATGCGCCCGTTAACGGGCACGTCAGAGCCAGTGTTCCGTCTAGAGACGCCGCTAGGAAAACCGACGCCCACGTAAATATTGGAAGGCCACCCGCCCTGCGTTCACCATAGACAACGAAACCGGCAGTGACACCGGACTCAAGTCCGGTCAAGCGAACGCCGCCACAATTTTTGCGACGGCGCGCTGCTTCTAGGCCGCCACCTCTTCTTGCGCGACCTGCGACAGAAGATAATCGCGCAGGTTTGGCACCTTGCGCCAGGATGTCAGCATGAAGCGCTCACCCACCTTGCGCTCGATCACGAGCTTCTGCTCATGGGCAAAGTAAAGGCCCTCATCATCAAACAGCTTCACATGGAGCGGAAACCACGCCGAGCTTTCAAGCGAAGGGATCTCGAAGGAGAGCTTGAGCGGGCCCGTGAGCTCATTGGGGAAGATGTGGCGATGATAGGTGCTCATGGCGCTGTGGGTCCAAACCTGGTAAACCGCGCCGATTTCTTCGCGGAAGCCGGGCACATTGTCAGGCGCGAAGTGGACATCGCGATACCATTGCACGATCTCGACGAACCGGTCGAATGAAAGAAACGGCTTTGACGGATCGCCGAAGGTTTTGATCTGGCCCGGGGTGAGATCATAGACCGCGCCGATCTGCGGTTTGACGAAGGGTGTGAAGAAGTGGAGCATTGGAGGCGTCCTTCCCGTTGAAGTTACGCCCTCCATTAATGCCACATTTTAGTATGACGCCACGAAACGCAGCCGAAGCGAAACGCTAGCGGCGCGCATCGTAAGAGTTTTCGAGCTTCAGCTTTTCCTTCACCGACGACCAGACTTCAAACGTTCGAGAGCGGCCAACGCCGATCGCGACCCCCGCTTGTTTGACGGATTTCCCGCGCTTTACTTCGCGATAAAGCTGGATTTCCTGGGGCGTCAGCGCATTGAGTTCACGCTCCGCGTCCAGACCTTGCGCGGCAATTCGAGGCGCTCCGAATGTGAGGAGCCAGAGGGTCTCTCGTTTTCCAGCAAAGCGGGGATCTGGGTCAATCGCCTCGGCAGAAACACTTTGCGAGCTCAAGCTGCCGAACGATGTTTCATCATCTGCCGTGTAGCGCGCGAAATCATGGCTCTCCCACCGCTCAAGCCCATTGATCTTCAAGCCGCGCGAGAATGAAACCATCTTAGCCGGGCCCGACACCCGCACGATATCCTGATCGACAAGCTTATCGAAAAGCGCGTTGCCCTGCCGAAAATCGCCGTTCGCGCCGACCAGACAGCAGGCCCGGCCCAAAGACGAGAAATGCGAAAGAAGTGCCACGGCTTCCTGGCGGCTCTCCTGCATGGTTTGGCTCGCGCGCCAACCGCTCCGGATCAGCTCGAAAGTGTCTTCGGCGTAGGCCATAAGATCGCCAGCCTCTTCCGCGCAGCTTTGCGGAAGAAAGAGGTTGCAAGCCGTCCAATAGCCCCCGGCCATGTGATCAAGTTCAAAAACCACGCTGTCGCCCACGCCAAGCCCGGTGAGCCACTGAAAGAAAGGATTGCGCGGGTCATCGGCTGGCGCGCTCAGCGTTGACATTAACGTGGGGCGATGGGGGTGGTTTGTGCGCTGTGCGTTTGCCCATGGATCGAGTTTGCGCAGGTTTTGGAGATAATGAGCGACTTCGTTCGTCGGGAATCCGCGAATCAACGGGGAATGAAAGCGGGCCTCAAGATCGCGATCATCGACGATCTGGCAGGTCGTCTTCTCGCGCAGTGTAATGATCGCCGCACAAGCCGGTGTCACTTCAAGGATATGGTCGAGAACAGCAGCCCATTGATCAGGGTCCGCAATCGCATTCATGACCTTTTTCGCCAAAGCGGCCGTATCGCTTAATTGTCCATCATACATCTTAGAGCCCTATTTCAGCCTCCCCGTATTTCTTTTGACATCGATGGGGCCAATAAACAATGCTCCTGCCTTGCGCGCGAATTTGATCGAGCCTGGGGGTTAATGATGGCGAAGAAAGCGGAAGGTGAAAAGCGTAGAGAGGGTGAGTTGGCAAAAGAGCTTTCAACACTCCTCACTGAAGGAAGAGAAAGACAAGGTTGGTCGCTGGCCGTTTTTGCCCAAAAAATCGGTGTGAGCGACCGCACGCTACAAAACTGGGCGGCTGGCAATGGCCTGCCCAACTACTCGCTGGCGATGGCAGGCCTCATGGCCATTGGCTATGAAGCAGAGGCCGCAGATCGAGAGCTTGAAAGGCTGTTCAAGCGGCATAACGTGACGCTCATTCGCCATGATGGCAGCCGAAGTCAGGCCAGCGGCGATCCAGCCGAAAGCTACCGAGCCGCTTTGCGGGATGACTTCGAGAACGCCCAACTCTTTGGCGAAACGACCGCCACACTGGCCGATCTCTATGTCTGGCCACGGGTGGCCTGGTGTTCTGGCGCGCAGGCATCGGGTCGCCCTGACATGTGCGGCGATCTCAAAGAAGCGGTGTGGGATTGGCTGGGAGCGGGAGAAGATCAGCGCCTCAAGCTGATTTTTGGCGGCCCTGGCGCGGGCAAATCAAGCTTTGCGCGCGCAATCGCAGCAGAGCTTGCGCGCGACGAAAGCGTCTTGCCGATTCTCGTGCCGCTCCATCAGATCGATCTGAGCTTCTATGAGGCACAAGCAGAGATCGCCTCCCATGTCGCAAAACTGGCGGCCTTCGATGCTGACTTCATCTTTCGAGAAACCGGCCCGCAGCGTGTCTTCATTTTTGACGGTCTCGACGAGCTCGTTTTGCCGGATGGCCCGCGGATGCGCTCCATCGCAGCCAAATTCTTGAGTTGGACAGAGCCGTTGATGCGGGCACAGCCCTCCGCACGGTTCATCGTTCTTGGACGCACCGCGATGATGGATGTGTTTCGCAAGCAGGTGATCGCGCGAGATGAAGACTTCCTGCATTTGCAGGGGCTGGGCCCGCTCGATCCCGATATGAAGCTGACACCGGGCTCTCGCCGCTCGCTTTTAACGGATCAGCGCCCGGAATGGTGGCGCAAATACGCGGCGGTGAGCGGGGCTGAGCGCGCGCTTCCCGCGATCTTTTCTTCTCGTGATTTCGATGAGCTCACCAACGAGCCGCTTCTTTGCTATCTGATCGGCCTGGCGGGCCTCTTTGGCAAGGATCTGAGCAGCACTCTCAAGAATGAAGCGGGCCTTTACGGCCATCTTCTCAAAAAGATCTTTGATCGTGACTGGGCGCATAGCAGCGGCGGCGGGGCCAGCAGCTCCATCCGATCTCCGCGCGTGGGGATCACCCGAGATATCAGCATGGCCGATTTCGAAGCTCTTTTGCAGGCCGTCGCCTATGCGGCCTGGCAGGAGGGCTCGATGCGGGTCGCGCGGTATCCCACGTTTAACAAAGCCTGTAGCAAGCTCGGCCTCGATTATCTGAGGCCCGAAGCGGTGCAGGATCTCGGTGAACGGCTCGAGAGCCTCGCCCTCACATTCTATTTCAAAGGCACGCGTGACCAGCGCGGCTTTGAATTCACCCACCAGACCTTCGCCGAATACCTTCTCGCGCGGGGCCTTCTGAGCCGCTTTCGCGAGCTTTGCCTCCTGCAAAGAGAGCCGGGCGCGGATGTCCAAAACGGCCTTCTGGACTGGTTGGAGTTCATCAATGGCGTCACGCTCAACGACAAGACGATCTCTTTCCTCAAGCAATGCGCGGCTGACCTGCCCGCAGATCAACGCACCAAAGATCTCGCCACCGCCCGCGATCTGATGAACCATATCATCCGAGACGGGCTACCGCTTCATCGCTGCCCCCTTGAACCGATCCGCACCGGTCGGGAGATGGAAACACTCGACATCACAGCCCAAGCCGCGTTTCTGAACTGCCTGTCTGCCTTGGCAGTGGCTTCGCAAGATGCAGCTCCCGTGGCCATCACCTGGCCTTCACAATCAGATGCAGGGCGCTTTTTGAGCCGCTTCACCGCCACGCGCACCATCGAAGATCATCTCACACCGGGCATCGCCGGGCTCTCCTTCGATGTGCGCTTGAGTGGCGCGGGCCTCGTTGGGCGCGAAAGTGTCATGACCGGCTCTGTGCTCCACGGCATTTTCCTGTCTGGCGCAGATCTCACACAAGCGAGCTTTTTCGGCGCAAACATGGAGCGGGCGATGCTGGCCCATGCCAAGCTGCAAAGGACAGACCTCACAGGCGCCCAACTGGCCCATGCCGATATGGCGAATTCGCAGATCAGCGGGTCAGACTTGTCAGCGGCGCAGATTGATCAGGCAAGCTTTCGATCAAGCAAGCTCGAAAACACTGATCTGCGCGACGTGCGCGGCAAGAACACGCAATTTTCCAATGCGCGCGTGGAAGGATGCGCCTTTTTGCAAGCGAGCCTCCCGGAGGCCAATTTCTCCGACACCAAGCTCAAGGATGTCAGCTTCACGGGCGCGATGCTCGAAGGCGCGAGTTTTCGCAATTCAGTCGTGATCGGCCAATCCAGCTTTCGAGATGCCAATCTTTGCCGTGTTGATTTCAGCGGTGCGGAATTGCGCGAGGCCGATTTCACCGGCGCGCAAATATCGGGGGCCGTACTGGCGGGGGCGAAGCTCCCTTCAAATTTCGCCAGCGTGACCCTCAAATAGCGCGCCTGGCGGGTTAGAGGCCCAGATCCATCAACTCCTGGATCGCGCGCCGCGATGTCCCGGCGACGATACGGCCGAGCTCGTCTTCGCCGCGAAGAACAAGCAATGTCGACCGACGCGGAATATTGCGCGATTTGGTCACCTCTGCGCTGCGATAAGTATCCCAATCGACCTTGATGAAGGTCATTGCCGCGTCATAGGCCGGGTTGGCTTCACGCAGCGCGCTGATCGTGCGCTCTTGAGATGCGCATGTCGTACACCAGACCGCGCCATAATCCACAAAAACGGTCTCGCCGCGCGCCAAGGCCTCGTCGATGAGACCGGGCCGGTAATCAACAAATCCGTCTGCGACAGCCGCGAGCGGGACCATGGAAGCGCCCGCGCTTGCGGCGGCGATTGTGAGGAAGTGACGACGTTTCATAGAGGTCTCCTAGGTCAAAGCGCGACAGACAGATCTTGAAGCCAGTAGGGCAGAACGCGCACCGCCCAGGCTTCGATAACGTGGTGAACTTGCAAAAAGAGCAGCGCGCCGACGATGATAAACGTCGCGCCGATGATCGTCTTCGAGCGCTCGGCGAGGCTGCGGAGCGCTTGTGTCCGGCGGCGGATGGCTTCGCGCGCGCCAAGACCCAACACGAGGATAAGCGTTGAGACACCCAACGCGAAAGACGCCATGATCAGCGTGACATAGCCTAAACTCTGACCCTGCGAGGCGAGCGCGATCGCGCCGCCCAAAGTCGGCCCGATGCAGGGCGACCAGACCGCGCCGAGAAGAAGCCCGCCCACAAACTGCCCTTGCAACCCGGAGGTCTCAACAGTGTTGAGACGGTCGTCTGCGCCTGCCGCGATCCCCGCCGTGGCCATCTCAAAACGCTGTGCAAACCGGGGCACGACGAGAACGAGGCAGAAAAACACCATCACGAGCGCACCGATCTGCGCCAAAAGCTCTTGTGTGAGGCCAATCGCCGAGCCGAACGCTGTCACCAGCACGCCAAAGGCGACGAATGACACGCTCATCCCAGCCGCCAGGGCCACAGGCCCCCAGCGGCTTGCATTGAGTGCAGAGACAAGCACAATCGGCAAAACCGGCAAGACGCACGGGTTAATAAGCGTCAAAAGACCCGCGCCATATGCGAAGAGCAATTCCATGGCCGCGATATGGCGGGCGTCACTGACGCCATCAACACAAAGATGCGTTGGTCACGAACCTGTCATAGCCAGCGGCGCGACTTGGCCAGATAGGCGTCAGCCTCTGCGCCGAATGTGCGTTGGAGCAAAGCTTCTTCTACGGCGGCGAACCGACGATCAAGGACGGCCCAAAGCCCGACAGCCACCGCCACCCCGAGGAGCGACCCCTGCCCCAAAGCAGACGCCAAGGTCAAAAGGACGAGCGCAAGATAAATCGGGTTCCGCGAAAGCTTGTAGGGCCCCTCGACGATCAGAGCGCGCGGCACATGGTGCGGCTCGATGGGTGTCTTTTTGCGCCAAAACCACACACCGGACCACAGGATCAGAAACAAGGCCGCCGCAAGAAGCACCCAGGAGACCCGGTCAAAAAATACATTGGGTGAGTGAAGCCCCGGCGCGAGGCGCGAAAACCCATGGATCGCCAAAACGCTACCCAGCCACCAGATCGGCGGAAGATCAGGAAATCCGCGCATCGCTACAGCTCATGCCTTCGTTGCATCCTCCGGGGCAGTGAAGCCTGGACTGCGCGCCACTTCAAGGGCTTCAAAAAGCACGTCAAGATCGCCGATATGATTGGCCAGGATCAAAATGAGGCGGGCATTGAGCCGCGCTGTCTCGGCCTCGGAGAGCCCTTCATGGGTGGCCAGAAGGCGCGCGTAGAAATCATCTGAATTGCCGAGATTGGGCGCGGTGATAAGCGCGCTCATGGCCCCGCGCCCTCGCCCCGGGCGCAGGCCCTGCGGAGCGCCTCAGAGATGGCCTCGCGCTCATAATCGGGCCAGCGCGCCGCAACATGCTGGTCAGGGCGGATGAGATAAACGGCGCTTTGCGCGTCGCCGAGATATCGCTCAGCCATCTGGCGAGACGGGCGCGCCACAGACACCACGCCGAGCGGTTCATCTTCGGGCACCTGCGCACGAAGCGCCAGAAGCTGGAAGCGCCCGCCACTCAGCGCATCAAGCAAGAACCCCTCGCCCATGGGCGCATCGAGGCAAGGCGCGCCCGGCCGCGTCAGGCGCGGCGCGCCTTTCAGAGCATCAACACCGTTGAGAGGCGAGCCGTCGTAAATGCAAGGCGTGCTCAGACGCCCTGAATTCACCATCGGGCGCGCGAACGCATTATCCTTCACAAGATCAAGAACCGCCTCTCTAAAGAGCGCATGGGCAGGCGAACGCGGGGTCAAAAAATCAGCCGAGCGACTCGAATTCTTGATGTTTTCGAGCGCAGCCGCCTTGCGCTCGGTGTGGTAGCTCTCAAGGAGCGCGCGCGGCGCGGCGCCTGTAACGACCAACCCGAGCTTCCAGCCGAGATTGTCGATATCCTGCATGCCGCCATTGGCGCCACGCGCCCCAAACGGGCTCACCTGATGGGCGGCATCGCCGGCAAAAATCACCGGTCCATGGACATATCTTTCCATCGTGCAGCAGCGAAACGTGTAGATCGATGACCAAACGAGTTCGAAGTCGATCTCGTCGCCCAGCATCGCCGCAACGCGCGCGCGCACCTTGGGTTCGGCGCTTTCGGCCGCGCGATCGATCCCCCAACCGAGCTGGAAATCGAGCCGCCACACATCATCAGGCTGCCGGTGCATCAACGCCGTCTCCCCACGATTGAACGGCGGATCAAACCAGAAGCGGCGCTCCACGGGGATATCAATGTTCGTCGCGCGGATGTCGGCGATGAGAAAATTATCCTCAAACACGCGCCCCTCGAAGCCGAGGCCCAGCATCTCGCGCAGAGGGGATCGCGCGCCGTCGGCGGCGATGACCCAGTCGGCATCGAGCGCGCAGGGGCCATCCGGGGTCTCGATGGTGAGCCGCGCATGATCACCGCGGCTCTCAAGGGCGCTCACGCGGTTCTTGCCGCGCAAGCTCACCGGCGCGCCGTTTTCCTGCGCGCGCCTTATCTCTTCGACGAGAAACCGCTCGAAATAAGGCTGTTGAAGATTGATGAAGGCGGGCCGTTTGTGGCCTTCCTCGGGCAGGAGGTTAAAATCATAGATCTCCTCTTCGTCGCGGTAGACGCGGCCCAGGTTCCAGACGACACCCTTCTCGACCATCGGATCTCCGCAGCCGAGACGATCACATATTTCAAGGGTCCGCTTGGCAAAGCAGATCGCGCGGGAGCCCGCCCCGATGCCTTCATGGTCATCAAGCACGACGCAAGGCACACCCCGTTTTCCGAGATCGAGCGCGAGGCCCATGCCGACAGGCCCGCCGCCGACGATCACGACAGGGTGGCGCACGACCGCGCTGGCCTCCTGATCCGCGTGACGTGCATAGGGATAGAGCTTGAACTCCAGGTCGTATCGGCTTCGAAACGGGGCGTTCACCGGTGGCTCCCTCCCTGCATGGCGCAAAAAGCACTGAGCGGACCGGCAAGACGGCGGCGCCCGCTCATCCCTGCAACGCGTCCCACAGGCGTTTGTCGCGTTCTGCGGTCCAGATGCGGGGCGTATCGATGCCCAGCGCCTCGTCATAAGCCCGCGCCACATTGAAGGGCAGACAATGCTCATAGATCGCGTAATCGGCGAACTGCGGATCGCAAGAGGCGCGCACGGCCTCCCAGGCATCTTTGAGGGATCCCCCCCGCAAAGCGACCTTCCGCGCCGGTCCGAAGGTCGAGCGGACAAAATCAATGGTGCTGTCGATCCCGGCATTGACCCGGTCAGCGCCTTCAAGCGCATCGCCGCGGCCCGGCGCGATAGCGTCGAGATCAAAGCTGCGGATCGCCTCGGCGGTGTTGGCCCAATCAGCGAAATGCCCATCACCGCAATAGCAGGCAGACCGGTATTCGATGATATCGCCGGTAAACATCACGCCTGCATCGGGCACATGGATGACGGCGTCACCGGCAGTATGCGCCCGCCCCACTTGCATCAGATCAACCCGGCGCTTGCCCAGAAAGACTGTCATTCGCCCCGCAAATGTGGTGGTGGGCCAGGTGAGACCGGGGATTTCTTCATGCCCTTGAAAGAGCCTTGGAAAGCGGTCGAACTCGCTCTTCCAATCCTCTTCGCCGCGCTCCGCGACCATGGCGCGCGCGCGGTCTGACATGATGATCTGGCCCGCGCCATAAGCCGAGGCCCCGAGCACACGCACGGCGTGGTAATGGGTGAGCGCAAGATGGCTGATGGGCTTGTCGGTGACCGAGCGCACGCAGTCGATCACCTTGCGCGCCAGACGCGGCGTGGCCTGCGCCTCGACGATCATGACGCTCTCATCGCCAATAATGACACCGGAATTGGGATCGCCTTCGGCGGTGAACGCGTAAATCCCTTCTCCGATCTCGGTGAAGCTTATATCTTTTTCGGTCATGTCGCCCTGGGAGGCGAAAGCGGCAGCCATGGGCATGTCCTTACGGGCGCGATGTGACGTGGAGAAAGCGAGAGTATGCGCGCGAGGTTGTGGGCGCTTTGGCCCACCTGCATGCGCCACAGACCTCCCTTTCTGTGACGCCATCATTAGCGCCGTTTCTCGCATCTGCGTCAAGCGGCCTTGGGCCTTGGGCCTCGCCATGACATAGCTGGGGCGCGAGGCCCCCTGTCAGGGCCTTGGCAGTCTGCGCGCCGATGAAAGCCTCTCTTGCTCAATCATCCTGTTTGAGTTGCACATCGTTGCGCTGCGCGGACGTATCCAGACGCCGCGTCGCGCGCGTTCCCGGAACGAGAAGCTCCGCTTTGCGGAAATAGGCGCGCAGCTCTTCCTTCACGATCCCAAGATCGGCACGCGCCTGCCGGACAGTCTTTGATTGCCAAGGCTCGTCTTCGAGCGGGATAAGATGGAGATCCTTGTTGGGCATATTATCGACGGCAAAGCCCACGCCCAACCGATAGGAGGCGATATGCGCTTCCTCAAAGCGCCAGTGCTTGGGGTATTCGGTCGTTGAGACTTTGATGAAGAGGTCCACCGTTTCATCGGATATGTCAGAGGCTGCGCCCATCGTCGCGCCGATGATGAAGGCCTCATCCTGCACATGCAGACCGCGCCCCAAAAGGACATGGATGCAATCATGGCGCGCGAGCGTGATGGCCCCGGGAAGCGCATCCGGGCTTTCGGGGTTTTCATAGCGCTTGATGATCTCGGGCACGTCATCGGCATTGGCGGCGGGCATTGTGGCCAGAACCTCGGCGATGGTCATCTCATCGGTATCGAGGCCCGGGTTCCATTCATCCCAGTTCAGATCGACGCGGCGTCCCATCTCTAGCCCTCCTCGGCGGTCGTGAAATCTGTGATCGCGGTGAAATCCGTATTTTCGGCGACTGCGTCTTGCAGCGCGCCGCGCAACGCATCGACGTTGGAGACATCGACAAAGCTGCCGAGATCCTCGCGGCGCAACACATGCGAGCCGCCGATCCCGATGCCGATTGTGGTGAGCTGGATGGGTGTCTCGCCAGCCAGATCGCGCACAGCTTGCCTAAGGGCCGCGCTGTCATCGGCGATCCCGTCGGTGGTTACGATCATCCGAAACGTGCCGAAGCCGCGCACCTGGCTTGCTTCGTCTTCCAAGAGCGCGCGCGCGCGTTGCATCGCGCCGGTGAGCGGGGTGCTGCCTTCGCTCACCACGCCGCTGAGCGACCCCGGCAAGACCGAGCGCGCATCTCCCACCGCTCTGAACGGCATCACGAGCCCGTGGTTCAAAGCCACCACCGCCACGCGATCTGTCTCTGACATCGCCTCAAGCGCATCGATCACCGCTTGTTTGGCTGCCGCCATATCGCCGCCCATGGACCCGCTATCATCAAGCACGATCGCGGTGATCCGCCGGTTCGGATCAGGCCGGGCTTCGACAAGCGGCGCATCGATCTGCGGCCATGCGGCGATGGCGGCCCAGTTGGGCGCAACGGGCGTGCGATCGACGTCGCGCGAGCTCGTCGAGCCGCCGCCTTGATCGAGAATGTTGATGATGGCGAAGACAGCCACGGCGACGACGGCGATCCCGATATTGAACTTGCCTTTTAACATGTTTCTTCCTCCCTCACTGCAACGGTGAGAAGGTCGTGGCTTCGGCCTGCACAGTCAGAACGCGGAATACGACGCGCATGTTTTCGCGCCATTCTGCTTCGGTCTGCGGCGGGTTATGCTGCGGGCTGCTGATGCCCACGCCGTCCACGGTGAATTGATCGCGGTTCATCCTGACGCCGAGCTCGCCCGCGTAGCCCGTGAGCGCATCGACAACTGCAATCGCGCGGTCGAGCGAAAGGTTCTGGGTGGATGTGCGGATCGCGCGGAGCTCGGCGTTATCCGCGCCTTGCTGCTCGCGCCGCAGAAAATGAAGCGGGTCGGAATGGCCCTCGACGGTGATGATCGCGCCGGAATAGGTCGAAGCCAGGCGCAGGATCTCTTCAAAATCCAGCGCGTAAAGCGCGATGGGGAAGGATGTGCTATCGGGTTCGAAAAAGACTTCGAAATCGATTTTGGTATTGGCATCAAGCTGGCCCGTGCGGCGCAGCTTTTGCACAGCCGCTGCGGCGGCCTCCGGGTTGAACGCGGCGATCTGGCGCTCATCGAGGTTGCTGAGCCCGTCGACAAGAGCGCTGTAATCCCATTCGGCGGTGCTGAGATTGGCGGGCGCGTCGAGCCGGCCCGCGCCGCGCAGAGCGACATTGACCTCTTCGAGCAAAACCTCGAAGCGGCGCGCCTCGGCGGGATCGCTGAAATGCTTGGCATTGCCAGCCCAGCCATCCGTGATGGCATCCTGCCAAAGGAAAACGCCCTCTTCGGTGGGCAATCCACCCAAGAATTCATTGGCCATGAGCGCGGCCATCTGGGTTTGCCTGGGGTCGCCATCTTGAGCCATAAAGCTGCGCATCTCTTCTTCGGCCTGGAAGAAGATGTTGACCATGCGGGCGATATCTTCGCGGTTGGCATCAAAGTAATCGGCGCGCACGGCGATGTAATCACCGATGACAGAGGCGGCTTCTTGCGTCGAAATCAAGATCGTCGCCCCGCGCAACGATCCCTCCGCCCCCGTGCCGACATTGCCGCCCGAGGTCAAAAAGCGGGCATCGGGCAAAATGACGGCCGCGGCATCGGCACGCCCTTCGCTTATGGCAGCGGTGGGGGTATCGCCGTCGCCCGTGAGGTCAGCGACCCAGACGATCTCGACATCCTCGAAACCGAGGCCTCCGTCAGAGAGAATGCGCCCGACAAAATCGACATGCGGCCCGTTCGCCTGGATGGCGATGCGCTTCCCGGCCAGATCTTCGATGCGGGCGATGCCTTCGGCTGCGACGATGCCGTCACCGGCCGAAAAGCTGTGCTTGAAAAAGACGATCTGCTCGGTGCGCGGGTCGAATTCTGTCACTGGGGCCGCCGCCGCGAGCATCCCCAACGTGCCGCGCAGATAGGGCGTTTCGCAGGAGAGATAGGCTTTGAGCTGTGCCTCGAAGCTGTCTTCAACGGTGAGCGAAAGCGGCAGGCCGGCTTCGCCCAGCGCGCCGCCCGCATTCTCAAGCGACGCCCCATTTGCAAAAGCAACGACGCCGTCCGCCCCCCAGGCGATGAGCGGCATCTCCGGGTTCCATCCGGCGGCGCAATCGCGGACCGGATCAGTCACGATCTCAGCGAGAAGATCACCCGGCGACGCCTGCGCGGCATGTGCCGCCAGCGATAAAGAAGCGGTCAGGGCAAGGGTAAAAGCCTTCATCTTTGAAGCTCTCCTAATCGTTATGGGGGGCGCGCGCGGCGGCCATCTTCTTTTTGGGCGCAAGCAGGCGCTCGGCCACGCTTGACGCGACATCGACTTCCTGAAGAAGACCGCGCGCGGCGAGCAAATCGGTTTCGTCGA
Source organism: Pseudomonadota bacterium (assembly GCA_039198835.1). Taxonomy (GTDB): domain Bacteria; phylum Pseudomonadota; class Alphaproteobacteria; order Rhodobacterales; family Rhodobacteraceae; genus Shimia_B. Next base: position 717 of record JBCCTH010000002.1, on the reverse strand, counting down.
ACGCGGCGTTGAGTGCACTGATCGCGGCGCGCAACTTTTGGCGCGAGGCCTCTTCTGTTTCGCCGTGGCCGCGTGCGCGGAGCGCGGCATGGGCTGTCGCCGCGTCTTCGATCAATTGCGCGCGCACAAGGACGCCACGCAACTTGCGCTGCTGGGCGGGGTTATAAAAGATCTCGCGGGCCGCGGCATCGAGCCGATCAGCCAGCGCCTCAACATCGGCTGCCACATCCTCGCGCATCGCGCGCGCGGAGCGGCGCAAGCTATCGGCGCGCGCATGGGATTTGGTGATCGCATCAAGCGCGACCTTCGCTGTCCCTTCGCCCAGGCCATGGCGCGCCTGAAATGCTTGTGTGATGCGTTCAACATCTGTCCAGACCCAGCGCGGCGGCATCCAGGCCACGAAAGCGAACGTGCCCAAAGCAGCCAAACTTGCCGCTACCGCAATCGAGAAGCCGGGAAACGGCAGCGGAAGGCGCACCAAGAGCGCAAACGTTGCCGCAAGAAGCGCGGCCAAGGCCGCCGCGATCCAATGAGAGGACTGCGGGCTCATCGCCGAAGCTGCAACGCGACGGTCACGCGCGCCAGCGTCGCCACCTTGGCGACGCCGCGGCTGCCGACGGCGACGGCGACGTTCGCGCCGGGCTTCAGCAGCGGCAGCCGCGTCGAGCGCGCGAGTGCGGCGCGCACGGCCGCCTCGATGTCGGGCACCGGCGGCGC
>JBCCTH010000001.1:0-34916 GCA_039198835.1 Pseudomonadota bacterium | reverse complement strand
GGCGCCGTCAGGACGGTGAAAATTGACGGGTCCGGATGATCAAAAAGGACAGCGCCCACCGGGCAATAGGACCTGAGATCGTATTTGACGGGCGCGTAATTGCCATGCCAGGCGACGATATCGAGCGGGCTCTGATTGATCGTCGTGACATGGAACGCCCCCGCCCACTTGACTGTCACAGTGCTCGGCACCTCACGATCCTCGAAGGCCGCCACGGGAGATTTGAAATCGCGCGGATTGGCCATGCAATTCGCCCCGATCGGGCCGCGACCGGGCAATTCGAATTTCTGGCCGTAATTCTCGCAAACAAACCCGCGGCAGGGCCCCTCGAGCACTTCAACACGGTAAACGAGCCCACGCGGCAGGATGGCGATCTCCTGGGGCTCGATATCGATGATGCCGAGCTCGGTCGCGAAACGGAGCTTGCCCTGTTGAGGCACGATAAGCATCTCGCTGTCGGCGGAATAGAAATAGCTGTCCACCATGCTCTTGGTGACGAGATAGATATGCGCCGCCATCCCCACTTGCGTGTTCACATCACCGGCGGTCGTCATGGTGCGCATGCCCGTAAGCCAATCCAGGCCTTCCCCGGCCTCGATGGGGTTCCAGCGATACTGGCCGAGCGAGATAATATCGGGGTCGATGCAGGGCGCAGATTTCCAATGGGGCAGATCGATCTTTGAAAAGCGATGCGTGTGCTTGACGGAGGGCCGGATGCGGTAACACCAGGTGCGCTCGTTTTGATGCGCGGGGGCTGTGAACGCCGTGCCTGAAAGCTGTTCGGCATAGAGCCCGTAATTGACGCGCTGGGGCGAGTTCATCCCCTGCGGCAGCGCGCCGGGCAACGCCTCGGTCTCGAAATCATTCCCAAAGCCGGGCATGTAGCCCGCATGGGGGCCGGGCAGGCTGGGCGCTTGGACCATGGATGTCGGAAGTGCCTGGGTGTTCATCTGGGTGTCCTCCTCTGGAGGACGGTATTGTTGCACGCGCAACGAAGTCAATGTTTCGCTTGATCGCTTCGCTAGGCAAACGGCAGTTTCCCGGAAGTTAGCTGATTGGTGCGACGCGCGCTTACCCCCAATCGAGCACAACCTTCCCGGAGGCACCGCTTTTCATCACCTCGAAACCCTGCTCGTAGTCAGAGGCGGCAAAGCGGTGGGTGATCACGCGGCTGATATCGAGGCCGTTCTGGAGCATCGCGATCATCTTGTACCAAGTCTCGAAAATCTCGCGGCCATAGACGCCCTTGATCGTGATCGCCTTGAAGACGATGCGGGACCAATCAACGGGGCTTTTGCCCGGTGGAATGCCCAAAAGCGCGATGCGGCCGCCCATGACAAGCGCCTCGACCATCTGATCGAGCGCCACTTGCGCGCCTGACATCTCAAGACCGATATCGAAGCCTTCCTTCATGCCAAGCCGGGCTATGACCGAGGCAAGATCTTCTTCGGCGACATTGACCGTCTCCACATCAGCGACCTCGGCGGCGAGCGCGAGCCGCGCCGGGTTGATATCGGTGATCACAACGTGGCGCGCCCCGGCATGGCGCGCAACGGCGGCCGCCATGATCCCGATGGGGCCTGCGCCGGTCACGAGCACGTCCTCGCCCAGAAGATTGAAGCTCAGCGCAGTGTGAACGGCATTGCCCAAGGGATCGAGGATCGCGCCGATCTCATCGGGGATGTCGTCGGGCAAAGGCACCACGTTGAAAGCCGGCAAACGCAGATATTCCGCGAAGGCGCCCTGCTCATTGACGCCGATCCCGCGCGTTCCCGGATCGAGGTGAAACTTGCCCGCGCGCGATTGCCGCGATGTCGAGCCAATGAGATGGCCCTCTCCGCTGACCCGCTGACCCAGTGTCAGCCCTTCGACCTGCGCGCCCATATCCACGATTTCACCGGCGAATTCATGCCCGGTGATCATCGGTGTGGGCACGGTGGCCTCGGCCCAGGCATCCCAGTTCCAGATGTGGATGTCCGTGCCGCAAATACCGGTTTTCTTAACCCGAATGAGAACATCGCCCGGGCCGATATCAGGCACGGGGTGGGTGCCGAGGCTCAGCCCGGTGCCCGGCGCGTCCTTTGAAAGCGCGCGCATCGTATTGGTCAGGCTCATGGCGCACCTCCCGCCCGGGCTTGCGAACTGAACGCAGAATTGGCCGTGGTTCTGGCGCGGGTCATACCGGGGAGGCCCGCGTAATGATGCCGAGCTCACGCCCCGCCTGGGCGAAAGCCGCAAGGCCCTGATCGAGATCTTCACGCGTCAGCGCCGCGTTCATCTGCGTTCTGATCCTCGCCTGGCCTTTGGGCACCACCGGATAGAAAAACCCCGAGACATAGACGCCAAGCTCAAAAAGCCGCGCGGCCATATCTTGCGCGCGCTGCGCCTCGCCCAGCATCACGGGAATGATCGGGTGCTCGCCGGGCAAAAGGGTGAAGCCGAGCTTCGTCAGACCCGCGCGCCAATAGGCGGCGTTTTCGAAAAGCCGCAGGCGCAGATCATCGCGCGCCTCCACGATGTCGAGCGCCTTGAGCGAGGCGGCGACAACCGCAGGCGGCAGCGCATTGGAAAAGAGATAGGGGCGGGCCCGCTGGCGCAGCATCTCGATGAGCGGTCGCGGCCCAGCCACATAACCGCCCATCGCTCCCCCAAGCGCCTTGCCCAGCGTGCCGGTCAGAAGGGTGACATTCACGCCGCAATGGGCGGGCGTGCCCGCGCCTTTTGGCCCCATGAAGCCAGTGGCGTGGCAATCATCGACGAGGGTCATGGCATCATAGGCCCCGGCCAGGCGCGTGATTTCCTGCAAGTTCGCGATCGTGCCATCCATCGAGAAAACGCCATCTGTGACGATCACGCGAAAACGCGCGTCACCGGCAGCTTTCAGCTGCGCCTCAAGGTCGGCCATGTCGTTGGTCTTGTAGCGAAACCTTTGCGCCTTGCAGAGCCTGATCCCGTCGATGAGCGACGCATGGTTGAGCGCATCGCTGATGATTGCGTCCTCTGGGCCGAAAAGCGGCTCGAAGACGCCGCCATTGGCATCAAAGCAGGCCGCGAAGAGGATGCTGTCTTCCATGCCCAGATAGCTCGCCAATCGGGCCTCCAGCGCTTCGTGCCGGTCCGCCGTACCGCAGATGAACCGCACCGAGGCCATGCCGTAGCCGCCATGATCCATCGCCTCGGTGGCGGCGGTGACAAGCTCAGGATGATCGGCGAGGCCCAGATAATTGTTGGCGCAAAGATTAAGGACGTCGCGCCCGCCCACATCGATGCGCGCGCCTTGCGGCCCGATGATCGCGCGCTCGCGCTTCATCAGCCCGGCGCTTTCAATCGCGCTGAGCTCGCTTTCGATATGGGCACGGAATCGCTCTGTCATGGCACTCTCCTCGCGCTCAGATTGCAGCACCTTGGGCCAAGGGAAAGCACGCAAGCGACAGGCCCGTGCCGATTTCCCTTTTCTCTGCGTGGCAAGCTGTCGCAAAAGCGGCCCATGGCCGATTTCAAGCTCGATGAGTTTCTCCCCTACCAGATAGCGGTCCTTGCGCGGCGGCTGTCAGAGGGGTTGGCGCAGACCTATGCGGAGCCTTTCCAACTCTCAGTGGCTGATTGGCGCGTTCTGGCGCATCTGCACGATGCCGGCCTTTGCAGCGTGCGCGAGATCGCGCGGGACGCTGACATGGAAAAATCGCGCGTGTCGCGGGCGGTGGCGCGGCTTGAGGGGCGCGGGCTCATCGCACGCGCCGCCGATGGCACGGATAAACGGCTTTTGGCCCTGAAATTGACGGCTTCCGGCAGCGCGATGGTTGAAAAGATCTTGCCCCACGCATCCGATTACGCAGAAGCGCTCTTTGCCCGCCTTGATGACCCAAAGGCGTTCCGCGACGGGCTCGCGCAGCTTCTCGCGGCAAGCGCCATCGAGAAGTGAGGTCGCATGGTTTTCGTGGCGGCCCGTGGTAGCTTGCGCCAACCAGAAGCAAAAGTCGCCCAAGCGCGACACAAGGAAGGCTCCCATGACTGACATCGTAATCCTCGGCGGCGCACGGACCGCGATCGGCACGTTTGGCGGCGCATTGGCGGCAACACCGCCGATTGCGCTCGGCGCCGCCGCGATGGCAGCCGCGCTTGAGCGCGCGGGCGTTGACGCCGGGCAAGTCGGTCAGGTGGCCATGGGCCATGTGATCAACACAGAGCCGCGCGACATGTATCTGAGCCGGGTGGCGGCGATGGAGGCTGGCATGGCCGAGACGACGCCCGCGATGAACGTCAATCGCCTCTGCGGCTCGGGTCTTCAGGCGATTGTCTCGATGACGCAGGCGCTTTCGATGGGCGATGCGGCGTTTGGCGTGGCGGGCGGGGCCGAAACGATGAGCCGCGCGCCCTTTACCGTGCCAAGCCAACGTTGGGGGGCGAAAATGGGCGATGTCGGGAGCGTTGACATGATGGTGGGCGCGCTGTCGTGCCCCTTTGGCACCGGCCATATGGGGGTCACGGCTGAGAACGTGGCAAGAGAACACCAGATCACCCGGGAAGAGCAGGACGCCTTCGCGCTTGAAAGCCAGGACCGCGCGGCCATTGCGCAGGGCGCCGGCTATTTCGATGAACAGATCGTGCCCGTCGATGTCAAAGTGAAACGCGAGCTGGTGCCTTTCGCGAAAGACGAACATCCAAAGGCCACGAGCCTCGAGAAACTCGCGGGCCTGCGCCCGGTCTTTGAGAAAGACGGAACGGTGACGGCGGGAAATGCATCAGGGATCAATGACGGCGCGGCGGCGATTGTCATGGCGCGCGGCGAGGCGGCGGAGGCGGCTGGGCTCAAACCGAAATTCCGCATTCTGGGCTATGGCCATGCGGGCGTGCGCCCTGAGGTGATGGGGGTGGGCCCGATCCCGGCGGTGCGCAAACTGCTTGAAAAGACCGCGCTCGGCGTTGACGATTTTGACGTCATTGAATCAAACGAGGCATTCGCGAGCCAGGCCATAGCGGTCAACAAGGTGCTCGGGCTCGACACCTCAAAGGTGAACCCAAATGGCGGGGCCATCGCGCTCGGTCACCCGGTCGGGGCGACGGGCGCGATCATCCTGGTCAAGGCGATGTATGAGCTTGAGCGAACAGGCGGCTCAAAAGCGCTTTGCACGATGTGCATCGGGGGCGGACAGGGGATCGCAGTGGCTATTGAACGGCTCTGAGGGCCCCGAAATCTTCAACGATTTCGGCCCGCATTCTTTGAAGAATGCGGCGCTTCAAGCGGCCTTCGCGGCGTCGGGGTAGGGCCGCTTGAATACGAGCGTTCCTGGCTCGCTTGGCTCGTCGCTGAAACGGTATCCGCCCAGATCGAAGTCTTTCAGCCCGGCCATGTCGGTGATGCGGTTTTGGACGATGAACCGCGCCATCGCGCCGCGCGCGCGTTTCGCAAAGAAACTGACCATCTTCGTCTTGCCGTCCTTTTCTTCATAAAAGGCAGGGGTGACGACTGGCAAACCCAGCGCTTTGAGATCGACGGCGCCAAAATACTCCTGGCTCGCGCAATTCACCAGGTGGCGCGCGCCCGTGGCCTCGGCCTGGGCTTTGAGCGCCCGACCGATCTCCTTGCCCCAATACGCATAAAGCGAGCCGCCCCGGCGGGTCTTGAGCTTTGATCCCATCTCGAGCCGGTAGGCCTGGATCTCATCGAGCGGCCGCAGCACGCCGTAAAGCCCCGACAGGATACGCAGGTGCCCTTGAGCCCAGCGCAGATCGTCCTCCGAGAGCGTGGCGGCTTCAAGCCCCTGATAGGTGTCTCCCGCAAAAGCGAACGCGGCCGGTCGCAGCGCCTCGGGCGCGGGCTCGGCCGCGAAGGCTTTGAACCGGTCTCTATTGAGACGCGCCAGATCGGGCGAGATATCCATCAGGTCTTGCAGACCTTTCAGCGTCAGATTGCGCGCGGTTCTGGCGAGGCGCATCGCATCCACCTCGAAATCAGGGCGCGTGAGATCCTTGTGTGTGACCTCGGACCAGTCCAGCCGCTTCGCCGGTGAAATCACTACGAGCATCGCTCTCCCCTTCTCTTTAGCACAAACCTAGGCGCTTGCGCCGGTGTCTCAAGACGCCCGAAGGACCTCTAGAAAGGCTTCGCCGAAACGCTCGGCCTTGAGCGGGCCCATGCCTTGAATGCGCTCAAGCTCTTCCAACGTCGTCGGGCGTCGCTCGACAATGTGGCGCAGGGTCGACTGCGTGCAAGATAGCGGCTTCTGGGTGCCGAGCGGGCCGCGCTGCAAGGCTGTTTGCGCTTCCACGAGGTGATCAAACATCTCGCCTTCCCGTTTTCCGGCGAGCTTGCGGCGCGTGGGGTGCATCGGCGGCGCATCAGACGCGATAACGGTCAGAAACGCATCGCCATAGCGTTGGAGCTTTTTGGCGCCAACCCCGTTGATGCGCGCCATCTCATCGAGCGTCATGGGCCGATGCTCGGCCATCTCGATGAGCGTGCGATCCGGGAAGATCACATAAGCGGGAACCTTCTGCGCTTCCGCGAGCGCGCGCCGCTTGCCTTTGAGAAGCGCCAGGAGCGGGGCGGCATCTTCGCTGACGAGCGCCTTCGGCTCGGATCGGGTTTTCGCCGCGCGGATCGTATCAAAGCGCAACTCGATCGTCTCTTCGCCCCGCAAGATCGGTCGGGCGCGCGCGGTCATGCGCAGCGCGCCAAAGCGCTCGGGGTCGGGGCGGATGAGATCATGGCCCATCATCTGCCGAAAGATCGCCTGCCACTCTGATTTCGACCAGTCGCGCCCAACCGCGAAAGTGGGCAGCCGGTCATGGCTGTTCTGGCGCACGCGGTCGGTCCTGTTGCCCATCAGGATGTCGATGAGATGGCCCGCGCCATAGAATTCATCAGTGCGCAAAATAGCCGAAAGCGCCATGCGCACGGGTGTAGTTCCGTCAGCGACCTCGGCGGGTTTGTCGCAAAGATCGCAGTTTCCGCATGGCGCGCTTTCCTCGCCGAAATAGGCCAAGAGCTTCCTGCGCCGGCAGCTCAGAGCCTCCGCGAGCCCGAGGAGTGCGTTGAGGCGTCCGTGATCGGCCGCCTTTCGCTCGAAAGGCGCGGCGCTTTCATCGATCTGTTGGCGCTTGAGCGCGATATCGGAAGGGCCAAAGAGCGTCAGCGTTTCAGCGGGCGCACCATCGCGCCCCGCGCGCCCGATCTCCTGATAGTAGGCTTCGATGCTTTTTGGCAGGTCCGCATGGGCCACCCAGCGGATATCAGGCTTATCGACGCCCATCCCAAAGGCCACCGTGGCCACCACGATGAGCTCGTCCTCGCGCTGAAACCGCGCTTCCACGATCCGGCGATTTTCGGCCTCCATTCCGCCGTGATAATGACAGGCGGCAAGCCCCTCTTCGCGCAGCGCGCGCGCGATCGTCTCGGTTTTGGCGCGGGTGCCGCAATAGACGATCCCCGATTGGCCTTTGCGCGCAGTGGCGAAATCGAGGATTTGCGCACGCGGCTTGGTCTTGGGCTGAAAGGCGAGATGAAGATTGGGCCGGTCGAAGCCATGGAGAAACGCGCGCGGCTGGCTCCCGCCAAAGAGCTTTGCCGTGATCTCTTCTCGGGTCTCTAGATCGGCGGTGGCCGTGAACGCCGCAAGCGGCACATCGAGCGCGCGCCGCAGCTCTCCCACGCGCAAATAGTCTGGCCTGAAGTCGTGCCCCCACTGGCTCACGCAATGCGCCTCATCCACGGCAATGAGCGAGACGCCGATGCGCCGCAAAAGCCCCAGCGAGGATCCCGCCGCGAGCCGCTCGGGCGCGATATATAAAAGCTTCAGGCGGCCAGCTTCGAGCGCCTGCCAGATCTCGTCGTTTTCCTCTGGCGTGTTCGCGGATGTGAGCGCGCCCGCCTCAACGCCCACTTCCTGCAAGGCGCGCACCTGATCGCGCATGAGCGCGATGAGCGGCGAGATCACCACTGTCACCCCCTCACGCAGAAGCGCGGGCAACTGAAAACACAACGATTTGCCGCCGCCAGTGGGCATGATCGCGAGAACATCCTCGCCCGCGGTCACAGCCTCGACGATCTCTTCCTGGCCGGGCCTGAACGCTTCAAAGCCAAACACGTCGCGAAGCGTGTCGCGCATCATCCACCTGTCAGATTTTCTTAAAAACTGCTCTTTTGTGGAGAGTCACACATTAAGAATTGCTGAACAAGGGGCAGGTCGAAAGATCAGATGAAGAAGCCCACATTGTTTACCAGAATGATCCGCAGCGCGTAGATCAAATGAAGCGCCACACGCGGCGCGAAATCGAGCCCGCCCATCTGCGGCAGGAAGCGCCGGATCGGATCATAAAGCGGCTGCAAGATGCGCTGGAGACCATACCAGATCTGGCCCACGAGCTGCTGATGCACATTGAGGACATTGAACGAAATCAGCCAACTCATGATGAAATGCGCGAAGATAAAAAACGTCGCTACATCCAAAAGCAGCATGAGAATTTCAAACAGGCTCTGCATTGGTGGCTCCTTACGCGTCAGGCGCATTTAGGGCCGCCGGGCGCGGCGCACAAGGCATAGCCTAAGCGCGCAGCATCTGACCTGCCGCAAGGGCAAGCTTGACGTGCTCGTCATGGCCAGCATCTGGAGGGGCATGTATCCGTGGATCAGATTTGTCACCACCATGGTGCGCGGGCGTCGTCTGACGCCGATGGGCGCGCTTGAAACCCATGTCTCGCGCCATCGGGTTTCGCTCTTTGATTGCGACATGTTCGGCGAGCTGAACAATGGTCGCATCCTGACACTCTACGAGTTCGGGCGCTGGCAGCTTGCCTTGCGGGCAGGGCTTTGGGACGCGATGCGCAAGCAAGGTTGGGGCTTTGCCGTGGCGGGAGCATCGGTGCGCTATCGCAAGCGATTGGTGCCTTTTGAGCACTTTGAAATGCGCACGCGGGTCCTGGGTTGGGATGCGCGCTTCGTCTATGTCGAACAGGGGATGTTCAAGACATCCGGCGAATGCGCCAACCATGCACTCTTCCGCACGGCCATCGTCTCCGGCGGGCGCGCTGTGATGACAGAGCGGCTCGAAGCCGAGATGCCCGGGCTCGGGGCGTCGCCCGCGCTTCCAGATTGGGCGGGCGCCTGGATCGGCGCAGATCGCACCCGCCCCTGGCCCCCATTTGAGGAAACCGCGACGTAACGCACGGTTTTGCTTGATGCGCCCCGCCGCGCGCCGCCTTATGCGCCAAAACCGGGGAGACACGGGGCATGGCCGAGATCAGCGCACGTAAACGCATCTGGGGGTGGATGGCCTTCGATTGGGCCTCTCAACCGTTCTATACCCTCGGGCTTACCTTCATCTTCGGGCCCTATTTCGCCGAAACCGTCTCTGGCTATTTCATGGAGACGGGCTTGGCGGAGGGGGCCGCGGATGCGCGCGCGCAATCGGTCTGGTCATGGGGCCAGGCTTTGGCGGGGCTTTTCATCGCCTTTACCGCGCCACTTCTCGGGGCCTATGCCGATAGCACGGGCCGTCGGATGCCTTGGCTTGTCTTCTTCTCGGCGGTTTACGTGATCGGGGCCTGGATGCTCTGGTTCATGGTGCCCGATGGCTCGGCTTGGGTCTTTTGCCTCGTCGCGTTCTCTATTGCTTTCATCGCGGCCGAATTCGCGCTCATCTTTACCAATGCGATCCTGCCGTCGCTCGGCACGCAAGAAGAGATCGGCAAGATCTCAGGCGATGGCGCGGCGATTGGCTATTGGGGCGGGGTGACGGCGCTCATTATCATGCTCGTCTTCTTCTTTGAGCTGGGCGAGGGAAAAACAGCCTTGGGGGCCGATCCCGCCTTCGGCCTCAACGGGTTTGAGCGCGAGGGGACCCGCGCCGTGGGGCCGTTCATCGCCCTTTGGTTTGTGGTCTTCATGGTTCCTTACTTCCTTTTCGTGCGCGAAAAGGCCGACCCCAATCGCGGCGGCGGGATAAAAACCGCCCTGGGCGATCTCAAACGCTCTCTGAAAGGCGTGCTCGAGCGCTCCAGCCTGCTCAACTTCCTCCTGGCCTCGATGTTTTATCGTGACGCGCTCAACGGGGTTTATGCGTTCGGGGGTGTTTATGCGGTGCTCGTGCTCGATTGGCAGCTCGTACAGGTTGCGATTTTCGGAATCATCGGCGCGATTGCCGCCGCTATCGGAACCATGGTTGCGGGCCGCTTCGATAGGGCGCGGGGCCCCAAACCTGTGATCATGGTCTGCATCTGGACGCTCATCGTGGTGAGCTTGGCGATCATCTCGACGAGCCGCGAATTCACAGCCTTCGTGATACCGCTGGCCGAAGGCTCCTCGATCCCCGATGCGATCCTTTACATCTGCGGCTCGCTCATTGGCGCGGCTGGCGGCGGCATCTATTCGGCCTCGCGCTCGATGATGGTGCGCCATACCCACCCTGAACGGCCCACCGAAGCGTTTGGCCTTTTCGCGCTATCGGGCAAAGCCACTGCCTTTCTCGCCCCCGCGCTGATCGGCGCATTCACATGGCTTCTTGAGGATGCCCGTCTGGGCTTTTCGCCTGTTATCGCGCTCTTCCTTTTGGGGCTCTTCCTGCTAGGCTGGGTGAAACCCGAGGGAGATCGAGCAGAATGGTCAAAGGCCTCCATTCCCGCGCCCTGACGCTGGCTCTTCTGGCGGTGCTGGCGGCTTGCGGGCCCGCCTCCGAGCGCGCCGATACACAAGCGGCGCAGGCCAGCCCGGCGGTAGCGCGCGTCGCATCGAGCGGCCCACCCGCCAAACAGCTCTTCGGCGCCGCGCGCGAAGGATCGGCGCAAGCCCCTCAAGCCGTCGGTGGCTATGCAAGGGGCTGCCAGGCGGGGGCGGTGGCGCTTGCTGAAAGCGGTCCGACCTGGCAGGCGATGCGGCTGTCGCGCAACCGCTACTGGGCGCAACCCGTCACGGTCGATTACGTCAAAGAGCTTTCGCGAAGGGTCGCGCGGCTGCCCGGATGGGAGGGGATCTATGTCGGCGATATGAGCCAGCCGCGCGGCGGCCCGATGCTCACCGGGCATCGCAGCCATCAAAGCGGGCTTGATATCGATATCTGGATGCTTCCGCCGCAGCGGCTCGATCTCAGTGTCTCGGAGCGCGAGAATATCTCATCGATCTCGATGCGCCGCAACGCGGGAGCCTTCACCAATGACCGTTGGACACAATCGCACCGCGATGTGCTCAAGCTCGCCGCCTCTGATCCGCGCGTGGCGCGCATCTTTGTGTTTCCCGGCGCGAAGGTCGATATGTGTGCCCGCGAAACGGGCAATCGGGACTACCTGCGCAAGATCAGGCCCTGGTGGGGGCATCACTATCATTTCCATGTGCGTCTGAATTGCCCGCGCGGCGATAGCGGCTGCATCGATCAAACCCCGCCCCCGCCCGGAGACGGATGCGCCGAAGCGCAAAGCTGGGTGGATCGCATTCTCAATCCGCCGCCGCCTCAGCCGCGCGACCCGAATGCGCCCGCCCCACAGCCGCGCCGCGAACTTCGCCTCGCCGACCTCCCGGCCCAATGCGCGACGATCCTGAATTCTGAATAGGCCCGTGATTTATCAACGTTATTGACGCAGGCCCTTGCGTCTGCTTTCGTGCGGCAATACGACGCCCTCGCCGCTTTTTCCCGAAACGGCGGCCAAGTCTCCGCAACCTTGTAAAAACGGGCATAAAATGGACCGCACTCACCTTCCTGGCATTCTTGCCATGGCCATGATTGTTTTGGCCTCGAACATTCTCGTACAATTCGTCGTCGGCGATTGGCTGCCCTGGTTGGGCGGCTTTTTAACGTGGGGGGCGTTCACCTATCCGCTCGCCTTTCTTGTCACAGATCTGATGAACCGGTTCTACGGCCCCGCAGCGGCGCGTCAGGTTGTGATCGTCGGCTTTATCGTGGGCATCTTTTGCTCGTTGGTGGGCACACAGATCATGGGTGAGTTTGGGCCGCTGGTCACGTTCCGTGTCGCGCTCGGCTCCGGGATCGCCTTCCTGACGGCGCAACTCATCGATGTGCAGATTTTCGACCGTCTGCGCGCGAAAAGCTGGTGGAGCGCGCCCCTTGCATCGACGATCATCGGCTCCTCGGTCGATACGGCGATTTTCTTCACCATCGCCTTCTCAGGCATGCTCAACGGCCTTGAGCCCGATAACCTGCCGCTCTGGGCGCAAGACCCTGTCCCAATCCTGGGCTTCGGGCCCGCCGAACCGCTCTGGGTCTCCCTCGCGTTCGCCGATTGGATGGTGAAAATCACGTTGGCGATCATCGCGCTTTTGCCTTTTCGCTTCCTTGTGCGGCGACGTGCGGAAAAGCGGGAACTTGCCTGAAGAGTTTCGTTGACATTTCTGGAGGCTGACCGTTTGCTAGCACTCAGGCGAAACATTCAGAAAGGAGGTGATCCAGTGTCGATGAAGGTTCTGGAGAAAGAGGTCGGAACAACTGGGGAGGCGCGCCGCTAAGGCAAACCTTGGCGCCGATTGCGCGCCCCAGCTGGCGATTGGTCTAACCGATCCTGCCTCCGTAAACTTCGAAGGGCCGTCCGTTTTGCCGGGCGGCCCTTTTCAATGACCCGGCGAGAGACCAAGGTTTGGGGGGAGGCGCATCCATGAAAATAGCCGTTGTGACCGGGGCCGCTGGCGGTTTGGGTCAAGCCATCGCCGAGGCGCTTTCAAAAGATCATCATGTGATCGGGCTTGATCTCGCGCCGTCGCGGGCCGCGGAACACATCGAGATAGATCTGACCGATCCTGCGGCGATCGCTTTTGCTTTCGCAGGCATCGCCGCGCGCCATGGCGGGCTCGATGTCTTGGTCAACAATGCTGGCACCTGCTTCATGTCAGATTTCCCCAACATCCCCGCCGATGAATTCGAGGCGCAGATGGCGGTGAATTTCTCCTCGATGTTTCATTGCTGCCAAGCGGCTGTTCCGCTGATGCTGGGCCGCGCGGGCGTCAAGAAGATCATCAATATCAGCTCAAACGGCGCCTATAACTTCGATGTCTTCGATCCGCCCCATTACCGGGCCTCGAAGGCAGCCATGGATACGATGACGAAAGATCTCGCCCGGCGCTACGCGCGCGACAAGATTGCCGTCAATTCCATCGCGCCGGCCATGACCGAGACGCCGCTCTTCGGCGTGCTCGATGAGGCGACGCTGACAAAGGCGCTCGCGGCGATGTCCCATGGCCACGCGATGCAACCCGAGGAAATCGCAGCCTGGGTGGCGCATTTGGCGGGGCGATGGGGTGATATGGCGAGCGGGAATGTGATCATTCTCAACCAGGGGCGCGATGTCAGGTAATTGCGCGCCCAAAAGGCAGGCGCAGGCCCTGGTCAGGGTCGTGACCATAGATCATGAAATCATAGTCCAACGCCATCAGGCGGCGCGCGTGATGGGCTGCGAGCTCGGGGTTCCACGCGCCGGGAAAGCCTTCGCCCGGTTCGCTTTCGCGCGAGATCGCATCGCCCAGGTAAAGGAGCCTGCCCGCCCCCGGCAGCGCGATGCGCGCGCAGAAAAGCCCGGGTGAATGGCCAGGGACATAGTAGAGATCGAAACCTGGCCCGATCGAGACATCTTGATCGATCACCCGATATTCGGCGTCGGGCCAATCCATCGGCTGAGCGTCATTGAAGTAAAGCGGTTTTTCGAGCGCGCGCTCGCCCGCCCCGATCACGATGGGAACGCCAGGAAACTCGGCCAAGCCGCCGACATGGTCGATATGGGTGTGGGTCATCAAGAGCAGGTCGATCTTTTCTTCGCCCAGAAGCTCAAGCTGCCCCGCGATGGTGTTTTCGGGCCCATGGGCGACCAAGGCACCGAAGCTGCCCAGCCCGTCTTCTTCTGCGGCGGCGGCCCTGTCGCGCGCGTATTTCGCGGGAAAGCCTGTATCGATGAGGATGGTCTCTTCGGCATCCGTCTTTACGAGCGCGCCCATTATGCGGATCATGCGCGACGGCTCGTTCACCAGGAACTGTCCGAAATCAAGAAGTGTGAGCGAACGGGGATGACCTTTTAGCATGGCGGCATGGGCGGGGTTTGCGCGATGAAAGTCAAGATACACCGGCTCTTTGAATATCTCCTTGAGACGACAACGGCGGACCCGGAGGCCTTCATCGGGTTTTCTCTCGCCGAGCCGCCAAGGTTGTCTGAATTCCTGGCCGATCTCGATCCGGATTTGCCGCTTGATTGGAACGGTCAGAGCTTCCTCGGCCTCCCGGCCCTGCGCGAGAAGATCATCGCGCGCAGCGGTCTTTCGGGTATGTGCGCGGCCGATGATGTTTTGATCACAGCGGGCGCCGCGGAGGCCAATTATCTCGCGATGCGCCAGATTCTGAGCGCCGGTGACCGCGTGGTGACAGAGAGCCCCGGTTGGCCGCAAGTCGCGGTGATGGCTCAGGCCATTGGCGCGGAATGTGTCAGCGTGCCCCGAATTGAGGGGGAGGGATGGGCGCTCCCCTTCGACGCCCTTGAAGACGCGGCCCGGGGCGCAAAGCTCATCTTCCTGACAAATCCAAACAATCCAACGGGCCGATTGATCCCTGAAGCCGAGCTCCAGGAGATCGTCGAGATCGCGCGCAGGTTTGGCGCATGGCTGCTCGTGGATGAGGTCTATGCCGGGCTCGAATGGGCTGGCCCTCGCCCGCCTTCGGTGGCCGGTCTCTATGAAAAAGGGATCACGACAAGCTCGGTCTCAAAAGCTTTGGGGCTTCAGGGGCTCAGGACAGGCTGGATGATCTGCCGCGATCCGGAAATGATCATGGACGCGGTGATCCTGCGCGAAAACGCCAGTGAGATCATGAACATTCTGGGCGAGGTGATCGCGGAGGTTGCGCTGCGCGAAGACCGCTATGCGCGAAAGCTCAGCGCAGTGCGCGCCGAAGCCATCGCCACCCTTGATCATCTTGACGCTTTCGTCGCCGCAGAGCCCAGGCTGAGCTGGCACCGCCCTGAAGCAGGGCTCATCGGGCTCGCGCGCCTCAACGGGCTCGATGGCGAAAGTTTCGCCCGGCATCTCCTCGCGCCGCCCTATCGCACCTTCCTTCTGCCCGGCTCGGCTTACGGGCAACCGCGCCACATCCGCATCGGGGTCGGCGGGGGCGCGGCGGCGCATCTGGAGCTGGGGCTCGAGCGAATGAAAGCCGCGCTCAAAACCGCGCCGTCGCAGCCCCAGGCTTGACCCAGGGCCTCAGCCTCGCGTCTTCGCGAAACTTCGAAAGCGCGCGGGAACTGACCATGAGGCCCCGGATCAAAACCGGGTCTCGATCTCGTCCTCGCGCCTACTCAGTCTCCGACGACCTTGCCCAAAGGTTGATCGCCTCGTCTTGCGCAACGTCATCGATCTGCGCGAGCTCTTCGGCTGTGAATGCCAGATTACCGATGGCACCCACGCATTCTGTAATTTGCTCGGGGCGCGATGCGCCGATCAGCGCGGTTGTTATCCCTTCCTCGCGGAGCACCCAGGCAATCGCCATCTGGGCGAGCGTTTGCCCCCGCGCCGCGGCGATGTCAGTCAACGCGCGAATGCTCTCTCCGACCCGTTCGGTCAGCGTCGTGGGATCGAGCGATTTGCCCCGCGCGGCGCGGCTATCTTCTGGCACGCCATCGAGATATTTCCGCGTCAGCAGGCCCTGGGCGAGCGGGGTGAACGCGATGGAGCCGATGCCAAGCGCGCCCAACGTCTCTTTCAGGCCATCTGTCTCCACCCAGCGATTGAGCATATTGTAACTGGGTTGATGGATCAGACAGGGCGTGCCCAACTCTTTGAGGATCGCCGCCGCCTCGCGCGTTCGTTGCGAGTTATAGCTGGAAATGCCCGCATAAAGCGCTTTTCCCGAGCGCACGATCTGATCGAGCGCGCCCATGGTCTCTTCAAGCGGAGTATCGGGATCGAAGCGGTGGGAGTAAAAGATATCGACGTAGTCGAGGCCCATCCGCTTGAGCGAAGCATCGCAAGACGCGATGAGATATTTGCGACTTCCCCATTCGCCATAGGGCCCCGGCCACATGTCATACCCCGCTTTTGAACTGATGATCAGCTCGTCGCGATAGCCCCGAAAATCACTGGCGAGACAGCGCCCGAAAAAGGCCTCCGCGCTTCCTGGGGGCGGGCCGTAATTATTGGCCAGGTCAAAATGCGTGATGCCCGCGTCAAAAGCTGTCCGGCACATCGCGCGTTTGACATCGTCGGGCGTATCCTCGCCGAAATTGTGCCAGAGGCCGAGCGATACCGCAGGCAGCTTGAGGCCCGATGCGCCGCATTTTCGGTAGAGCATCGTGTCATATCGCGCGGCGCTCGGAATGTAAGGTGTCTGTGTCATGGCTTCAGAGCCACGTCTCGTAATCGGAAACGAGCAGATGAAGAGGCGAGACATCCTCATTGATCTTTGAAAAGCGCCCTATCGGCGCGCGAAAGATGTTATCTGTCCTGTCATCGTTTACATTCGAAACCTCGACGATAAGCACCTTCCCGCCCTCGCCCCAGAAGGCATGCCAGGTATGGGGCTCCAGCGTCACGCTTTCGCCGGGTTTGAGGCGCAGATGCTCGCCGCCCTTGAGCGTCAAAAGCCGCCCATCGCTCACGACCTCAACCGGAAGCGCCTCGTCGATCTGCCCGCCCGCATCGGTGAAAAGCTCAAGCACAAGATCGCCCCCGCCCCGGTTGATGATATCTTCTGTCTTCGTGATGTGGCGGTGCATCGGGCTCATCTGATGCTCGCCCGAAATCATGACCTTCTCGGCATAAAGCATGCCCGCGCCCCGCCCGATATTCGATTGCAGGCCATTGCGCGTGGTGAACAGAAAAAGCCCCAGCTCTTCAAAGGTTCCTTCGCCGTAATCGGTGATGTCCCAGCCGAGAAACCGATCTCGGATACTCGGCGCGCCTGCCACATGGGTTTTCAGCTCAGCGGGAGAGAGATACGCGAATGGCGGAAGGTGGACACCATGGGACCGGATGAACGCATCGGACTCCGTGATGATTTCGTTGACTGTCGAGCGATCCATGGGCACCTCCGTTACCGCTAACTAGACCCATCCGGCCGCGATCAGCAAGGCGTGGCGAAGCGACCAAGGCGTGATATGGGAACGCCATGATTTCTGTCACACCCGATATCACCCTGGCGGACTGGGAGCTCACCGAGAGTTTTCAGCGCTCGAGCGGGCCGGGCGGGCAGAACGTCAACAAGGTCTCGACGGCGGTGGAGTTGCGCTTTGAGGCGGAGCGGTCGCCGCATCTTTCCGCGCCGGTGAAGGCGCGCCTCAAAAGGCTGGCCGGGCGACGCTGGACCCAGGACGGCGCGCTCATCATCCGCGTCGAAGAAACGCGAAGCCAGGCCCGCAACCGCGAGATCGCGCGCCAGCGCCTCAAGAATCTCATCTCTGCTGCCGCTGTGAAGCCCATGCGACGCATTCCCACCAAACCGACCCTTGCCTCAAAGCGGCGAAGGTTGGCCGCCAAGGCCCAGCGCGGCGCCGTGAAGGCAGCACGGGGAAAGGTGATCCCCGATGAGTGAAACCCTGATGGCACGGCGGCACAGGGCGCTTGGGCCCCATGTGCCGACCTTTTACAAAGAGCCGCTCCATCTTGTCCGGGGGGAGGGCGTCTGGCTCTGGGATGCATGCGGCAAACGCTATCTGGATTGCTATAACAACGTGCCGCATGTCGGCCATTGCCACCCGCGCGTGACCGAGGCGATCACGCGGCAAGCCGGCCTTCTCAACACCCATACGCGCTATCTTCACGACGGTATCCTGAGCTATGTCGAACGCCTCACAGCCACCTTCGACACCGATCTGAGCCAGGCCATCATGGTCTGCACGGGATCAGAGGCCAATGATGTCGCGCTGCGCATGGCGCAGGCTGTCACCGGCAAGCGCGGCTTTATCGCCACCGATGCAACCTATCACGGCAATACAAGCGCCGTGTCGCAGCTTTCAAAGCGGCGTCCACCCGTCGGCGGGTATCCGGATCATGTCAGGCTCGTGCCCGCACCCTCGACGCTCACGCCGCTCGGCGGCACGAGAGAGGCGCAGGCGCGCACCTTCGCGGCCCATGTCAAAGCCGCCATCGACGAACTTGAGGAAGCCGGGATCGGCTTTGCGGGGCTGATGCTGTGCCCGATCTTTGCCAATGAGGGGCTGCCTGATCTTGAAGATGATTTCCTCAAACCCGTTGCAAGCTTGGTCCACGCCTCTGGCGGGCTTCTCCTTGCCGATGAGGTCCAACCGGGATTTGGGCGCACCGGGCGCGCGATGTGGTCGCATTCCTGGATGGGTATCGCGCCCGATGTCGTCACGCTTGGCAAGCCAATGGGCAACGGTCACCCGGTGGCTGCCTGCATCGCACGACCTGAGGTGATGGCCACGTTTCGCGAGGCATTCGGCTATTTCAACACGTTCGGAGGCAATCCTGTGAGCTGCGCGGCGGCCTCGGCTGTGCTTGACGTCATCGAAGAGGACGGCCTCATCGCGCATGCCGCTGCCATGGAGCCCATCCTCACTTCGGGGCTTAAAGCGCTCGATTTCCCTGCCCGGGCGCATTTCAGGGGGCGCGGTCAGTTCTACGCTGTTGAGCTGACGCGAGACGACCGCCCGGCAAGCGATCTCGCCGATTGGCTCGTCGAAGCCCTCAAGGCGCGGGGCGTTCTCATCGGGAAAATCGGGATGGACGCCAATATTTTGAAAATTCGCCCGCCCATGCCGTTCGACCTGAGCCATGCGGATGTCTTGCTTTCAGCCCTCGAGGAGGCGCTCGCCCAATGCAAGAGTTGAGCGAGATCGCAGGCTTCTGGGGCAGCGTTGAAGAGCCCCCAAGGCTCATCGCCGCCCGTGAAAACAGGGTCTATGAGGCGCGGATCAGCGGCGCGCGGGTGGCTCTGAGGCTGCACCGCGCGGGCTATCAGTCGCGCATGGCCATCGAGAGCGAGCTGCGGTGGATGGCGCGGCTTGCAGAGATCGGCTTCCCATGCCCGAAGCCCGTGGCCTCAAGCGATGGCAGCTTTTTGCGCGCGGTGCAGGGCGGGCAATATGCAAGCGCGGTGAGCTGGCTTGCGGGACGCGCGATCGGCCAAAGCGGCGAAGAGCTCGCGGGGAGCGACGCTCAATTGCGCGCGCTTTATGCCTCGGTTGGCGCGCTGATCGCCGCCTTCCACGATGCCACCGACGCGATCCTCACCGACGACATTCAACGCCCTGCCTGGGATGCCGAGGCGCTTTTGGGAGAAGAGCCGCTTTGGGGCAGGTTCTGGGAGAACCCGACGCTTTCGAGCAGCGAGGCCGAGACGCTCTTGCGCGCCAAGGCGCGCGCCTATGATCAGCTCGTCGAGCTTGAAGAGGCCGATGCCGGGCTCATCCATGCCGACTGTCTCCAGGAGAACATTCTGGCGACACCCGAAGGGCTCGCGCTCATCGATTTTGACGATGCCGGCTTCGGTTACCGCGACTATGATCTGGGGACAGCGCTCGTCCAGCATCAGGGCCACCCGAAGCTCGCGCTCCTCGAAGAGGCGCTCCTGGCGGGCTATGCGACCTTGCGCACCCCGCCCAACCTCGCGCGGCTTCGCTTCTTCGTCATGTTGCGCGCGATGGCGTCCTGCGGTTGGGCGATTTCTCGGGCGGCGGGCGACAGAGCGTTGCAGCGCCAGCAAGCGGAGCGCGCCTTGCGCGCCGTCGAAAGGCTGGATCCTGGGTCTGCACTCAGGGGATAAGCCCGGCAAGCAGAACCTAAACCACGACTTCGAGACGCTTTTGAGCGCCGACGCCGAAGACGCGCTTGTATCGGTCGATCTCTTCGGCGGGGCCCATGGCCTTGTTTGGGTTATCCGAGAGTTTGACGGTGGCACGGCCATTGGCGCTCACCGCCTTACACACGAGCGAGAAGGGCGCGAGCGCATCATCGCGCGTAAGCCCGCGGAAATCGTTGGTCAGAAGCGTCCCCCAACCGAAGCTGACGCGGGCTCGGCCTGAGAATTGGCGGTGCAACGCCTCAATGCGGTCGACATCGAGCCCGTCGGAAAAGATGATGAGCTTTTGCATCGGGTCTTCACCGCGCTCTTGCCACCACCTTATGGCGGTTTCCGCGCCTTCCTCGGGCTTGCCGCTATCGATGCGGATGCCCGTCCAGCCCGCGAGCCAATCGGGCGCACGTTCAAGAAAGCCCGCCGTGCCGTAGGTATCGGGCAGGATGATCCTGAGATTGCCATCATGCTCTTCGTGCCAGTCAGCCAAGACATCATAGGGCGCTTTTGCCAGCGCTTCATCGCTTTCCGCGAGCGCGGCATAGACCATCGGGAGTTCATGGGCGTTGGTGCCAATGGCTTCGACCTCGCGACGCATCGCAATGAGGCAGTTGGAGGTGCCGGTAAAGCCCTCGCCCAGGCCTTCGATCATCGCCTGAACGGCCCAATCCTGCCAGAGGAAGGAATGGCGGCGGCGCGTGCCGAAATCAGCAATGCGCAGCGCATCAAGCTTGCGCAGGCTCTCCATCTTCTCCCAGAGCTTGGCCATGGCCCGCGCGTAAAGCACTTGAAGCTCAAACTTGCCCATGGCGTTGACGACAGCCCGGCCCCGCAGCTCCATCAAGACCGAAAGCGCGGGAATTTCCCACAGCATGACATCAGGCCAAGCGCCCTCGAAAGTGAGCTCATACTGGCCATCGCGCTTTTCGAGGTGGTAGGGCGGCAGGCGCAGGCTCTCGAACCATTCCATGAAGTCAGGCCGAAACATCTGCCGTTTACCGTAAAACGTATTCCCACGAAGCCAGGTGCTTTCACCGCGCGACAGCGAAAGCGAACGGATATGATCCAGCTGCTCGCGCAATTCGCCCTCGTCGATGAGCTCTGCGAGGCGGATATCGCTGGAGCGATTGATCAGGCTGAAAGTAACTTGGGTGTCGAGCCGATTGCGAAAAACGGACTGGCACATCAAGAGCTTGTAGAAATCAGTATCGATGAGCGACCTTACGATGGGGTCGATCTTCCATTTATGGTTCCAGACGCGCGCGGCGATGTCGACCATGGGTTCCTCCCAGAACAGCCATGCTTTGGCCGAAGCACAGAACCCAAGCGCGCCAAATTAGGCAAGGAGTTTTCGTTTCCTTACCATTAACGCGTCGAAATCCTTCCACATTCCCGGGGTAATGCTCGCGCGATACGGGCAGGTGGGGCAGGGATGCAGCTCAATTATGACATAGATTTTGGAGAAGCGGGCTCAGAAGGCCTGCATTTCGCGACCTTCCGAGACCCTGCGACAGCCCAAGCCGCGGCGAGAGCGAGCGCGCGCACAAAGTCGATCCTCCATGAGGCGGGCATCGGGCTTGGCTGTGTCGCGAGCGGATTTCCAGCCGGGTATTACGCGCTCGAGCATGAGAGCAGTCATGCTTATCTCATGGCCTGCCTCATTGAAGCGATCACGTGCGAGGCCGATCACGGCGAAGCGGCGCGCGACGGTGAATTTGATCTGGCGCAGTGCCTCGTTCATCTTTCGGCGGTGCGGCCCTATGGTGCGCTCATGGTCGCGTCAGATGAGGCTCAAAGCCCCGCTGCGAGCCCAGACAACAAGACAGGCGCGGCCGCTGTCATGGCCATCAGCGTGCTTGCGGCTGCGGGCTATGTCGCGGGCTTCGCGATTTTGAGTTAAGCCGCGTCAACGCCCGCGTCCGCCATTCCGGCCCGGGCTGCCGCGAGCGACCCGTTGAGATCAATGCCGCGACACAAATCAAGCTTCACGCGCGATCGAAAGCCCGCTTTGGCCGCATCTACCGCCGAGTAGTTCACACAGAAGTCCAGCGCGAGGCCCACGAAAGTCAGCTCGCTCAGGCCCCGGTTCTTGAGATAGCCTTCAAGGCCCGTCGAGGTTGTATGATCGTTTTCAAAAAGCGCGGAATAACTATCGATGGCCGGGTTATAGCCTTTGCGGATGATCAGATCAGCGCGGTTCACGTCAAGGTCTGGATGAAACTCCGCGCCCGCACTGCCCTGAATACAATGATCGGGCCACAGAACCTGCGGGCCGTAGGGCATATCGATGAGGTCATAGGGCGCTTTGCCGGGATGGCTTGACGCGAAAGACGAATGCCCGGCGGGGTGCCAATCCTGAGTGATGATGACGGCGTCGAAATCTCCCATGAGCGCGTTAATGCCCGGCACGATCTCGTCGCCACCGGGCACTTCGAGCGCACCGCCTGGGCAAAAATCATTCTGTACATCAATGATGATGAGCGCCTGTGACATCGCAAATTCCCTTTTCGGCTGCGCGTTTTATCACAGCGTGACGCGAACGCGTTCTTCTTGCAACTCGCTTGGTTTGTGGCGCGCTTCTTTCAAGGCCTCTTCGAAGGCCCGGCCCTCGAGGGCGGCGGCGGCGAGTTTGCGGAGCGAATATGTCGGCGCGCGACCGGGGCCCAGGGCGGCGCGGGCGAGCGCATGAACCGTCAGATAGGTGCCGTAAGCCGCGCGCACGCCAGCCCCTTCCGCTGGCTTACCCTCGGCGATGCTTTTGCAAGCGTCCACATCGCGGCTTGCATAGCTGCGGCAGATCATCGGCCGGGCCTCATAGGCGCGGCATTTGCGGGTTTCGGGATCAAGCGAGGGGCAGGCCTTGGGATGCCAATCGCGGCCATCGGGTTTACCGGCCAGCGGCGCAAGCGCTTTGTAGAGCACCCGGGCCTCTGCGCCGGTCATGACGCCGCCATCCTCTCCGGTCAGGATACAGCAAAACGCGCAGCCCATCTTGCAGGCAAGATCGGCAGGTTCGGCTGTCGCGCCGAGATTGATCTGGCCGATGCGCGTCGCCGCAAGACCACCATGGAGCTCTTTTGCGAGCGCATCGTCGCCCATGCGCTGCGCCTCGATATAGCTCGCAAGTTGCGCGCGCGCCCGGTCGGTTGCCTGAGCGGACACGCCTTTGAGTTTCGCTTTTGCAAGCTTCTTGCGAAGAAGGGTCAGCGCTCTGCTCCGGTTTGTGGCGGCTCACGGTAAGGCTAGGGATTGAGGCCGAGAAGGCAAATGCCTATCTGGGCGCGATGTTTCATGTCGCCGCGCTTTACCGCTTTACAGCCTTTGATGACCCGGCAGGCCTCTGCGCGCCGCTCCGCGACGCCTGCCTTGCCGAAGGGATCAAAGGCACGCTGCTTTTGGCGCCCGAAGGCATTAACGGCACAATCGCAGGCACCCGGTCCGGTCTTGATGCGGCGCTGGCTGTGATCCGGGCCTTGCCGGGCTGCGGCGATCTTGACTGGAAAGAGAGCACAGCGGAGGCCGCGCCCTTCAAAAAGCTGAAAGTGCGCCTGAAACGAGAGATTGTCACGATGGGTCAGCCCCAGGTGCGGCCCGCCGAGACCACCGGGCGCTATGTGCCCCCCGGGGAGTGGAACGCGCTCATCTCAGCGCCTGACGTGGTAACCATCGACACGCGCAATGATTACGAGGTCGCTATCGGAAGCTTTGACGGCGCGATCAATCCTGAAACGAAGAGCTTCGGTGAGTTTCCTGCATGGTGGCAAGCCAACCGTGTGCGGTTCGAAGGCAAACGGATCGCCATGTTTTGCACGGGCGGCATCCGCTGCGAGAAATCAACCAATTATCTTTTGGGCGAGGGCGTGAGGGATGTTTTTCATCTCAAGGGCGGCATCCTGAAATATCTCGAAGAGGTGCCTAAAAGCGAAAGCGCCTGGCGCGGCGGCTGCTTTGTCTTCGACAAACGGGTCAGTGTCACCCATGGGCTTGAGGAAGGGCCGCATAGTCTGTGTCATGCGTGCCGTCGTCCGCTCGCGCCCGAAGATCGCACGCGCCCTGAATTCGAGGATGGCGTGCGCTGCCATAAATGCGCGGGAGATTATGATGAAAGCGACCGGGCGCGCTTTCGCGAGCGAATGCGCCAACGCCAGCTTGGCGGCCACGACTGAGACCGGCCTCTTCTTATCCCAACAGATAGCGCAGGCGCGTTGCCAACGGCGCGAAGATCGCGCGCGGTACTGGGCTGCCATTTGGCACGAGTTCGCAGGCCTCAACGATCTGTTCATCTTCCATGCCAGGCACGCCGCGCCCGTTGAGATCCTGGAGGATCTCGATGGTGCGTCGCGCCTCCCGGCTCTTTGCCGCGATCTTGGGGAGAGGGTTTTTGATCGGATCAAACGCCAGCGCGACGACGCGATCGCCATAATGGAAATAGACCGTCGCCGCCGCCACGCCGACTGAGCCCGCCATCGCCGCGCTGTCGCGGCGCAGACGGTTGCGCTCCTGGCGCACTTCAGGCTGGCCCAGCATCTCTTTGAGTTCCTTTTTGACCTCGGTCTTCGTCATCCGGTGCTCCATCAGGAAAAACGCCTGCTGGATGCCGACATCAAAAGCCACCGATACCAGAAGCAAAGCCGCCGTCGCGATGAGGATCGCTTTGGTGATGTCCCAGGCCACTGGCAGCGCGCAGGCGGGCGAGCAGAGATCAAGGTTGGCCAAGGTGGGCCACCAGAACCACGCCAGATAACCGAACGTCCCCAAAAGGACCAAAAACCGCGTGAGCGTCGCGGCAAATTCGGTCAAGGTGCGGCCCTTGAAGAGGTTCTTGAAGCCTGTCACCGGGTTCACTTTGTCGAGCGACGGGCTCACCTGTTTGAGCGAGAAGACAAAGCCCTTGTTCACCAGAATGCGAAACAGGATGCCCGCGCCGAGGACGGCGAGCATGACCATGGCCACTGGCGAATGTATCTCGATCAGAAAATACCAGACCAGCCCTTCGTCATTGGCGGCCTCTGAGTTGAGCGAAGCGAAAGCGGTATCAAAGCCGTCAGCCAGCGCATCGATCATCTGCCGCAAGAGCAGGAGTAAGACTCCGAAACCCGCCGCGAAGCCGACGAAGTTCGTGCCCATCTGGCTCGTGGGGATAATCGCATCCTCGCGCAGCTTCCTGAGCTTTCGCTCTGAGGCTGGGTCGGTCTTTTCTTCGCTTTGGTCTTCGCTCATAGGCCGATGATCTCCGCAAGCAGGGGGAGCACCGGCGGCGCATTATCAAACGTCGCCTGCATCGCGCGCGACAGGGCCAGAACAAGCACCGGCATGGCAAAGAGCAGCGCGAGGTTCTTGGCGAGAAAATCAATCGAGGGGAGTTGGATCTGGTCGGCCAGGCGCGAGGCCATGTTGATCGCGAATTCGAGCAACATCAGAAGCAAAAGGACAGGCAAAGCAAACGCGATGAGTGTCACGAAAACATTCTGCAATATGCCCGCCAGCGCAGCAGAAAAACCGGCCGGAAAGCTCAACCCCGGCACGCCCGGCTCAATGAGCGCGTAGCTGTCATAGAGCGTCGCCACGAGGATCATGAAACCGCCAAGCTCTACGAAAATGAAGAGCACCATGATCATATTGAGCGCGCCGTATGAGCCCACCTGCGCATTTTCGGGGGCCTCTATGCCAGGGCTGAAATCTCCGCGATATTGCTCGATCACGAGAGCCGCGCCCATGATCGCGAAAAATGGGAGCGACATCAGAAGACCAATGGCGAAGCCGATGATGAATTCGCGCAGCGGGATGGTGAGAAGCGCGAAGCGCTGGGTTTCCTCGCTGAGCGCAACATAGCTGTCGATCTGCGCGAATATCATCGGGGCCGAGAGAATGAGCGCCAGAACAGTCCGCACGATCACCGCAGGGCCGAGGATGAAGTAGAGCCCCCAAAGCCCGAAGATCGCGCCCAGCGCCCGCGACACGCCCGCCAAGAGTAGAAAGAACGACGCAGCGATCGGCAATTCAAGAAGCGTGGCGATGAACTGATCCAAGCCCGCCCCCTATTGCCTTTGCCAGAATGTCTCGAAGAGATGCGTTGTGCCTTCAAGGAGCGGCGCGATGAGCGCGCCCCCCAAAATGATAAACGTGAAAGCGATGGCGACGATCTTCGCTGTCTGCGCGAGCGTCTGATCCTGGATTTGCGTGACGGCCTGAAAGAAGCTGACGATCAGGCCGACACATGTCGCCACCGCCAACGGGATACCGGCAAGAACCGCCACCGCTGCCATGAACTGAACGAGCGACTGAACATAAGCCTCCATCGGTTCACACCGTATAGGAGAGCATGAGACCCTCCACCAAACGCGCCCAGCCATCAACCGCCACGAAGAGCAGGATCTTGAACGGCACCGAGATGATCGTCGGCTGCACAAGCTGCATGCCCAGCGCGATCAGGATCGCCGTCACAGCCAGATCGATGGCAACGAAGGGCAGATAAAGCAGGAAGCCGAACTCAAACGCCGCCGTCAGCTCCGTGAGCACGAAAGCGGGCACTTGGATGATCGCCATGTCAGGCGAGGCGGTCACGCCCGACCCTTCCCAAACCTCGCCCGCGACTTCCACGAAAAAGCCCAGATGCTGGGGGTCTGTATGCTGCGAAATGAAGCTCTGAAACGGGGCGAGGCCTGCTGTCCAGATCGCAACCAGCGCATCGGCTGAGTTTTCAAGCGGGCCAAGGGCCTCGATGGCGTCAAACGCCGCGACAATCGATGGAAGCGCGATGAAGCTCGACAAAAAGAGCGCCAGCACCATCACGATCATGTTCGAAGGGACCTGCTGGAGGCCGATCGCGTTGCGCACGATCATCAACACGACCGACACCTTGATGAACGCCGTGAACGCGAGCAGCGCCACGAGAAAAAAGGAGGCCAGATAGCCTACGACGAGGGGCGAAAGGTTTTCCATGGGCCGCGCGCTCAGAGCAGCTTTGACACCATGACGCCCAGCACGTCATCGAGCTGAACGAGCTTGCCCTTTGCAAAGGGCTTGCCGTCCGCCGCGAGCGTGACTGTCTCGATGCCGGAAAGATCGAGATCGAGGATATCGTCTTTCTGGAGATCGCTGAGTTCGGCCAGGGTCATGTCACGGCGATGGAGTTCCACCGTCACCAAGGCACGGGGATTAGCCAGCGACCCTTTTCGAGAAGTGTCTGTCATGTCATCACCTGTGGTGCCCCCACCCAGAGAATGCATGTCTGTTTCGTCTCCCATTGTGGCATAGCCATGACCATGGGGCGTCAAGCGGATCAGATGCTCGCCCTTGACCAGCAAAAAGAGCTCATCTGCGAGGTTTGCCCAGCCGGGCGCAGGGCAAAAGACAGCCCCCTTCGTCACCTTGCGCAAACGCTTTCTGGGGATCTCGGCAATTGGCCCGATGATGGCGGCCCTGACGCGCGGGCCAGACGCTTCCGGGCGGCGCTTGGCTTCAAAGCGCTCGGCCAGAGCCCGAGCGAGCGCGGCATTGTCCGGCGACCAGACATAGCCTGTCAGGCCCGTGCCATCGGGCCAGGTCAGGCGAAGGGCGAGAACGGCCTGACTGGTATCAAACCGGCCGAGTGACACCTCGCGCAGCGAGAGCGCGGTATCCTTGGCGGCTTCAAAGAAGTCGATGTCAGAGGTCAGAAGGTGCTCAACCGCCAGCGCCATGGAGGCAGGATTGAGCGAAAGACCGGCGAGCCGATCAAGCCTGATCGCCCTGAGCGCATCGCCCTCAAGCGCGAGCGTGACAGTCAGACCGCCAATGTCAGCATCGATCACAACGCCCTGGCATGCGGTTCGCGGCTCGATATAGGCGGCTTCATAAGCGATCTCTGCCCCCTGGAGGATCACCTCGCCGCGAATATCGAGCCGCGCCACGGCCCCTCGCGGGGCCGCGGCGTTGCGCGCGACGCTTGGGAGCGTCACGGGCTTCTTCGCCTGGCTACGCCCGCCGCGCATGTCGATGATATCGATCATGCCCATGCGGTCGTTCCCCTTAGCCCGGCGAAGGTTTCGAGGACGTTGTCATCTTCGATGTCTTCCGCGCGGGCGCGCCCTTTGCGCCCGGCCTCCTGACATGCGCGCTCGATGCCCTCGAGATGCGCTTGCGCTTCCGCAAGCGCGCTGCTTGTCTCCTTGATGTCCTGTTCAATGCCCATCACAGCGGCCTCGGCGGCCGACATCTCGCGATAGGCCTGGGCCCGCACATCGCGCACGCGGTTCACCGCATGGTTCATCGCCGCGAGGCGGGCTGCGGGTTCTGTGATCCGCAGCGTTTGATCGAGCAAGCGATCAATCATTTCCGGCTCGCTCGCGCATAGCGCGCGATAGCGCTCGATCATGTTTGCGGCATTGCGCTGGGCAGCGACCAAGGCGCGGCGCAGATCGATCGCGCGCGCGGTGAGCCGGTCTACCTTCAACGCCCGCAGATCGCGGATCTGGGTGAGCTTCACGGCGCCGCTCATTCCAGCATCTCCCGCATCCACTCAAGCGTTTCGCCGAACTCATGCTTTTCCGGGCCCTGCTTTAGGAACTTTTGCACATAGGGATAGAGTTCGAGCGCGCGATCTGCCTCCGGGTCCTGCCCGGCGCTATATTCGCCGATCTGCACGAGAAGCTCGATTTCAGCATATTTCGCAAGGCAGGCCCGGATCGCGGTATTCATGCGCTGATGCGGCCCCTCGACAACCTCGGCCATAAGGCGGCTCAGGCTCTCGGTCACGTTAATGGCGGGGTAGCGCCCGCCTGCCGCGATGCTGGCATCGAGGATGATATGGCCATCCACGAGCGACCGGGTTTCCTCGGCGATAGGGTCTGAGCTTGTCTCTCCCTCGGCCAGCACCGAGTAGATCGCCGTGATCTCCCCCACCGGTGCTGGCCCGGGCCGCTCAATGAGTTCTGGAAGTTGCGCGAAAACAGAAGCCGGATAGCCCCGGCGCGTGGGTGGCTCACCGGCGGCAAGGCCGACTTCGCGCATGGCGCGGGCAACCCGCGTCATTGAATCAATTACCAAAAGGACGGATTTGCCCTGGTCGCGGAACCCCTCGGCGATGGCCGTGGCGGTATTGGCCGCATAAAGCCGTTCGAGCGCTGGCTTATCAGCGGGCGCGGCCACCACGACGAGCTTTTGGCGCGTCTCGTCGGGGATTTTACGCGTGACGAATTCCTGAATTTCGCGCCCGCGCTCGCCAATGAGGCCAAAGACCACGACATCGACATCAGAATGGGCGGTGATGGCGGCAAGGAGCGTCGATTTCCCCGCGCCAGGCGGGCCGATGACCGCAACGCGCTGACCTCGGGCAAGGGTCATGCACCCGTCAATGACGCGCAATCCGGTGGGAAGCGCTGTATCGATGGGCGCGCGGTCGGCTGGCTCAGGCGGCGCGGCTTTCACGGGGACACGTTTCACAGGCCCGTCCAGCGGCTCGCCCACCACCTCGCCAAGGCCGGTCACCATGCGGCCGAGCAGCGCCGACGAAAACGGAATGGTAAACCCTTCGCTGCGCTTTCGGACCATCGTCCCCTGCCCGATCCCCTCTATGGGGCCGAGCGGGGTCACCAATGTGAAATCACCCTGAAGACCGATGACTTCGCCCAGAAGCGCGCGACCGGCGGGCATGAGAAACTCGCACATCTCTCCGACGCGGAAATCAGGCGCGGCCACACGCGCCAGCGGCCCTTTGACATCCACGACCGTGCCGAACGGCTCTGCCAGCGTCATCTCGCCCAAACGCTCCCTTAGGCCGGTGAGCGCCGCCGCGCGCTCCTGGAGATGGAGCGGGAGGGTCATTGCGGCGTCTCGGTCATGTATTCGATGGCGCGCACGAGCGTTTTCACCTGGGTTTTGACAGAGATATCGAGAACGCCCTTCTTGCTCACGAGATAACACGCCTCGCGCGGGAGATCGCGATCGCCTTCAACGGCGACGATGGCCTCGGCGAGTTTGTCATCTTCCTCAAGCACCTCGTTCATCAGATCAACGAGCTTGGGATGGCAGCGCAGCGTGAGCGACCAGCGCTCGCGGCTGTCTTTGAGACCTTCCCGGATAATGCCCGCCCAAAGCTTGCGCTTGGGCAATTCACCGGTGATCCGTTCGAGCGCGGTCTCGACGAAGTCCGAGAACCATGGCCCCAGCGCGTCAAAATCACTTTTCATCGCGCTTGAGGTCTCGAGCACTTGCTGCACGGCGCGCGCGGCTTCGTCGATGGCGTGGGTTTCAACGAAGCGTCCGAGCTCCTGATCGGCGATCCGCCGCATCTCGGCATCCAGTTCATCGGCGCGCGCCTGGGCATCGGCGACGATCCGGGCGGCCTCTGCCTGAGCGGCCTCCGTGATGCGCTCGGCCTCTGACTTGGCCACGCGAATGTCTTCCGCCTCGGCTTGCCGGGCGGCGTATTCATTCGCGGTCAGAAGCGTTGCCTTGTGGATGCGGATCGGAGCCGCGCTATCAAACGCCATCAGGAAGCCCCCGCCGCATAAAGCGCCTGCGCTGAAATCTGCACCAGCCGGGCGAAGCGATCATCGGGGTGGCCCGGTTCGATCGCGGCGAAGAGCTGAAGCCGGGCGGCAAGCTCGGGCGACAGCGACGCCATCCACGAGGCCAAAAGGAGCGCGCCATCCTCGCGCAAATGGCTTGGCGGCAGATCTGCAAGCGCTTCGTTGGGCGCGCCTGCATCCGCGCGCGCTTTAGCATCAACGGCGCTCACGGCAATCCGTGCGATAACCCCATCAACGCCCGGAAGCATAAGCCCCAAACGCCCCCAGGTGAGCCAGTCAAGAACGGTCAGCTTATGCCAGACCATGCCCATCAGAAGCTCAAGTTCGGCCACAGAACGCGCCATGAGAAGCTCGATCACAACGGCGTCTTGCGTGCCCTCAATTTGCTTTGCGTCAAGCGCGGACTCACTATTGACGATCTGCTCGAGCACCCGCTCCTCAAGGCGTCTGTTTTCCAGGATCGCAAGGCCCAGCGCGGCATCACCAAAGCTATTGGCGAAGGTCTCGCGCTGCTTTGAGCCGATATCAGCCAGGCTCGGCGCGAGAAACCGCTTGAGCGACGGATATGTTTGCGCCTCAGCCAAGGGTCAGCCGACCCTGCGCCATGCGAGCATCACAAGGCGCACGACGAAAAGAAGCACGAGAAAAAGGAGCGCCCCGAAGAAGGGAAAAGCGGCCGGTCCGCCGGGCAGGTTATACCCTTGCGCCATGGCCGCGCCGGGCGCTGTCTCTGCTTCAAGCTGCGGCTGAACCACAAAGCCCGGCGACAAAAAGAAACTTAGCGAGATGTTCTCAATCGCCAGATCAGGCACGGCGAAGGCGATCAGCGTCTTGATCCGCGGCGAATAGCTTGACGGCTCAAAGCTGCGGTCATGGAAGATCGCAACCGAGGCAGACGCGGGCTCATCCGTGGACCCGAAGCGCTTTTTCTCGGGGATCACGACATGGACACGCGCATTATCGACACCCTTGATCTGCGAAATGGTGTTCGAAAGCTCTTGATTTGTCGCATAGGCAAAGCGCACGCGCTCCTCAAACGGTGTCCCCACGACGCCGACATCGCCGAAAATCTCGCCCATGGAGGCAAACTTGGCGCGCGGCAGACCGGAATTCTTGAGAACAGTGACCGCCACAGCGATATCGGCCTCCTCCACGAGGACCGAATATCCTGATCCCGCATCGTTTTGGCGGCTCGCCGGGATGCCCGAAAGCACGAGGAGCGCCACCATCTCGTTGGCGTCCTCTTCTGACAGCTCGGAATAGAGCACCTCCTGACAGCCGGCGAGGGCGAAAAGAGTGCAAAGCAAAAGCAGTTTGGATCGCAACCACTGCATTGGGTGATCCTCCTTAATACGCCTCATCCATGTCCGGCATGCGGAACCGGGCGATGGGGTGGACATTGACTTCGGGCGAAAGCTCGTGCGGTGCCATGACAGGCAGCGCGATGCGATTGGCCGAGAGATAATTGCGCAATCTGCGCCTAATATTCGATGAAGCGATCACGACCGGGAACGGATCATCCGCGCTCAGCCCAGATATGAGCTTGCGAAACTGGCCCAGAAGGCCTTCGGAGATATGGGGCGCGAGCGGCAAGCCATCGCTGCCCGCGGGGCTGTCGGCCCCTTCGGTTTCGATCACCGCATTGCGCGCGTAGCTCTCGATCGCCGGATCAAGCAAAACCACGCCAAGCATGTCGCGAGATCCGACCATGGCATGACAGATCTGACGCTTGAGAGAGCCGCGCATGTATTCTGAAAGCTCAAGCGCGCCCACATTTCCATGGGTCTGGACCCAGGTCAGATAGGTATCGACAATGAACGGCACCGGGCGCAGCGGCACACCATCTTCGGCGAGATAGCGCAGGGTCTGGAAGAAGATCGTGCGGTCAGATTGCGCCTCAAGCTGCGCTTGCTGGCGGGGCGATGTCCGCGCGAGTTGCTCGAGGAACCGGTTGAAGTGATCTTCGCTGAAAAGAACACCCACATTCGTTTCAAACACCCGGAACACAACCGTGGCGATGTGCTCTTCCACGAGGATCGGCGTGAGCTGCGCGTCAACCGCGCCCTGCCAAACCTCGCGTGGCGCGAAATATCCGTCGAATTCATGCCAGCGCACGCGTTTGACATCGTCGGGGTCGCACCCGAGCGCATCAAGCAGCGACGCATCACACCGCAAAAGGAGAGAGTTCTCGGGGATCGTCTCGGACGCAACAGGCACTTCATCGAGCACGACTTCAAAAAGCCGCCCATGCCGGCCACTGCGGGTCGTGATATCGATGAAAGGGGGGTCAAAGGCCAGACCGCGGGTCTGATCATAGCGCGCGAGGAAAGATTGAACGGTCGTGTCGAGCTGCATGAGGTTGAGCTCGCTCGCGAGCTCATCGCCGATACGCAAAACGATCCGATCAGAGCGCACGCCTTCATTGATCGCCGGAGCCGGGGCACTTTCTTCCTCGGCCTCTTGCATCGGGTCTTCAGCGAGGGGCGGCGCTTCAGCGAGTTTGCGGTCTTGCGCCGCGATGACCTGGCGCATCGAGAAGGAGACAAAGAGGAGAACACCCGCCCCCACCGCGAAATTCACAAAAGGAAAGCCCGGCACCAGGCCGATAAGCACAACGATCCCCGCCGCGGCGGCTGGCACGCGGGGGTCGCTCGCGAGATCGCGCCAGATGTCCGAGCCCAAATCGATGTTCTCGGTGCTATCGACCCGGGTCGTCACGATACCCGCGCAAAGCGCCATCAGAAGCGCTGGAAGCTGCGCGACAAGGCCGTCGCCGAGCGTCAGGAGCGTGTAGGTGGCGACAGCATCCTCGAAGGTGAACCCAAGAACGAGCATCCCCACCGAGATGCCGCCGATCAGGTTGATGAAGATGATGATCAGGCCCGCGATGGCATCGCCTTTGACGAACTTCATCGCGCCGTCCATCGCCCCGAAGAACTGGCTTTCACGGGCAAGCGCTTCACGGCGCTCTTGAGCGGTCTGCTTGTCGATCGCCTCCGCGCGCAGATCCGCATCGATCGACATCTGTTTGCCGGGAAGCGCATCAAGCGCGAAACGCGCGCTGACCTCGGCGACCCGCTCCGCGCCTTTGGTGACGACGAGGAACTGGAAGACCGTGATGATCAGAAAGACGATGAGACCAATGGCGATGTTCCCGCCGATCACGAAGGTCCCGAACGTCTCGATGATTTCGCCCGCTTCCGCTTCTGAAAGAATCTGACGGGTCGTCGAGATCGAAAGCGCCAGCCTGAAGGCAGTGCCCAGCAGGATGACAGTCGGGAATGTCGGAAAATCCGCCGGATGCTTAAGGTAAACCGCCACGATCAACAGCAAGACCGAGAGCGTCAGGTTCACCGACAGCAATATATCGAGCATCGTCGGGCCGAGGGGCACGACGATCAACGCGAGGATCGCGAGGATCAACAGGATAAGCGCAATATCCTTACGCATTCTCCACCACCTTCATAACACGGCAACCGAGCCCCCAAGGCGCCGAAAGGAACAATTTGAGGTGCCGAAGGCGCATCGCGGCGCCTCCAGCGATCTTGCTGTCGGGCGTTTAGCCCTTCGAGGAGTTCTCGTTGTCGGTCCGGAAGGGCTCTGTGGCCTCCTTGAACGACACTTTCTTTTCCATCATCGCGACGTAGAGGTCCTGAAAACGCTGCTCGAGCGCTTCCTGGTTTTCTTCCGAGCCCTGGATATCCTGGTTTGCACCAGCCTGATTTACTTGAGCCATGATTTTTCTCCTGAGTTCATGAGCTAGTGTTGCGTGGTTTGACGCGCACGACCGTTTCGGACGCATCGAAGGATTGGTGCCCCGGGCGAAAGGATGTCCCGCCCGGAGCTAACCTGCGCCTTAGGCTGCGGTCTTGAGCTGCCATTCCGCCTTGGCGATGAGATCGCGGCCAAGCTGATCGAGAACGGCGTCCGCGCCTTTGCGCAGAT
The DNA here is from genome assembly GCA_039198835.1 of Pseudomonadota bacterium. GTDB lineage: Bacteria > Pseudomonadota > Alphaproteobacteria > Rhodobacterales > Rhodobacteraceae > Shimia_B. Next base: position 733 of record JBCCTH010000001.1, on the reverse strand, counting down.
CCGTGGCCCCCATATCTGTCGGACGCTGAGCGTAGCTGACCATCATGCCCTGAATCTGGTTCATGGAACCGGCCATCATGTCAGGCATGGAGTCGGCCGTGCCGCCCATCTCTTTCTTCATGGAGTCGATCAGCGCCTGCTTCTTGTCGGCGGCTGTGTTGCAATCATGCCCGCCGCCCATGGCGCCCATGTTGCCCATGTAGGTATAACCCATCTGGTTCATACCTTTCATGGAATCCATGATGCCTTGGATCTGCTCCAGGAACTTGGTGATGATCTGCGAGATCGCGGCTTTCAGCTGCTCGATGAGCTCGTTGATCTCAGAGGTGATCTTCTGCATCACGCTACCGAAATCTGCCGAGCCGCCCTTCACGCCGCCGCCGCCATAGCAATGGCCACCGCCGCGGTTGATGGCGACATCGACGTCAAAGTCCACATCGATGTCGATGTCGATATCGATGTTCTTGCCACCGCCCATGCCGGGCATTCCGGGCATGCCGGGCGCGCCTTTATCGCCCTTGTCACCCTTATCGCCCTTATCGCCTTTGGGTCCGCGCGGTCCGGTGTCACCCTTATCGCCCTTTTCACCCTTCTCGCCGCGATCGCCTTGTTCGCCTTTCTCGCCGCGATCACCTTTTTCGCCCTTGGGCCCGCGCTCTCCGCGCTCACCTTTCTCGCCCTGCTCGCCGCGATCGCCTATTTCGCCTTTGGGTCCTCTTGCGCCACGGTCGCC